>NZ_JBIUSS010000035.1:0-84540 GCF_044741445.1 Kitasatospora sp. NPDC088160 | reverse complement strand
AACGCTCCCAACACCGCAACTGGCCGCAACCAGAACCGGCGACAGTCACCATCACCCAGCCAGGAGCAACCTAAAGTCACCGGCATTGGGCCTAGTTGGCCAGCAGGCTGGGGAAGGGGCCGAGCAGCAGGTTGGTGAAGCGGCGGGTCCAGTCGGCGGTGATCGGCTCGCCGCTGACCAGGACGCGGTGCTCGACCGTCCCGGCGATGGTGTCGAAGATGATGTCGATCTCCTCGTCGGCCGTCCGCGGGTCGGCGTCCGGGGCGAGTTCGCCGCGCGCCTGGGCGGCCGCCCGGCCCTGCCGGACCAGGCGCTTCTGCGGGTCGACGATGGCCTCCCGGATGCGGCGGTGCAGGTGCGGGTCACGGGTGCCCTCGGCGAACAGCGCGAGCAGCGCGGCCTGGGTCTCGGGGCGGGCCAGCAGGTCGGCGAACTGGGCGACCACCGCCTCGATGTCGGCCCGCAGGCTGCCGAGGTCGGGCATCACCAGGTCGTCGAAGAGGCTGGCGACGGCGTCCACCACGAGTTCGTTCTTGGACGGCCAGCGGCGGTAGAGGGTGGTCTTGGCGACCTTGGCGCGGGTCGCGACGTGGCCCATGGTCAGCCCGCCCCAGCCGAGTTCGGCGAGGGCCTCGCGGGTGGCGTCGAGGATGGCGCGGTCGGCGGCGGCACTGCGCGGGCGCCCCTTGGCCCTGGTCGTGGCACCCGCCGAGGGGGCGGGGCCGTCCGCGGTCTCCGGGCCCGTGACGTCCGGGTTCGCGGGGGGCTGGGGGGCCGGCAACCGGGCCTCCTTGCGCTCTACTGGTGAGTAACATGGGTGGGGCTGGTAACGGTAGCGGCTGTTCGCCCGTTCGGGCAGCCGGGCCGCCCCGGAAAGTGGGGCAGGTCACGTCGCGGAACCGCCGATGGGGCTTGCGGCCGGGACCCCGGCTCCAGTTACGCTACGACTCGTAGCGAAAGCAGTGACAACCAGGCGCCGCACCCGTGGGACGGGGCGGCGCGGGCGCGGGTGGGGATCCGCGCCGAACGGTTCAGGCTACCGGGGGAGGGCCACCGCGCCCGGGAATCCGCGCCGCGCGGCCCGTGCGGGGCGACTTTCCCGAGGTTGGTTGCCCGCAGGCGGCGCGGACGGGGGAGGATGGTGCCATGCAGCCACGGAATTCGCGTCTCAACAGCTCCGCCCTGCGCGGTGCGGTCGACCTCGCCGCAGTGAAGGCAGCCGGCGAGGCTGCCCAGAAGGCCGAGCAGGCCCGGGTCGAGCGGGCCCGCCAGGCGGCCGCCGACGAAGCGGCCGGGGTCGCCCCCGCGCAGTCCGCCTACGCGCTCGTCATCGACGTCACCGAGGACACCTTCGAGGCCGAGGTCGTCCAGCGCTCCACCGAAGTGCCGGTCGTCATCGACTTCTGGGCCGAGTGGTGCGGCCCCTGCAAGCAGCTCAGCCCGATCCTGGAGGGCCTGGCCGAGGAGTACGCCGGCCGGTTCGTGCTCGCCAAGATCGACGTGGACGCCAACCCGCTGATCTCCCAGCAGTTCGGCATCCAGGGCATCCCGGCCGTGATGGCCGTGGTGGCCGGCCAGTTGGTACCGCTGTTCCAGGGCGCCGAGAGCGCGGCCAACGTCCGCAAGGTGCTGGACCAGCTGATCCTGGTCGCCGAGCAGCGCTTCGGCGTGGTCGGCGGCGCCGGGGCCCCGGGCGAGGCGTCGGACGCCGCCCCGCAGCGGCCGGAGGACCCGGCCCTGGCCGCCGCGCACGACGCGCTGGACAGCGGCGACCTGGGCGGCGCCGTCCAGGCCTACCGGAACGTGCTGGCCGACCAGCCGGGCAACACCGAGGCCAGGCTGGGCCTCGCCCAGGCCGAACTGCTGCAGCGGATCGAGAGCGTGGACCCGCAGGCCGTCCGCGCCGCGGCCGCGGCCGACCCGAAGGACGTCGAGGCCCAGCTGCGGGCGGCCGACCTGGACCTGGTGGGCGGTCACGTCGAGGACGCCTTCGGCCGGCTGGTGGACACCGTCGGCCGGACCGCCGGTGAGGACCGGGACGCCGCCCGGCTGCGCCTGCTGGAGCTGTTCGAGGTGATCGGCCCGGACGACCCGCGGGTCACCGCGGCCCGCACCGCGCTGGCGCGCGTGCTGTTCTGACGCCGCCTCCGGTTCGGGCCCGGTCGGTCCCGGGCGGGTCCTGGCACGGCGGATGACCTGCGGTGTCGCCGGGTGATTTGGCGACAATCCGGTCAACCGGACAGAGGTTTACCAAATCTTGACAACACCCGTGGACAGTCACACCTGGTGACTGTCCACGGGTGTTTCGTTCGTGTTTCCGGCGGATTTCTTCGTCACGTTTCCTTCAAGACGTCACACACGGTGCATGTCGCGTCGATTTCATGATCAACGCTGTCGGGTGTTGCATTACCCGTCAGTAAGGAACCTCTTGTGCTTCGCCCGGGATTCGAGCACGATCGGCGACGCCCGGTCCCTGACTCCACACCCTCCGATCCGGTCGGCCACGTGGAGCACGGGATCCCCACCGGGTGATCCGTCGGCCCCGGTCGGCGGTAGGGAGGGCAGGGGGGTATCCGCGGTCCCACGGCGGTTCCTGTCCTTCGACCGGCCGCGCGGCCCTGCGCGGTCGCTGGTTGTCGCTCGGGGGTGATCGCCGATGTCGTCGGTCCTGCCCGCCGCCCCGCAAGGGCGGCCGGTGGAGGGACGGGAGTGCCGCTGTGTGCCGGCCGCTCCCGCGTCCGACGACGCCCAAGGCGCTCTCCGCTACCGAGGACGTAGCTCTCTCCCATCCCAGTCCCCCACCGGCGCGGGCGCGCCGCCGGGGAGCCGGAGATGTACGTCCTAGAAGGAGGACTCGCATGTCCCAGACCTACGGCAAGACCCGCTGGAAGCGCTTCGCCCTGGTGATGGTGCCGAGCATCGCGGCCACCGCGATGGTCGGCGCCGCCATGGCCAACAACGCGCTGGCGGCTTCGTTCAGCGTCTCCGGCCAGAGCTTCAAGGTCACCACGCCGGAGCTGCACGGCAAGAACTTCGCCCAGTTCGGCTCGATCGACGCCGAGGTGAACGGCACTCCGCACCCGGTCGCGGTCTCGGCCTTCGACGAGGCGACCATCAAGGGCCTCTGCCAGTCGGTGGTGACCGACCCCAACGTCATCCCCGGCCTGCCGTGGAAGCTGCCCAAGATCGTCCTTCGCCTGGAGGCGGGCAACAGCGACGACGTCAAGAAGCAGGTCTACGCCAAGAACCTGCTGATCGACCTCGACCAGCTGAACGCGGACGCCGAGTTCACCAACATCAACATCGGCCAGGACGCCTCGACCCTCAAGGGCGAGGCCACCCAGGGCTGGAAGTCCAAGCTCGGCGGCCTGCCGTCCGGCGCGACCGGCTTCGCCCAGGCCGCCGACAAGGCCGACCTGTACAACGTGCAGCAGACCGCCTGGGCCACCTCGGCCGGCACCTTCAAGCTCCCCGGCCTGAAGCTCGCGCTGCACACCGACGGCACCGGCGAGTGCTACTAGGCCGTTGACGGGCGGCGGACCGGGCCCGGTCCGCCGCCCCGACGGCACCTGTGGGACCGGTGGTGGCGCGTGCGCCGTCGCCGGATCCCGTGTCTCGTCCATCCCTCGTTCACACCATCGAGGAGCTGCACCGTGTCCAGCGCCCTTGCCTCATTCCGGCCCGCCGAGCACGAGAACCCCGTCCAGTGGCTGCGCCGGGTGTTCCGTACCTTCCGTCGGACGCGGCCGTACTACGGCGGCCTGCTGGCCATGATCGCCGGCGTCCCGATCATGTACTTCCCGTACGCCAAGCTCTCGTTGGGCGGCATGACGGTGGCCATGGCCACCACGGCGGGCGCCGGATCGCTGATCATCGGCGTGCTGCTGATCGTGCTCGGGCTGACCGCGTGGTTCCAGCCGACCGTGCGGGTCTTCGCGGGAGTCGCCACCACGCTGCTGACGCTGGTCTCGATCCCGGTCTCCAACCTGGCCGGGTTCGGCCTGGCGCTGCTGCCGGGGCTGATCGGCGGCGGCCTGATGGCGTCCTGGGCGCCGCTGCCGGAGCCGAAGGCGGCCAAGACCGCCGTCGCCGCGAGCGTCGCCGCCGAGGCCCCTGCTGCTGAGGCCCCCGCACTTGGGACACCGGCCTCCGAGGCCGCCGTCGGCGAGAGCGCGGTCGTCGTCGAGAACGTCGCCACCGAGCCCGCGGCGGCCGGAGCGCCCACCGCGAAGCTGCCCGCACAGGCCGCGTCGAACGAGCAGGCCGCCGCCGTGGACCCGAAGGAGGCGCGGTGAGCGCGTCGGAGGACCAACCGCAGCGCGCCGGTCGACACGTGGCGCCGCGCACGCCCGTCCGGGTCCGGCTGAGAGGCCGCGCGCTGGCGATGGCCGCGGTGCCGACGGCGCTGCTGATGGCCGCCGCGTACACCCCCAACCCGGCCGTCGCCGAGTCCACGGCGGGCAAGCCCTGCGGGACCGCGCCCGCCACCGTGCCGGACGTCGCACCGCTGGAGACGCCCGTCCCCAAGAGCGAGCTGCCCGAGCCGCCGCCCGGTCCGTCCACGGCGCCCCCCACCGTGCCCTCGACGGCGCCCTCGACGGGGCCGAGCGCGATCCCCACCCAGACGCCGACCACCGCGCCCGCCCAGCAGCCCTCCGCGCCGGCCGGTACGCCGAGCGCCGGCGCGACGCCGACCGATGCCCCGACCGGCGCGGCCACCACCCCGGCGACCACGCCGCCGGTCGCCCGCTCCGCCGCCCCCGGCGGTTCGGACACGGCCCACCGGGCCGGGCTGATCGACGACGTCCTGGGCGGCGTCAACCACCTGCTGGACCCGGGTGGTTCACCGAGCCCGACGCCGAGCGCCAAGTCGACCGGCACCCCCGCTCCGGCCACCACCCAGGCCCCCGCGCCGGCCGTCCCGGCCCCGCGCGCCGGGACGCCGGCCCAGCCGCAGGCCCCGACGACCGGGGCCCCGGCCGACGCGCAGCCCGGCACCCCGCCGCCGCCCGCCGCCGGCAGCGGCGAGCAGGCCCCGGCGGGCGACCAGGCCTCGCCCGCCGCGACGGCCTCCGCCGCCGGTGGCCCGGCCGGCGGCACGACGGGGAAGCCGAGCGGCAAGGCGAGCCCGAGTACGGCCCCCGCCACCCCGTCCGGGGCCGCCGGCGACACCCCGGCGTCCTCGCCGAGCGCGAACCCCAACTGCGCGGTGGACACCAGCGGCCTGACCGCCGGCGCGCCCGCCACCGGGGACGTCGTCCCGCAGCAGAACTGGACGCTGGCGACCAGCCGGCTGGCGCTGCACGGCGCGGCCTTCCACGGCGTCTACGACGTGCGGACCCCGACCGGCACCAAGCGGGTGCTGAAGTTCGTGGTGGACAGCGTCGACATCGACAACCTCGACATGTCGACGTTGCAGGGCAACGGCAAGACCTTCCACGTGAAGGGCGCCCCCGGCTCGACCTCGACCATGCGCAAGGGCCCGGTCACGATGTACGTGGAGCGACTGTCCGGCCACCTCTCCAAGGTGCTCGGCCTGCCGATCCCGATCGACCTGGGCGAGATCACCCTCACCCCGGACACCCTGCCGCGCTGGCTGTACGACCTGATCGGCTCGATCCCGATCCCGCTGGACCTGGAGCTGACCGGGGTCACCGCCAAGCAGGCCGGCCAGTTCGGCGGCACGCTGACCATTCCCGGCATGCGCCTGTTCAACGACGACGCGCCCTACAGCGACAAGTAGGCGACCGGTAGCCGCGCCACGGCGGCGACGTCGCGAGAACGCCCGTGGGGCGGCCCTCCACCGGAGGACCGCCCCACGGGCGTCGGAACCACGGGGTGTTACTCGCCCCGGGTGCCCAGGTGGTGCACCTGGACCATGTTGGTGTTGCCGGGGATGCCGGGGGGCGAGCCGGCGGTGACGATGACGGTCGCGCCCTCGGCGAGCTGGCCCATGCTGAGCAGCTCGCGGTCGACCTGGGCGACCATCGCGTCGGTGGACCCGACCTGCTCGGTGACGTGCGCCTCGACGCCCCAGCTCAGCGAGAGCTGGTTGCGGGTGGCGACGTCCGGGGTGAACGCGATCACCGGGATCGGCGAACGGTAGCGGGACAGGCGGCGGGCGGTGTCACCGGACTTGGTGAACGCGACCAGCGCCTGGCCGTTCAGGAAGTCGCCCAGCTCGCACGCGGCGCGGGCGATCGAGCCGCCCTGGGTGCGCGGCTTGCGACCCGGGTTGAGCGGCTGGAGGCCCTGGGAAAGCAGCTCCTCCTCGGCCCTCTCGGCGATCCGGCTCATGGTGCGGACGGTCTCGATCGGGTACTTGCCGACGCTCGACTCGGCGGACAGCATGACCGCGTCGGTGCCGTCCAGGATGGCGTTGGCGACGTCGGAGACCTCGGCGCGGGTGGGGCGCGAGGCGTGGATCATCGACTCCATCATCTGGGTGGCGACGATGACGGGCTTGGCGTTGCGGCGGGCCAGCGTGATCAGCTGCTTCTGGACCAGCGGCACCCGCTCCAGCGGGTACTCGACGGCCAGGTCGCCGCGGGCGACCATGATGGCGTCGAAGGCGAGGACGATCTCCTCCATGGCCTCGACGGCCTGCGGCTTCTCGATCTTGGCGATGACCGGCACGCGGATGCCGACCTCGTCCATGACCTCGTGGACGTCCTTGACGTCGTCCGCGTTGCGGACGAAGGACAGGGCGACCATGTCGACGCCCAGGCGCAGCGAGAAGCGCAGGTCGTCCTTGTCCTTCTCGGACAGGGCGGGCACGTTCACGGCCGCGCCGGGCAGGTTGATGCCCTTGTTGTTCGAGAGCACGCCGCCCTCGATCACCACGGTCTTCACCCGCGGGCCGTCGACGCTGACGACCTCCAGGGCGATGACGCCGTCGTTGATCAGGATCGGGTCGCCGGGCTTGACGTCGCCGGGCAGGCCCTTGTAGGTGGTGCCGCAGATGTGCTGGTCACCGGGGACGTCCTCGGTGGTGATGGTGAACTCGTCGCCGTTGTCGACGGTCACCGGGCCGTTGGCGAAGGTCGCCAGACGGATCTTGGGACCCTGGAGGTCGGCCAGGACGCCGATGGCCTTGCCGGTGTCCTCCGAGACCTGGCGGACCTTGCGGTACCGCTCCTCGTGGTCCGCGTGGTTGCCGTGGCTCATGTTCAGTCGGGCGACGTTCATGCCCGCCTCGACGATGGCCTTCAGCTGTTCGTAGGAGTCCGTCGCCGGACCCAGGGTGCAGACAATTTTCGCTCGGCGCATATGGATCAGTCTATCCGTTCGTGTTATAGGTGCATTCGGCACGAATCGTGAGGAATCGCCAACGAAGGATCCCGAGGGGCGAGACGGCGTCCGGTCAGTCCCCGGACCGCCGGTGGACCAGGGCGAAGGCCTGTCGGGCGATCTCCAGTTCCTCGTCGGTGGGCACCACGGCGACCGCCACCCGGGCGTACGCGGGCGAGATGATCCGGGCCTCGCCGGAGCGCACCGAGTTCAGCTCGGGGTCGACCGCGATGCCCAGTTCGTCCAGCCCGGCGGTGGCCGCCGCGCGCACCGGCGCCGCGTTCTCCCCGACGCCCGCGGTGAACGCGATCGCGTCCACCCGGCCGAGCACGGCGTAGTAGCCGCCGATGTACTTGCGCAGCCGGTGGATGTACGCGTCGAAGGCGAGCTTCGCGTCGGCGTCCCCGGCCCCGGCCCGGCGCATGATCTCGCGCATGTCGTTGTCGCCGCACAGGCCGCGCAGACCGCTGCGGCGGTTGAGCAGGTCGTCGATCTCGTCGATCGACAGCCCGCCCACCCGGTGCAGGTGGAACACCACACCGGCGTCGATGTCGCCCGAGCGGGTGCCCATGACCAGGCCCTCCAGCGGGGTCAGGCCCATCGAGGTGTCCAGGCAGCGACCACCGGCGACCGCCGAGGCGGAGGCGCCGTTGCCCAGGTGCAGCACGATCACGTTCACCTCGGCCGGGTCCTTGCCGAGCAGCCGGGCGGTGGCCCGCGAGACGTACTGGTGCGAGGTGCCGTGGAAGCCGTAGCGGCGCACCCGGTGCTCGTCGGCCACGGCCTTGTCGATCGCGTACCGGGCCGAGAACTCGGGCATCGAGGCGTGGAAGGCGGTGTCGAAGACGGCCACCTGGGGGAGGTCCGGGCGCAGCGCGCGGGCCACCTCGATGCCGGTGATGTTGGCCGGGTTGTGCAGCGGCGCGACCGGGATCAGCCGGCGGATCTCCTTGAGCACGTCGTCGGTGACCACGGTCGGCTCGGTGAACCGCTTGCCGCCGTGCACCACCCGGTGGCCGATCGCGGCCAGCTCGGGGGAGTCCAGCCCGAGGCCGTCGGCGGCCAGCTCCTCGGCGACGGCCTTCAGGGCGGCGGAGTGGTCCGGGAAGAGCTGCGGCAGCTCGCGCGGCCCGCCCGAGTGCGGGGTGTGCACCAGCCGCCCGCCGGGCTCGCCGATCCGCTCCACCAGGCCGGAGGCCAGCCGGGCACCGTCCAGCATGTCGATCAGCTGGTACTTCACCGACGAGGAGCCGGCGTTCAGGACGAGAACGCGCGTTCCTTCGCTCATGCCTTCGGCTCCTTCTCGTCCTGGGCCTGGATGGCGGTGATCGCGACGGTGTTGACGATGTCCTGGACCAGCGCGCCGCGCGAGAGGTCGTTGACGGGCTTGCGCAGGCCCTGGAGGACGGGGCCGACCGCCACCGCGCCCGCCGAGCGCTGGACCGCCTTGTAGGTGTTGTTGCCGGTGTTGAGGTCCGGGAAGATCAGCACGGTCGCCCGGCCCGCCACCGCGGAGCCCGGCAGCTTGGTGGCCGCGACGTGGGCGTCCACCGCCGCGTCGTACTGGATCGGGCCCTCGACCAGGATGTCCGGCCGCAGCTCGCGGACCAGCTCGGTGGCCTTGCGGACCTTGTCGACGTCCGCGCCGGACCCGGAGGTGCCGGTCGAGTACGAGAGCATCGCGACCCGCGGCTCCACCCCGAACTGGGCGGCGGTGGCGGCGGACTGGATCGCGATGTCGGCCAGCTGCTGGGCGTCCGGGTCGGGGTTGACCGCGCAGTCGCCGTACACCAGCACCTTGTCGGCCAGGCACATGAAGAAGACGCTCGACACGATGGCCGCGCCCGGCGAGGTCTTGATCACCTCGAAGGCGGGCCGGATGGTCGCGGCGGTGGAGTGCACCGCGCCGGAGACCATGCCGTCGGCGATGCCCTCCTGGACCATCAGGGTGCCGAAGTACGAGACGTCGGTGACCACGTCCAGCGCCAGCTCGACGGTCATCCCCTTGTGGGCGCGCAGCCGGGCGTACAGCTCGGCGAACTGGCGGCGCAGCGGGCTGGTGGTCGGGTCGACGATCCGGACCTGGGCGCGGTCGGTGCCCGACTGCTCCTGCGGGAGGTCGATGCCGAGGCTCGCGGCCTTGCGGCGCACCGCGTCGGCCTCGCCGAGCAGGGTGAGGTCGCAGATGTTGCGGCGCAGCAGGATCTCGGCCGCGCGCAGCACCCGTTCCTCGGTGCCCTCCGGCAGGACGACGTGCCGCCGGCTCGCCCGGGCCCGCTCCAGCAGCTCGTGCTCGAACATCATCGGGGTGACGCGCTCGGACCGGCCGACCTCGATCAGGTTGGTCAACTCGGCCGTGTCGACGTGCAGTTCGAACAGCCCGAGGGCGATCTCGGCCTTCCGCGGACTGGCCGCGGTGAGCTTGCCCTCCAGGTGGGTGAGGGCCGCGGCGGTCGGCCAGCTGCCCTCCGGGACGACCGCGACCGGGGTGCCGGGGGCGAGTCGGGCGGCCAGCGCCATCACGTTCGGGCCGGGGTGCTGGCCGAGCGTCAGCAGCACGCCGGCGATCGGCGGGGCGCCGGCGGCGTGCGCGGCCAGCGAGCCGATCACCAGGTCGGCGCGGTCCCCGGGGGTGACGACCAGGGCGCCCTCGGTCAGGGCGTCCAGGAAGGTGGGCAGCATGGCGCCGCCGAAGACGAAGCCGCGGACGTCCCGGGCCAGGCCGGCGGCGTCCCCGAGCAGGACCTCGGCGCCGGTCGTCTCGACCAGCTGGGCGACGGTCGGCGCGGCCAGCGCCGGCTCCTCCGGGATGACGTAGGCGGGGATCGGCAGCTTCTCGGTGAGCTTGCGCTGGATCCGCTGCTTGGCGCCCGGGGCGACCCGGTTGGCGATCATCGCCAGGGTCTCGCAGCCCAGGTCGGTGAACGCCCGGTGGGCGTTGCGGACCTCGGCGATGACGGCCTCCGGGTCCTCGGCGTGCCCGCCGACGACCGGCAGCACGGCGGCGCCGAACTCGTTGGCCAGCCGGGCGTTGAAGGCCAGCTCGTCCGGGATGTTGGTGTCGGCGAAGTCGGTGCCGAGCACCAGCACCGCCTGGCAGCGCCGCTCCAGCGCGCGGAAGCGGTCGACCAGGGCGGAGACCAGCTCGTCCTGCCCCCGGGCGGCCTGCAGCGCGGCGGCCTCCTCGTAGCTGAGCCCGTACAGCTCGGAACTCGGCAGGTCGATCCGGTACCGGCCGCGCAGCAGCTCCACCACGTGGTCCGAGCCCGGCTCGGACCCGGCCCGGTGGCCGGCAGACGCCCCCGCGTGCGCGTGCACCAGCGGCCGGAACACCCCGACCCGGTCCACCTGGCGGGTGAGCAGTTCCATGACCCCGAGTTCGACCGCCTGCCGGCCGTCCCCCCGGTCGATACCGGTCACGTACACGCTGCGCGCCACGTGGGTGTCTCCGTCCCGTCGTCTCGGAATATGGCCATATCGACCATACCTTCGCACCACGAACGGGCGTCCGCGAGCAGAGCGGCCGAGTCGGGGCAAGGGCTGAACGTCCTGGGCGTGGGGTTTGCGCCGCCGCCCGCCCTTGATGTACCTACATGACGTAGTTACATTGGAGGGCATGGAGACCATGGGACTGCGTGAGCTGAACCAGAACCCGTCCAAGGCGGTCGCGCGGGTCCGGGCCGGCGCGACGATCGTCGTCACCGACCGCGGGCGGCCCGTGCTGAGACTCGTGCCGGAGGAACCCCCGGCGACGGTCCTCGAACGCATGGTCGCGGCCGGCGAGGTCACCCCGCCCGCCGAGGAGGGCATGCCCGAGCTGGCCCTCGACCTGTTGCCGGAGATCGGCAGCCTCTCGGACCTCCTGGTGGAGGACCGCGAACGGGAGCGGAACCGTTGATCTACCTCGACTCCTGCGCGCTGCTGAAGTTCATCAAGCCGGAGCCGGAGACGGCCGCAGTGCGGGCGTGGCGGCAGGCGCTGCCCGCCGGGACCGAGCTGATCACCAGCGCGCTGGCCCGGCTGGAGATCACCCGCGCCCTGCTCCGCGCGGGCCTGGCCCACCAGCAGGTCCCCTACTACGTGGACCAGGCGCTCCGGGGCAGCCACCAGGTCGACCTCAGCAGCGCGGTGCTCGCCCGGGCGCTCTCCTACCGCACTCCGCGCCTCGGCTCGCTGGACGCGTTGCACCTGGCCAGCGCGGACCCGTTCCGCACGGAGCTGACCGAGTTCATCACCTACGACCGCGAGCTGGGCAGGGCCGCGGAGGACCTCGGCTTCCCGGTGTCGGCGCCGAGCTGAGCGCCTGCCCGGCCGGGCAGGCGCTCAGACACTCTGGTGCTCAGGCCCTCAGCGGGCCGGGCGGAGCCAGAGGGTGGCGAGCGGGGGGAGGACCAGTTCGGCGGAGCGGGGCTGGTCGTGCCAGGGGGTCGGTTCGGCCTTGACCGGGTGGGAGTTGCCGATGCCGCCGCCGCCGTAGGCCTCGGCGTCGGTGTTGAGCAGTTCCTCCCACAGCTGGTCGCGGCCGTCCAGGTCGGGCAGACCGACCCGGTGGCCGTGCCGGACGACGGGGGAGAAGTTGCAGACCGCGACCAGCGGCGAGCCGTCGGCCCCGTACCGGACGAAGGAGAGCAGGTTGTCCTCGGCGGCGCCGCCGTCGAGCCAGCGGAAGCCGTCCGGGGTGGTGTCCCGCTCCCAGAGGGCGGGGGTGTCCAGGTAGTGCCGGTTGAGGTCGCGGACCAGCCGGCGGA
Organism: Kitasatospora sp. NPDC088160; assembly: GCF_044741445.1. Taxonomy (NCBI): domain Bacteria; kingdom Bacillati; phylum Actinomycetota; class Actinomycetes; order Kitasatosporales; family Streptomycetaceae; genus Kitasatospora; species Kitasatospora sp. NPDC088160. The sequence goes on along the minus strand of NZ_JBIUSS010000035.1, from coordinate 72,502 downwards.
CGCCGCGGTGGTCCTGGTGGGCGGGCCACTGCTCGTCGAGCACCCACCACTGCGGGCCCTGCTCGTGGTCCCATTCAGCTCCCTGGGCGAACTCCTGTCCCATGAAGAGCAGTTGCTTGCCCGGGTGGGACCACATGAAGCCCAGGTAGGCGCGGTGGTTGGCGCGCTGCTGCCACCAGTCGCCGGGCATCTTGGAGACCAGCGCCTGCTTGCCGTGCACCACCTCGTCGTGCGAGATCGGCAGGACGTAGTTCTCCGAGTAGGCGTACACCATCGAGAAGGTGATCTCGTTGTGGTGGAACTTGCGGTGCACCGGCTCCTTGGACATGTAGACCAGCGAGTCGTGCATCCAGCCCATGTTCCACTTGAGCCCGAAGCCGAGGCCGCCGGCGTCGGTCGGGCGGGTGACGCCGTCCCAGGCGGTGGACTCCTCGGCGATGGTGACCACGCCGGGGCAGCGCCGGTAGACGGTGGCGTTCATCTCCTGGAGGAACGCGGCCGCGTCCGGGTTCTCCCGGCCGCCGTGCTGGTTGGGCGTCCAGGCGCCGCCCTCGCGGGAGTAGTCGAGGTAGAGCATCGAGGCGACGGCGTCCACCCGCAGGCCGTCGATGTGGAACTCCTCGCACCAGTAGACCGCGTTGGCGACGAGGAAGTTGCGCACCTCCGTGCGGCCGTAGTCGAACTCCAGGGTTCCCCAGTCGGGGTGCTCGGCGCGCAGCGGGTCGGCCGGCTCGTACAGCGGCTCGCCGTCGAAGCGGGCGAGCGCGAAGGCGTCCTTGGGGAAGTGGGCGGGCACCCAGTCGACGATCACGCCGATGCCGTGCCGGTGCAGGGTGTCGACCAGGTGGCGGAAGTCGTCGGGGCTGCCGAGCCGGGCGGTGGGGGCGTAGTAGCCGGACACCTGGTAGCCCCAGGAGCCGCCGAAGGGGTGCTCCATGACCGGCATGAACTCCACGTGGGTGAAGTTCAACTCCTTGAGGTAGCGCGGCAGTTCCTCGGCGATGGCGCGGTAGCTGGTGAGGTCGGGCCGCCAGGAGGCCAGGTGCAGCTCGTAGACGGACATCGGCGCCCGGTGGTGTGCGGCGCGGGCCCGGCGGGCCATCCAGTCGCCGTCCTGCCAGCGGTAGTCGGAGGAGGTGACCACCGAGGCGGTGGCGGGCGGGCACTGGGCGGCCCGGGCGAGCGGGTCGGCCTTGTCGAGCACCCAGCCCTGCCGGGTGTGGATCTCGTACTTGTACGCGGCGCCCTCGGCGAGGCCCGGGACGAAGAGCTCCCAGATGCCGGACGAGCCGAGCGAGCGCATCGGGTGCCCGGTGCCGTCCCAGTGGTTGAAGTCGCCGATCAGCCGGACGCCGACGGCGTTCGGCGCCCAGACCGCGAAGGCGGTGCCGGCGACGCCGTCGACGGTGCGCACGTGCGAGCCGAGGGCCTGCCATAGCTGCTCGTGCCGGCCTTCGGAGATCAGGTGCAGGTCGAGTTCGCCGAGGGTGGGCGGGGTGCGGTAGCCGTCGTGCTGGGCCAGCGGCTCGCCGCCGGGGTAGGTCACCAGCAGCCGGTAGTCCACGGCGTCGGCGCCGGCCACCAGCCCCGTGAACAACCCGCCCTGCTGATGGGTGAGTTCGGCCGGGCCCTGGGTGGTCTCGACGACCACCCGCTCGGCGAACGGGCGCAGCACCCGGATCGCGGTGCCGCCGTGCACCGGGTGCGCGCTGAGCAGGGCGTGCGGGTCGTGGTGCTGCCCGCCGACCAGCCGGTCCACCTCGGACGGCGGCAGCGGCGCCTCGGGCAGGCGCAGCGAGGCCGTGGGCGGGGCCGTGACCGGTGCGGACGCCGCGACTGGTGCGGACGCCGCGACTGGTACGGACTCCTCCGTCGGGGCGGGTTCGCCGGCCGGCCCGGACTCCTCGGCCGGGACGGGCTCGGGCCGGGGCGAGTCCGGGCCGGCCAGGAAGGTGGCCGGGACGGGGCGGGTGGTGCGGCCGGGCGGGTCGAGCGGCGTCACGGCTGGGTCCTCCTGCGACGGGGGGTGGGCTAACTCCAGGGCGGCGGAACCGGGGGTGCGGGTGGGGCAGGGGGCGGGCAGGGCAGGGGGTGCGGGCGGGCCGGAGCGGTCAGACGGTGAGGGCGAGCCGGTTGATCGCGGCGAGCGGGATCGGCAGCCAGCTCGGCCGGTGCCGGGCCTCGTACACGACCTCGTACACCGCCTTGTCGATCTCCAGGGCCCGCATCAGCTCCGGTGAGGCCGCCGGGTCGGCGCCGCCGCCGGCGGTGTAGCCGGCGCAGAAGGCGGTGCGGTTGCGCTGGGCCCAGGCGGCGGCGAGGTGGGCGAGTTCCGGATCGACCGGGCCGCCGGCGAGCAGGTGGGCGGCCGCGTAGTCGAAGGAGCGGAGCATGGCGGCGACGTCGCGCAGCGCGGGCTGGGGTTCGCGGCGTTCGTTGACGGACTTGGCGGGTTCGCCCTCGAAGTCCAGCAGCACCCAGCCGTGCGGGGTGCGCATGGCCTGTCCGAGGTGCAGGTCGCCGTGGATGCGCTGGACGGGCAGGCCGTCGGGGTGGGCGTCGGCGAGTTGCTGGAAGGCGGTGCGCAGTGCGGCCCGGTAGCGCAGCAGGCCGGGGACGGCGGCGACGGCGCTGTCCAGCCGGTCGGCCATGGTGGTGGCGAGCCGGCTGGTCTGGGCGCGGTCGAGCCGGGCGACCGGCATCGAGCGGGCCAGGACCCGGTGGACTTCGGCGGTGGCCCGGCCGAGCCGGTGGGCCTCGATGGCGAAGTTGCCGGGGGAGGGGTCGCCCTTGAGCCGGCCGACCTGGTCGAGGGCGAGCTCCCAGCCGTCCTCGGCGTCCGGCAGGTAGCGCTGGAGCAGCCCGAGGGTGGCGGGTTCGGCGCGTTCCAGCCGGCTCTCGAACCAGGCGGCGACCCGGGGGATCCGGGTGGAGCCGGCCCGGGAGAGGGCGAGGGAGAGTTCGAGGTCGGGGTTGGTGCCGGGGTGGATGCGGCGGAACAGCTTGAGGATGTACGAGGTGCCGTAGATGACCGAGCTGTTGGACTGCTCGGCGGTGGAGGCGCGGCCTGGGAGGTTGGCGGGGAGCCCGGAGCCGGGGGTCCGGCGGAAGGACAGCGAGCCGAACCGGTCGCCGGTGGCGAGGTGTTCCAGCAGCCGCCCGGTGAGTTCGGGGTCGTGGACGGCGTCGTAGAGCGCCGCGCCGTCGTACGGGCCCTGGTTGAGCCGGCCGAGCACGGCGCTGGGCTCGATGTCCGCGGGCCCCTCCGAGCGGATGCCGAGCAGGAGTTGGTAGATGTCGCCGTGCGGGGCGCCGGCCGTGGTGGCGTGCTCGACCCGCAGCAGCAGGTGCAGCAGGGCGGGGTCGCCGACCTGGAGCGGGGTTCCGACCATCGGGGTGAGGCCGGTGATGGGCCGTCCCTTTCCGGCGTACCACCGCTGGGTGGGGAGCCACTCGGCGATCAGCGGCAGCGCGGCCTGGACGAGTTCGCTGACCCCCAGGGCGGTTCTCCGGGCCCCGGTGCTCCGCGCGCCCGCCGGCGCGGCGGTGTCGGCGGGGGCGTCCTGCTGCACATGGGCTTGAGAACGGGAGGTTTCGGACATGACTCCCTTTCCCCGGAAGCGGGCGGACTGCCCGACGGGTCTGGCCGGGTCCGTCAGTCTTCCGGATTTCGGCGGCGCGGCGGCGGCGGCACGCGAGCGGGGCTCAGGTGTCACGCCTTCGTGTGGGTGGCCGTTGGGCTGTTCTCCGTACGCGGCGGTGCAGAGAACTCCGGGGGCGCAGGGGTTCAACTCGCGCCCCCGGAGGGTCTGGTGGTGCTGTGGGGCAGGGTGTGGCGGATCGTTACTTCGAGCGCCTGGTCCCGCTCAGCCGCGGCGGCTGCCGGAGCTGGAACCAGTAGAAGCCGTGGCCGGCCAGCGTGAGCAGGTAGGGCCACTCGCCGATGGAGGGGAAGCGCACCCCGCCGATCAGCTCGACCGGGTACCGTCCGCCGTACTGCCGCAGATCCAGCTCGGTCGGCTGCGCGAACCGCGAGAAGTTGTTCACGCACATGACCAGGTCCCCCTCGTGTTCGCGCACGAAGGCCAGCACGGCGGGGTTGCTGGAGGGCAGTTCGGTGTACGTACCGAGGCCGAACGCCGGATTGAGCTTGCGGATCTCGATCATGCGACGCGTCCAGTGCAGCAGCGAACTCGAACTGCTCTGCTGTGCCTCGACGTTGGTCACCTGGTAGCCGTACACCGGGTCCATGATGGGCGGCAGACTGAGCCTGCCCGGGTCGGCGGAGGAGAAACCCGCGTTGCGGTCCGGGGTCCACTGCATCGGTGTGCGCACGCCGTCCCGGTCGCCCAGCCAGATGTTGTCGCCCATGCCGATCTCGTCCCCGTAGTAGAGGACCGGCGAGCCGGGCAGCGAGAACAGCAGGGCGGTGAACAGCTCGATCTGGTTGCGGTCGTTCTCCAGCAGCGGGGCGAGCCGGCGGCGGATGCCCACGTTGGCGCGCATCCGGGGGTCCTTGGCGTACTCCGCGTACATGTAGTCGCGCTCCTCGTCGGTGACCATCTCCAGGGTCAGCTCGTCGTGGTTGCGCAGGAAGATGCCCCACTGGCAGCCGCCGGGGATCTGCGGGGTCTTGCTGAGGATCTCCGACACCGGGTAGCGGGACTCCCGCCGCACGGCCATGAAGATCCGGGGCATCACCGGGAAGTGGAACGCCATGTGGCACTCGTCGCCGCCCGCGGTGAAGTCGCCGAAGTAGTCGACGACGTCCTCGGGCCACTGGTTGGCCTCGGCCAGCAGGACGGTGTCGGGGTAGTCGGCGTCGATCTCCTTGCGGACCCGCTGGAGGAACTCGTGGGTCTCCGGCAGGTTCTCGCAGTTGGTGCCCTCGCGGGCGAACAGGTACGGCACCGCGTCCAGCCGGAAGCCGTCGATGCCGAGGTCGAGCCAGAACCGCAGTCCGGCGATCATCTCCTGCTGGACGCGGGGGTTGTCGTAGTTGAGGTCCGGCTGGTGGGAGAAGAACCGGTGCCAGAAGTACTGCTTGCGGACCGGGTCGTAGGTCCAGTTGGAGGTCTCGGTGTCGACGAAGATGATCCGGGCGTCCGGGTACTGCTTGTCGTCGTCGGCCCACATGTAGAAGTCGCCGTACGGGCCGTCCGGGTCCGTCCGGGAGGCCTGGAACCACGGGTGCTGGTCGCTGGTGTGGTTCATGACGAAGTCGATGATCACGCGCATGCCGCGGGCGTGCGCGGCGTCGACGAACTCCATGAAGTCGGCGAGGTCGCCGAACTCCGGCAGCACCGACTTGTAGTCGGCCACGTCGTACCCGCCGTCGCGCAGCGGCGAGGCGAAGAACGGCGGGAGCCAGAGGCAGTCGACCCCGAGCCACTGCAGGTAGTCGAGTTTGGTGGTGAGCCCCTTCAGGTCCCCGACCCCGTCGCCGTTGCTGTCCTGGAAGGACCGCACCAGCACCTCGTAGAAGACCGCACGCTTGAACCACTCCGGGTCCAGGTTCTTCTTCGAGGTCTCCGGGAAGGTGTCGGGGACGGGCTCGTTCACAGTCACGCTGGGTTCCTCCGAACCGTGAGGAGGTGAGCCGGCTCGGCTGAGGGATCGAGCCGGACGTAGTTGTGCCGGCCCCAGGTGTAGACGGCGCCGGTGAGCTCGTCGTGCACCGCGTACGGGCCGTCGCCGTCGAGGGTGACGGTGGCCTCCTGGACGTGGTGCGGGTCGAGGTTGACCACGGTGACGACCTGGTCGGTGAGGCCCTCGGGGGTGGTCGCGGTCTTGGAGTAGGCGAGCACCTGGTCGTTGTCGGTGGGGTGGAAGCGCAGGTTGCGCAGCTGCTGGAGGGCGGGGTGGCGCCGGCGCAGCCGGTTCAGCACGGTGAGCAGCGGGGCGAGGGAGTCGGTGCGGGTCCAGTCGCGCGGGCGCAGCTCGTACTTCTCCGAGTGCAGGTACTCCTCGGAGCCGGGGTGGGCCGGCTCGTCCTCGTACAGCTCGAAGCCGGCGTAGACGCCGTAGCTGGGGGCGAGGGTGGCGGCGAGCACGGCGCGGATCGCGAACGCGGCGCGGCCGCCGTGCTGGAGGTAGCCGTGCAGGATGTCCGGGGTGTTGGCGAAGAAGTTGGGCCGCATGTAGGCGGCGGCGTCACCGGTGAGTTCGGTGAGGTACTCGGTGAGTTCCGGCTTGGTGGTGCGCCAGGTGAAGTACGTGTACGACTGGTGGAAACCGATCTTCCCCAGGGTGTGCATCATCGCGGGCCGGGTGAAGGCCTCCGCCAGGAACACGACGTCCGGGTCGGTGCGGGCGATGTCGGCGAGCACCTTCTCCCAGAACGCCACCGGTTTGGTGTGCGGGTTGTCGACCCGGAAGATCCGAACGCCGTGGGACATCCAGAACCGGAGGATCCGGATGGTTTCCTTGACGATTCCGTCCATGTCCTGGTCGAAGTTGATCGGATAGATGTCCTGGTACTTCTTCGGAGGGTTCTCGGCGTACGCGATGGTGCCGTCCGCGCGGTGGCTGAACCATTCCGGGTGCTTGTTCACCCACGGGTGGTCGGGGGAGCACTGGAGGGCGAAGTCCAGCGCCACCTCCAGGCGCAGGGCCTCGGCCTCGGCGACGAAGTGGTCGAAGTCCTCGATCGTGCCGAGGTCGGGGTGGACGGCGTCGTGGCCGCCCTCGGGGGAGCCGATCGCCCAGGGCGAGCCGACGTCGTGCGGACCGGCCGTCAGGGCGTTGTCCGGCCCCTTGCGGAAGGCTCGCCCGATCGGGTGCACCGGCGGCAGGTAGACCACGTCGAAGCCCATCGCGGCGACGGCCGGCAGCCGCTCGGCGGCGGTGCGCAGGGTGCCCGAACGCGGCGGCTCGACGCCGCTCGGATCCACCACCGCGCCCTCCGAGCGGGGGAAGAACTCGTACCAGGAGCCGTACAGCGCGCGCTCGCGGTCCACCTGGAGCGGCAGCGGGCGGGAGGCGCTGAGCAGTTCGCGCAGCGGGTACCGGGCCAGCAGGTCCAGCACCTCGGGGGCGAGCGCGGCGGCCAGCCGGGACAGCGGCGGCAGGCCGGGGTCGCGCAGCGCGTCGGCGGCCGCCAGCACGTGCGCGCGGCCCTCCTTCTTCGGCACGCCGACCGCGGCCTGCTCCAGCAGCCGGGCGCCGTCCTCCAGGACCAGCGCGGTGTCGATCCCGGCGGGCAGCTTCACGGCGGCGGTCCGGCGCCAGGTGGCGACCGGGTCGCTCCACGCCTCGACCAGGTACGACCAGCGGCCGGGCGCGGTCGGGGTGACGTGCGCGCCCCAGCGGTCGGTGCCCTCGGCCAGCTCGCGCATCGGCGTCCACGGGCCGCCGCGGCCGCGCGGGTCGCGCAGCACCACGTTGGCGTTGACGGCGTCGTGGCCCTCGCGGAACACGGTCGCGGTGACCAGGAAGGTCTCGCCGACGACGGCCTTGGCCGGGCGGCGGCCGGAGTCGACGAGGGGGCTGACGTCCAGGACGGGGATGCGGCCGATCACGGTGTCGCTCTCTGTCGTCTTGCGGGCGGCGGGCTTGCGGGCGGAGGCCTTGCGCGGCGCGGCGCCGGAGGCGCCCTCGGCGGTGGTCCCGGCGGTCCCGGCGGCGTCGGCGGGGGCCTTCGCGGTGGCGGCGGCGCGGCGCGTGGTGGTGGTGCGCCTGCGCGGTGCCGCGGTCCGGCCCTCCTCGGCCCCGGGTTGTCGGGCCGCTTCGGCCGGCTCGGTGCGGACCGCCCCGGCGGCCCGCGGTGCCGGCATCGCCGGATCCGTCCGAGTGTCAGAATCCATCCGTCCGGCGGATTCCGCGACCGCTGCGTCGTGGCTGTCGGCCACCGGTGTGGACTGGTCCCGCGTGTCGCCGTGCATGTCAAACTCCTGCCCGAGATCGGCGGCAGCTCCCGCGGGCCGGGGATGGGCCAGGGGAGTACCGGGAGGACTGCTGGGTGGGGAGGACGTGCGACCGGAAGCCTGCCCGCGCCGCCGTCCCCGGCAACCTGCCCGGCGCCCGCCGAGTCCTCGACGGGAGGCCCTGGAGCCGCGCGCGTCCCGGCGCGCGCCTCCAGGGGCACGCCCCTGGGCGACCCGGTCGACCCGTGAACGAGCAGGCCGAGTACGAGGACACGCGTCGGTGCGAGGTGAGCGCCGAATGGGCTAAGAAGAAGGGGAACGATCAACGCGAAAAGGATTCGGACGTGCTGCTTCAAGGCGGACGCCACCCGCCGCCGCACTCCCCGCAGCATCAACGACCTTGAGTCATCCTCGCACCGGGGACAAGACTTTTGCAGCGGTACGACAGTAGTTTCGGGCTTTGTCCTGAGCGGATGAGCCATCGGAAATGGACCTGTTCCGCAGTGTTCATGCATTGGTAGCGCAGGACCCCGGAAATGTGCGCCGCGCGCGCCCCCCGTGCAGACCAATGCGCCGAATGCGATCTCATCAATAGGCCGAACGGATGCCCAATAGCCCACTTGACGCACTGTCATGACGGACATCGCGGCTACGCTTCACGCCGTGAAGGCAATCCGCAGATTCACCGTCCGCACCGTCCTGCCCGAACAACTCCAGCCGCTGCACGAGCTGGCCCTCAACCTGCGCTGGTCCTGGCACCCCGAGACCAGGGACCTCTTCCGGTCCGTGGACCCGGAGGTCTGGGCCGCGACCGGCGAGGACCCGGTGCGGCTGCTCGGGGAGGTCCCGGCCGCCCGGCTCGCCGCCCTCGCCGCCGACCGGCGGTTCCTGCGCAGACTCGGCGACCTCGCCGACGACCTGCGCGAGTACCTCAGCGGCCCGCGCTGGTACCAGGCCCAGCAGGAGGCCGGCGCCACCCCGCTGCCCGCCGCCATCGCCTACTTCTCGCCCGAGTACGGCATCGCCGCCGCGCTGCCCCAGTACTCCGGCGGGCTCGGCATCCTGGCCGGCGACCACCTCAAGGCCGCCAGCGACCTCGGCGTCCCGATCATCGGCGTCGGCCTGTTCTACCGGCACGGCTACTTCCGGCAGTCCCTCAACCGGGACGGCTGGCAGCAGGAGCGCTACCCGCTGCTCGACCCGGACGAACTCGCGGTCAGCCTGCTCCGGGAGGACGACGGCACCCCCGGCCGGGTCGACCTCGCCCTGCCCGGCGGCCGCACCCTGGCCGCGCACATCTGGAAGGCCCAGGTCGGACGGGTCCCGCTGCTGCTCCTCGACTCCGACATCGAGGCCAACTCGCCCGCCGAGCGCGACGTCACCGACCGGCTCTACGGCGGCGGCAGCGAGCACCGGCTGCTCCAGGAGATGCTGCTCGGCATCGGCGGCGTCCGCGCCGTCCGCGCCTACTGCCGGCTCACCGGGCACCCCGCCCCCGAGGTGTTCCACACCAACGAGGGCCACGCGGGCTTCCTCGGCGTCGAACGGATCCGCGAGCTGGTCTCCACCGGCTCACCCGGCCCCGACAGCGTCGGCCTGGACTTCGCCGCCGCCCTGGAGTCCGTCCGGGCCGGCACCCTGTTCACCACCCACACACCCGTCCCGGCCGGCATCGACCGCTTCGACCGCGAGCTGGTCGCCCGCCACTTCAGCGGCGACGCCGCGCTGCCGGGCGTCCCGGTCGAGCCGGTGCTCGCGCTCGGCGCCGAGACCTGGCCCGGCGGGGACCCGAAGCTCTTCAACATGGCCGCCATGGGCCTGCGGCTCGCCCAGCGCGCCAACGGGGTCTCCACCCTGCACGGCGAGGTCAGCCGCTCCATGTTCAACGGCCTCTGGCCCGGCTTCGACGCCACCGAGGTGCCGATCACCTCCGTCACCAACGGCGTCCACGCCGCCACCTGGATCGACCCGGCGGTCGTGCGGCTCGGCGCCGCCGAGATCGGCGCCGACCGCGCCGAGGACGCCATGACCACCGGCGACGCCAAGCGCTGGACCGGCCTGGAGCGGATCGGCAACACCGAGATCTGGGACCTGCGCCGCAGCCTGCGCGCCCAACTGGTCGACGAGGCCCGCCGCCGACTGCGCGACTCCTGGCGCCAGCGCGGCGCCGGCGAGGCCGAACTCGGCTGGGTCTCCTCGGTGCTCGACCCCGACGTGCTCACCATCGGCTTCGCCCGCCGGGTGCCCTCGTACAAGCGGCTCACCCTGATGCTGCGCGACCCGGACCGGCTGCGCGCCCTGCTGCTGCACCCCGTCCGGCCGGTGCAGATCGTGGTCGCCGGCAAGGCCCACCCGGCCGACGACGGCGGCAAGCGGCTGATCCAGCAGATGGTCGCCTTCGCCGACGACCCGGCCGTCCGGCACCGGATCGTCTTCCTGCCGGACTACGACATGGCGATGGCCCGGCACCTCTACCCGGGCTGCGACGTCTGGCTGAACAACCCGCTGCGCCCGCTGGAGGCCTGCGGTACCTCCGGGATGAAGGCCGCGCTCAACGGCTGCCTCAACCTGTCCGTCCTGGACGGCTGGTGGGACGAGTGGTACGACGGCCAGAACGGCTGGGCGATCCCCACCGCCGACGAGACCGACGGCGTGCTCGACCCGGAGAGCAGCGAGGCCGAGCGCCGCGACGACATCGAGGCCGCCGCGCTGTACGACCTGATCGAGGACCAGGTCGCCGGCCGGTTCTACGACCGGGGCACGGACGGGCTGCCGCACCGCTGGATCGCCATGGTCCGGCACACCCTGGTCACCCTCGGCCCCAAGGTGCTGGCCGGGCGGATGGTCCGCGAGTACGTCGAACGGCTGTACACCCCGGCGGCGCTGGCCCAGCGGGAGCTGGCGGCGGCGGAGCACCACGGCGCCCTGGAGCTGGCGGCCTGGAAGGCGAAGGTCCGGGAGGCCTGGCCGGCCGTCCGGGTCGAGCACGTCGAGGCGGACTGTCCGGACGAGGCGCAGGAGCTGGGCAGCTCGCTGGCGCTGCGGGTGCAGGTCACGCTCGGGGCGCTGGAGCCGGGCGACGTCGAGGTGCAGGCGGTGTCCGGCCGGGTGGACGAGACGGACGGCATCTCGGACGGCTGCGTGCTCGCCCTCAAGCCGGTCGGCGGGTCCGACCTGGACGGCCGGACCCGCTACGAGGGCTCGCTGGAGCTGTGCCGGACCGGCCCGTTCGGCTACACCGTCCGGGTGCTGCCGGCCCACCCCCGGCTGGCCTCCCCGGCGGAGCTGGGGCTGGTGGCCCTGCCCGCCGAGTCGTCGGGGATGGACGCGGGGGTGCTGCGCTGAGGCCCTGCCGGGGGGAGCGCCGGCCCTAGACCAGGCTGTCCCGCCAGGCCTGGTGGAGGGCGGCGAAGCGGCCGGATCCGTCGATCAGCTCCTGCGGGGAGCCGTCCTCGACGATCCGGCCCTGGTCCATCACCAGGACGCGGTCGGCGATCTCCACGGTGGAGAGCCGGTGCGCGATGATCACCGCCGTCCGGCCGGCCAGCACCGTGCGCATGGCCCGCTGGACGGCCTGCTCGCCGGGGACGTCCAGCGAGCTGGTCGCCTCGTCGAGGATCAGCACCGCCGGGTCGGCGAGCAGGGCGCGGGCGAAGGCGACCAGCTGGCGCTGCCCGGCGGAGATCCGGCCGCCGCGCTTGCGCACGTCGGTGTCGAAGCCGTCCGGGAGCGCCGCGATGAACTCGTACGCGCCGATGTCCCGGGCGGCCTGCTCGACCTCCTCGCGGCCGGCGCCGGGGCGGCCGATCGCGATGTTCTCGGCGACGGTGCCGGAGAACAGGAAGGACTCCTGGGTCACCATCACCACGCCGCGCCGCAGCTCGGGGGTGGCGAGGTCGCGCAGGTCCACGCCGTCCAGCCGGATCCGGCCGTCGGTCGGGTCGTAGAAGCGGGCCAGCAGCTTGGCGACCGTCGACTTGCCGGCGCCGGTCGCGCCGACCACCGCCACCGTCTGCCCGGCCGGGATCACCAGGTCGAACGGCGGCAGCACCTGCTTGCCGGTGCGGTAGGCGAAACGGGTCTCCTCGAAGCGGACCTCGCGCCCCTTGCCGGCGGCCTGCGGCAGTTCGGCGGGCGCGGCCGGTTCGGCGACGGTCGGCTCGTGGGCGAGCAGGCCGGCGATCTTCTCCAGCGCGGCGGCGGCCGACTGGTAGCTGTTCAGGAACATCGCCAGCTGGTCGATCGGGTCGTAGAGCCGGCGCAGGTAGAGCACGAAGGCGGTGAGCACGCCCAGCTCGACCGTGCCGTCGGCGACCAGGTAGGCGCCGAGCAGCACCACGCCGGTGGTCCACAGGTTGGCGGTGACGCGGGAGAGGCCGACGTAGCGGGCGATCTCCAGCAGGCCGTCCGCCGTCGCGGTGGCGGACTGCCGGTTGACCACGGCGAAGGCCTCGTCGTTGGCCTTCTCGCGGCGGAAGGCCTGCACCGGGCGGATGCCGTTCATGGTCTCGGTGAAACGGACGATCAGTGAGGCGGCCGAGGTGCGGGAGCGGCGGTAGACCCGGCGCGAGCGGCTGCGGAAGGACCGGGCGATCAGCGCCAGCGGCAGGATCGACGCCAGCGAGACCAGTCCGAGCCGCCAGTCCAGCACCAGCAGCAGCACCGAGATGTAGCAAACCGACAGGAGGACGGTCAGCAGCTCCTGGAGGCCCTCGGAGAGCAGCTCGCGCAGCGCGTCCACGTCGCTGGTGGCGCGGGAGATGATCCGGCCCGAGGTGTAGCGCTCGTGGAAGTCCAGGCTCAGCCGCTGGGCGTGCCGGAAGATCCGGCCGCGCAGCTCCAGCAGGATGTCCTGGTTGACCCGGGCGCTGATCTTGATGAACGCCCACTGCAGCAGCAGGCTGAGCAGCGCGCAGCCCAGGTAGGCGCAGACCACCGCGATCAGCGGGCCGCTGTCGCTCTCGCGCAGTGCCGGGATGCCGCGGTCCATCGCGATGGCGACCAGCAGCGGGCCGGACTGCAGGGCCGCCTGCTGGATGAGGATCACCAGCATCGCGACGGCGATCCGGGCCCGGTGCGGGCCGAGCAGCGAGCGCAGCAGAGCCCGGGGCGCGCCGGGCGGGACGGGGATGTCCTCCTCGTCGGCCGGGGGCGGCGGCAGCTGTTCCTCGACCGGTTCGGCGGTCTCCCGTTCGGCGGGGCCGACGGGCGAGATGGTGGTGGTCATCGGGTGGTGCCCCCCTCGGAGACCAGGACGGCCTCGGGCATCGGGGCGGACTCGCCCGACATCAGTTCGCGGTAGTGCGCGCAGTCGCGCAGCAGGTCCTGGTGGGTGCCGACGGCCTCGATCCGGCCGTCGGAGAGCACCGCGACCCGGTCGGCGAGCAGCACGGTGCTCGGGCGGTGGGCGACCACCAGGGCGGTGGTGGCGCCGAGGACCTGGCGCAGCGCCCGTTCGACCAGGGCCTCGGTGTGCACGTCGAGGGCGGAGAGCGGGTCGTCCAGCACCAGGAAGGCCGGGTCGCCGACCACCGCACGGGCCAGGGCGAGGCGCTGGCGCTGGCCGCCGGACAGGCTCAGGCCCTGCTCGCCGACCTCGGTGTCCACGCCGTCCGGGAGCTTGTCCACGAAGGAGGCCTGGGCGGTGGCCAGGGCGGCGCGCAGCTGCTGGTCGTTCGCGCCCGGGGCGCCCATCAGGACGTTCTCCCGGACGGTGGCGGAGAACAGGGTGGGCTCCTCGAAGGCGACCGCGACCAGCTCGCGCAGCCGCTCCCGGGGGAGGTCGCGGATGTCCCGGCCGTCCAGGGTGATGGTGCCGGCGGTGGCCTCGTACAGGCGGGGGAGCAGCGCGGTGAGCGTGGTCTTGCCGCTGCCGGTGGCGCCGACCAGGGCCATCGTCTCGCCGCTGCGGATGTGCAGGTCGATGCCGGCCAGCAGGTCGGGGGTGTCGTCGGGGGCGTCGGGGTAGCGGAAGCGGACGCCGGTGAAGCGGATGCCGTCGGGGGCACCGCCGAGGCCGTCGGCGGTGCCCGGGTCGGCGGTCTCGGGCTCGTCCAGCACCTCGAAGAAGCGGTCGGTGGCGGTGGCGGCCTCGTTGGCGTAGGCGAGCAGCCAGCCCAGGGACTCGACCGGCCAGCGCAGCGCCAGCGCGGTGGAGAGGAAGGCGACCAGGGTGCCGGCGCTCAGCTCGTCGTGGGCGACCAGGTAGGCGCCGGCGGCGAGGGCGCAGCCGAGGGCGATCTCGGGCAGGCCGACGATGACCGCCCAGAGGTTGGCGAGCAGCCCGGCCTTGCGCAGTTCGGTGCGGCGCAGGTCGTGGGCCTGGGCGCGGAAGCGCTCGGCCATCGAGCGGTGGCGGCCGAAGGCCTTGAGGATGCGGATGCCGAGGACGGACTCCTCGATGACGGTGGCGAGGTCGCCGTTCTGGTCCTGGGCGCGGCGGGAGGCGCCGGAGTAGCCGGCCTCGAACCGCCGGGTGAGCACGAACAGCGGGACGGCGGGCAGCAGGATGATCAGGGCGAGCCGCCAGTCCTGGGTGAACATCACCGCCGTGCCGGCGAGGAACATCACCGAGTTGACGACCAGGAAGACCAGCGGGAAGGCCAGAAACAGCCGCATGGTGTACATGTCGGCGGTGGCCCGGGAGAGCAGCTGGCCGGATCCCCAGCGCTCGTGGAAGGAGATCGGCAGCCGCTGGAGCTTGGCGAAGAGGTCGCCGCGCATGGCCGTCTCCAGCCCGGCCAGCGGGCGGGCCAGGACCACCCGGCGGGTGTAGAACAGCGCGGCCTCGACCAGCCCGAGGACCAGCAGCAGGCCGATCAGCGGCCAGAGTCCGCTCAGGTCGTGTTCGGCGAGCGGACCGTCGACGATCCGGCCGAGGACCAGCGGGACGCCGAGGACGCTCAGCATGGCGACCAGGGCGGCGGCCACCGAGGTGGCCAACCGGCGGCGGACGGCTCGGGCGTAGGGCCACAGGCGCAGGAGGGAGCGGACCGTGGAGCGGTGCCCGGTCGCGGTGTCGTCGTGTTGTCGGTTCTCGGCCATCGTCGTGAGGGTAGGACGAGGTCGCGTCATTTCTCATCAGGTTTTTCACCCCTGACAGAACCCTTCGGCGAGAACCGGCCACCCGTACGGGTGGGGCGCGGGTGAACGGCGGGGCGCGTGGGGCCGGCCGTACGGGCCGGAGTGCGCCGCACGCGCGGCCGACGCCGCTCAGGCCGTGGCGGCGGGCGCGCGCAGCAGCCGCAGCGAGCGCCCGGCCAGCAGCGTCGCGCCCTGCGGACAGGGCTCGCCGCCGCCCTCGACGGCGGTGTCGACCACCGTCTCGTACGCCTCCTCCGGCGCGGCCCAGGGCTCGCCGGGGAGGGTGAACAACACCGGTTCGTGACCGGCGTTGAGCAGCAGCAGGAAGCTGTCGTCCAGCGTCGGCCGCCCGGCCTCGTCCCGTTCGGACATCGCGGTGCCGGACAGCAGCATGCCCAGGCAGGCGGTCGGGGCGAACCAGTCGGCCTCGGTCATCTCCTTGCCCAGCGGCGTGAACCAGGCGAGGTCCGGCTGGCCGCCCGGAGCGGCGGCCCGGCCGGAGAAGAACGCCCGCTGCCGCAGCACCGGGTGGGCCCGGCGCAGCCGGATCAGCCGGGCGGTCAGCTCGCACAGCCCGCGCCAGCGGGGATCCGCCAGGAGCGACCAGTCCAGCCAGCCGAGCTCGTTGTCCTGGCAGTAGGCGTTGTTGTTGCCGCCCTGGGTGCGGCCCAGCTCGTCCCCGGCGGTGAGCATGGGGACGCCGGTGGAGAGCAGCAGCGTGGCCAGCAGGTTGCGCAGTTGGCGCAGCCGCAGGGCGTTCACCTCCGGGTCGGTGGTCTCGCCCTCGACGCCGTGGTTCCAGGACCGGTTGTCGTCGGTGCCGTCCCGGTTGGCCTCGCCGTTGGCCTCGTTGTGCTTGCGGTCGTAGCTGACCAGGTCGCGCAGCGTGAAACCGTCGTGCGCGGTCACGTAGTTGACGGAGGCGTACGGGCGGCGGCCGCCGCGCTGGTAGAGGTCGGAGGAGCCGGACAGCCGGTAGCCCAGCTCGCGCACGTCCGGGCGGGCGCCGCGCCAGAAGTCCCGCACGGTGTCCCGGTACTTGTCGTTCCACTCGGCCCACAGCGGGGGGAAGCCGCCGACCTGGTAGCCGCCCGGGCCGACGTCCCAGGGCTCGGCGATCAGCTTCACCCGGCTGAGCAGCGGGTCCTGGGAGACGGCAGCGAGGAAGGGGTGGTCCATGTCGACCCCGTCGGTGCCGCGGGCGAGGGCGGCGGCGAGGTCGAAGCGGAAGCCGTCCACGCCCATCTCGGTGACCCAGTACCGCAGCGAGTCGGTGACCAGCCGGACCACCTGCGGGCGGCGGGTGTCCAGGGTGTTGCCGCAGCCGGTGAAGTCGGCGTAGCCGCGCGGGCGGTGCGGGGCCGGGCGGTAGTAGGCGGTGTTGTCGATGCCGCGCAGCGAGAGCATCGGGCCGAGTTCGGCGCCCTCCGCGGTGTGGTTGAACACCACGTCGAGGATCACCTCGATCCCGGCGGCGTGCAGGGCGCGGACCATCCGCTTGAACTCGCCGACCTGGCCGCCGCGCGAGCCGGCCGCCGAGTAGCCGGCGTGCGGGGCGAAGTAGCCGATCGTGTTGTAGCCCCAGTAGTTGACCAGGCCGCGCGACTGGAGGTGGTCCTCGCTGGCGTACTGGTGCACCGGCAGCAGCTCGACGGCGGTCACGCCGAGGCGGGTCAGGTGGGCGACGGCGGCCGGGTGGGCCAGGCCCGCGTAGGTGCCGCGGAGCTCCGGCGGGACGTCGGGGTGGCGCATGGTGAAGCCGCGCACGTGCAGTTCGTAGAGCACCGTCTCGGCCCACGGGGTCTTCGGGCGGTGGTCGTCGTACCAGTCGTCGTCATCGTGGACGACCACGGATCTGGGCACATAGCGGGCGGAGTCGCGGTTGTCCCGGACGGTGTCGGCGACGTCCGCCTCCGGCCAGTTGCGGACGGCGGCGCAGACCGCGTCGTGGCTGGTGTAACAGCCGTCCACGGCACGGGCGTACGGGTCGAGCAGCAGCTTCGCCGGGTTCCAGCGGGCGCCGGTCCACGGGTCCCACCGGCCGTGCACGCGGAAGCCGTACCGGCTGCCGGGGCGGACGCCGGGCAGGAAGCCGTGCCAGGTCTGGAAGTCCTGCTCGGTGAGGCGGTGCCGGGCCTCCCGGCCGTCCTCGTCGAACAGGCAGAGGTCGACCGCCTCGGCGCCGGCCGCCCAGAGCGCGAAGTTGGTTCCCTGGCGGCCCTGTTGGTCGGTCCGGAAGCGGGCGCCGAGCGGCTGCCAGCTGCCGGGCCACGGTGGCTCGGCGGTGTCCCCGCCGGGCGGCCGCACTCCGGCTTCCAGCTCCTGCCCTGACGCCATGGCCGCACCCTCCCTGGACGGGGTGTCCCGGACCCCGTTCACTTCCTCTTTCCCGGATTGCGCAGATCGGAAGCGGCTGAACGGGGGCTTACCGGCGGATGGCGGCCGATGGATGGGGGGATTTCGCGCGGCTGCGCGTGTCCCCGCCGCGATTGCCCTCGTTGTTCCCGGTATCGGGCGTTCCCGCCACCGGACGTTCCTGGCATCGGGCGTCCCCGGTGGCGGAGGCTCCCGGTACCGGACCTTCCCGGTACCGGACGTGGACAGTGGGAGGCCCCGGAATGCGGCGCCGAGGACGGGTGTGGGCGCGGCGGGCGGCGGCGGTGGCCTGGGGCCTCGCCGTCCTGACGGGGTGCGGCGGCTCCCCGGCGGCCCCCGCGCAGGACGCCGCCGGGCCCGGGGCGCACACCCCGCCCCCGCCGCCGTCCCGGGCGGTCGTCACGGCGCTGCCCGCCGACGGCGCCCAGGACGTGCCGCCGGAGGGCCCGGTCCGGGTGACGGCGGCGCAGGGCCGGCTGGTCACCGTCCGGCTGGCCGACACCAAGGGCACCGAGGTTCCCGGCACGATCGCCCCGGACGGCGCCGCCTGGACGCCCGACGGCCCGCTGCCGCTGGGCACCGCGTACACCCTGGACGCCGTCGCCGAGGACGACCAGGGCCAACGGGCGGCCCAGCACTCGGCGTTCTCCACGATGGCCCGGGCGCACACCTTCGTCGCCTTCTTCACCCCGGAGGACGGCTCCACCGTCGGTGTCGGCATGCCGGTGTCGTTGCGCTTCAGCCGGCCGATCACGGACCGGGCGGCGGTGGAGAAGGCCGTCCAGGTGAGCGCCGACCCGCCCGTCCCGGTGGCCGCGCACTGGTTCGGCAACCAGCGGCTGGACGTCCGCCCGCAGCAGTACTGGGCGGCGGGCACCAAGGTGACGGTGGCGCTGCGGCTGAAGGACGTGCAGGGCGCGCCGGGCGAGTTCGGGACCCAGACCAAGGACCTGCACTTCACCGTCGGCCGGGCCCAGGTCTCCACCGTCGACCTGGACGCGCACACCCTGACCGTCCGGGCCGGGCAGGGCGGCAAGGTGGTGCGGGTGCTCAAGGTGTCCGGCGGCAGCCGTGACCACTCCACCTACCGGGGCGTCATGGTGGTGTCGGAGAAGTACAAGGTGACCCGGATGAACTCGCAGACCGTCGGGATGGGCGACGAGTACGACATCAAGGACGTGCCGCACGCGATGCGGCTGACCAACTCCGGCACCTTCGTGCACGGCAACTACTGGGCGGACCCCGGGGTGTTCGGCGCCGCCAACACCAGCCACGGCTGCATCGGCCTGGCCGACGCCAAGGGCGGAGCGAGCAAGGACTCCCCGGCGGGCTGGCTGTTCGAGCACACCATCCCGGGGGACGTGCTGGAGGCGAAGGCCTCCGCGGGGGACTTCGTGCCGCCACAGAACGGCCTCAACGGCTGGAACATGCCGTGGGAGCAGTGGGTGGCGGGCAGCGCCCTCGGGCCGGTTGCCGGGCCCACGGCCGGGCCCACGACCGGGCCCGCCTCCAGCCCCGTCGCGCAGTAGTCGATCTTCACCGCCGATTCACCCCCGATCCACCCACCTCCCCCCGGGACCCGCTCAGACGGCCCGGCTATCCTGCTCCGGCGTGCGCCCTGGTCCGGCGCGAAAGATCGGCGTCCGGTGCAACTCATGGGGGCACTCAACGCGTCGAGAGAGTGAATACCGGGAGGGGAGAAACCGTGAAGACGGGGAAGACGGCCGACGCCGCGATACGTACCACCAGCCGTTACGGGCGCAGGGGTGCGATGGCGTTGGTCATGGGCGGGGTGCTGCTGCTCACCGCGGCCTGCGGCGACGACAAGGGCGGAACGGGCGGCGGGGGCGACAACGCGGCGCCCGCGGCGACGGCGGGTGCGGGCGGGACGGCGGCCCCGGCGGGCGCGTCGGGCGAGCCGAAGGCCTCCGCCGCGGTGCTGGCCGTCGAGCCGAAGGACGGCGCCCAGGACGTCGCACCGAGCAACGCGTTGCAGGTGTCCGTCTCGAACGGCAAGCTCACCACGGTCGAGGTGACCGACAAGAACGGCAAGCCGGTCGACGGGGCGATCACTCCGGACGGCATCGGCTGGAAGCCCGCCGCCGCGCTCACCGTCGGCATGGCGTACAAGGTGAACGCGCAGGCCAAGGACGCCGACGGCCTGGTGACCGCGTCCACCACGACGTTCACCACGCTGACGCCGGACAAGAAGGTCTCCACCAACGACAACATCAGCGACGGCGCCACCTACGGCGTCGGCATGATCGTCTCGGTGAACTTCAGCAAGACCGTCAAGAACAAGGACGCCGTCCTCAAGGGCATCACCTTCGAGACGAACAACGGCACCGAGGTGAAGGGCCACTGGTTCGGCGACAACCGGCTGGACTTCCGCCCGGCCGAGTACTGGAAGCCGGACACCAAGGTCACCATCAAGTACCGGCTGAAGAGCGTCGAGGTCGCCCCGGGCGTCTACGGCGACGTGGACAAGGACGAGCCGTTCACCATCGGCCGCTCCCAGATCGCCACCGCCGACGCCAAGGCGCACCAGATGACGATCGAGCGGGGCGGCAAGAGCACCACCGTGCCGGTCACCATGGGCGCGGAGGCGACGCCGTCCTGGAGCGGGACGATGGTGATCATGTCCAAGGAGAAGGTCACCCGGATGAACTCGCAGACCGTCGGCCTCGGCGGCGAGTACGACATCCAGGACGTGCCGCACGCGATGCGGCTGACCACCTCCGGCACCTTCGTGCACGGCAACTACTGGTCCAACGCGACCAATCCGTTCGGCAGGACCAACGCCAGCCACGGCTGCGTCGCGATGGTGGACGAGAAGGGCGGCAGCGACACCTCCGTCGCGGGCAAGTTCTTCAACGACTCGATGATCGGCGACGTGGTCAAGGTCGTGAACAGCAAGGAGAAGACCGTCGCGCCCTCCAACGGGCTGGGCGGCTGGAACATCGCCTGGGCGAACTGGTAGATCCTGCCCGCCGACTGACCGGATAGTCCCGGTTCGTCGGCGCGGTGCGGACGAGCGGCCCGATCCTCACCCGTTGGGGTCGGGCCGTTCGCGTTCTCGGAGCGCACCGGGCCCCGAATGGCGCAACCTTTCCGGAGGCCGGCGCGTGTAGTGGTCGAGCCCGTCGTGTGCGCGGGGTTCTGTGCGGGGTTCCGGGTCGTGGGGTTCCGGGTCGTGGGGTTTCGGCCCGCGGGTTTCGGTTCGTGGGGTTCGGTTCGTGGGGTTTCTGAGGGAGGGATCGACGTTGAGGTCGATACGCAGAGTGGTGGCCGTCGGTCTGGTGGGCGGCGCGATGGCGCTGACGGCCGCGTGCGGCGGCGGGAGTGGCGGGAGCGGTAGCGGGGGCGGGAACGCGGCCAAGGCGGACCTGGGGGCCGGAGCGGCCGCCGGAACGGCCTCCCCGGGCGCCGCGGCGGCGAGCAGCGCGGCGCCGAAGGTGTCGCAGGCCGTGGTGAACATCGAGCCCAAGCCCGGCACGGTGGACGTCGCGCCCGACGCGCTCAAGGTCGGCGCGACCGGCGGCAAGCTCACCACCGTCAAGGTCAGTGACAAGACCGGCGCGGAGGTGCCCGGCACCATCGCCGCCGACGGCTCCAGCTGGACCCCGTCGGCCGGCCTCGCCGTGGGCAGCACCTACCAGGTCAGCGCGATGGCCGCGGACGCCAACGGCGTGGTCGCCAGCGCGGACAGCAACTTCTCCACGCTGACGCCGACGGCCCTCGCCAAGGCCGCCGACAACGTGGACAACAACGCGACGTACGGCGTCGGCATGATCGTCTCGGTGAACTTCAGCAAGGACGTCAAGAACAAGGACGTCGTCGCGAAGGGCATCACCTTCGAGACCGACAACGGCACCGTGGTCAAGGGCCACTGGTTCGGCAACCGCCGGCTGGACTTCCGCCCCGAGCAGTACTGGAAGTCCGGCACCAAGGTGACCGTGCACTACCGCCTCAAGAGCGTCGAGATCGCCCCTGGGGTGTACGGCACCGACCGGGACGAGCCCTTCACGATCGGGCGATCTCAGATTTCGACGGTTGACGCCGCCGCGCACAGGATGACCGTCGAACTCGACGGCAAACCGTCGGACATCGACATCACCTCCGGCTCGCCCGAACACCCGACCTGGAACGGCACGATGGTCGTCATGTCCAAGGAGGGCGTGGTGCGGATGCAGTCCAGCACCCTCCCCGGCATGAGCGGCTCCCCGTACGACCTCCAGGTGCCGCACTCGATGCGGCTCACCGACAGCGGCACCTACCTGCACGGCAATTACTGGAGCAAGCTCATCGGTGAGGACAACGTCAGCCACGGCTGCGTCGCCCTCAAGGACGTCGAGGGCGGCGGCGAATCCACCTCGATGGGCAAGTTCTACGCCGGCTCGCTCGTCGGCGACGTGGTGGTCGTGAAGAACTCCACCAAGAAGGAGACCCTCGACCCGGCGAACGGCCTGAGTGGCTGGAACGTGCCCTGGAGCGCCTGGTAGGCCGACCGGTAGCCGCCCTGGTCGGGGCGGTTCCGTGGCAACCCGGGATTGACGGCGGACGCGCCCCGGGTTGCCTGCTCCCCACCCTCTCCCCACCCTCTCCCGACCCCTTCCGGGCCCCCTCCAGGCCCCCGCCTGGCACTCTCCGCGGGGTCTCCTTGCACGCGGCATATGCCGACTCGGAGGAGATCGTTTGCTCATTGTCCGTACGCGGCCGCTTGCGTTCCGCAATGATGGACCGCATGGCGGGTTGGGGCGAAACAGATCAGTCATCAGTTCCCGGGGCCGGATTGGTCGCCGAGGCGTCGTGGATCGATGTCCAGGGCGCGCTGGCGGCGCTGGAGCGGCTCAGCTCGGAGGAACTGGAGGAGATGTATTGCGGCAGGCTGAGCGATCAGTCCGTGCCGAACGAGGTGCGACTGCCGTCCCGGCCGGAGACCGGCCCGGTGGCCCGCCGACTGGTGCTGTCGGTCCTGGAGTCCTGGGACCTCCACCAGCACCTGGAGGCCGGTGAGTTACTCACCAGCGAGCTGGTCTCCAACGCCGTCCGGCACGCCGCCGGACGCACCATCGGACTCCAGGTGATCCGCAAGCCGGGCTGGCTCCGCGTCGAGGTCCGCGACTCCTCCCGGGCGCTGCCCTGCATGATCCTCGCCGAGCCGAAGCCGGTGACCGAGCGGGGGCGGGGCCTGCGGGTCATCGACGACCTGGCCGACCGCTGGGGCGCCGACCTGCTGCCGCGCGGCAAGGGCGTCTGGTTCGAGCTGAAGGTCCGCGAGCGGCACTGACCGTTTCGGGCTTTCCCGGGTCTTTCTCGGCCTTCCGGGCCGTCCGGGTCTTTTCCGGCTGTCCGGGTCTTCCGGGTCTTCCCGGGAAAACGCGCAGGGCCCCCGAAGTCGCCGTGGTCCGGCGGATGGGGGCCCCTGCAAGTCATCGCGCCGGCCAAGGGGGTGCGTGCCGCGCGATGGGCGTCGGCCGTGCCAGGTCGGGCCAGCCGAAGTCTCCACGCCCAGGCCGGCGTGCTGTGCCGCCCGCCGTTGGGCTGCTTCGACTATCGCACGGATCTCAGCATGTGGGCAAACCAGGTGACTTGGATTGAAAGGTTTGTAACCTAGTTCACCTTTGGATTTTGCATAGGTTCACGCTGTTGCCTGTGAATATTCACCATCCTTGCCGTCGGGCCTCCGGTGCTTCGTCGCCCGGCCGCCAATTCCTCCGTGCACCTCACCACGCCGGAACTGCCGGGTAGCATCAGGCCCGTGGACCTGTACTGGCACGTCGTACTGCCACCGCTCAGCGCCTGATCGGGCGCACACGCCGGTGGCTCGAGCCCCGCGCTCCCTGCTGCGGCCCCTTCGGCCGTCAGGGGGCCGCCGTGTGCGCCCGGTGCGAAACCAACTCCCCTGACGGTCTTCGACGACGGAAGTTCACGACTGTGCCGAACCGCACCTCCACGCCCGCGCCCACCCGGCCCACCACCACCCCCACCGCCCGCCGCACCAGCCCGCTCGGCGGGCCGGTCCCGATCCTGGTCGCCGCACTGCTGTGGGGCACCACCGGGACGGCCAGCTCCCTCGCACCCGACGGCGCCCCTTCGGCGGGCATCGGCGCCGCCGCGCTGGTCCTCGGCGGACTCCTCCTCTTCCTCTCCACCCGCAGCGCCCGCGCGCTGCCCCGGGCCTGCGGCCGCCGGGAGCGGTGGCAACTCGCCGTCGGCGCCGTCGCGGTGGTCGGCTACCCGGTCACCTTCTACCCGGCGGTGACCCGCGCCGGGGTGGCGGTGGCCACCGTGATCGCACTGGGCAGTGCCCCCGTCTTCGCCGGCCTGCTCGGCTGGCTCACCCGGCAGGGGCGGCCGAGCGGCCGGTGGGCCGGTGCCACGGTGACGGCGGTCGTCGGCTGCGCCGTCCTGGTGCTGGGCCCCGAACTCACCGGCGACGGCGCGGCGGTGGACGCCGTGGGGGTGGCGCTGGCCGCGCTCTCCGGCCTCTCGTACGCCGTGTACTCGCTCGTCGGCGGGAGGCTCATCTCGCGCGGGCACCCGTCCGCCGGGGTGATGGGGGCGATGTTCGGCGCGGCCGCGCTGCTCGTCCTGCCGGTGCTGTTCCTCGGCGACCTGCGGTGGCTCGCCTCGCCGCGCGGCGCGGCGGTGGTGCTCCACCTCGCGGTGATCACCACCTTCCTCGCCTACCGCCTCTTCGGCCACGGGCTGCGCCGCACCTCCGCCCAGACCGCCACCACCCTCACCCTCGCCGAACCCGCCGTCGCCGCCCTCCTCGGCGTCGCCGTCCTCGGCGAACGCCTCCCCGCCGCCTCCTGGTGCGGCCTCGCCATCCTCGCCGCGGGCCTCGCCGTCCTCACCGTGCCCGTGGGCACCCGCCGCCGCTGACCTGCGGGTGCCCCCACGCGCAGGAAGTCGGACGGGCCGACTTCCTGCGCGGGTGCCGCTGGTCGGCGGTGCCTAGTGACCGGCCACCCGGCCCTCCGGTGCGGCCCTCCGGCGCCGCCCTCTGATCGCCGATGCCGTTCGGCGGTCGGCGGGCCAGCACGCCGTGCTTCACCCGCTCTTGCGTCGAACCGCTTGCCGCCGGGCGCCCCGCTTGGTGGGCTTGACCGCGTGGAGGAGACCACGGACGGCCGACCGCAGGCGACGTACGACCGCAGGCGACGTACGACCGCATCGGGGTCGGCTACCGCGCCATCCGCCGGCCCGATCCCCGACTGCACGCCCCGATCGGTGCCGCCCTCCAGAGGGCCCGGTCGGTGGTGAACGTCGGTGCGGGCGCCGGATCCTACGAGCCCGAGGGCGCCACCGTCACCGCAGTCGACCCCTCCCAGGTCATGCTCGACCAGCACCCGGGGCACCGGAAGGTCAAGGCCGGAGCCGAGCGACTGCCCTTCCCGGACGGCTCCTTCGATGCGGCGATGGCCGTCATGACCGTCCACCACTGGCCGGATCCCGAACGGGGCCTCGCGGAGCCGCGGCGGGTCGCCCGGCGGCAGGTCGTCTTCACCTGGGACCCGGCCCACCGTCCGCAACTGTGGCTGCTGGAGGAGTACCTGCCCGAGATCCGGGAGCTGGAGGAGAGCCGCTTCACGCCGCTGGCCCAGGTCGTCGACGCGCTGGACGCGCACACGGTGCTGCCCTTCCCCGTCCCGCACGATTTCACGGACGGTTACCAGATCGCCTACTGGCGGCGGCCCGAGTTCTACCTCGACCCGGTCGTCCGGCCGTCCGGCCGGCCGGCTCGACCTTCGCCCAGTTGCCGCCCGCGGTGGTGCGGCCGGCGATCGCCCGCTTGCGCGCCGACCTCGAATCCGGCGCCTGGCACCGCCGCCATGCCGAGCTCCTCGACCAGGAGCACATGGACTACGGGTACCGGCTGCTCATCGTGGGGGTGCTCTCCTCGGAGTAGGAAGTCGGACGGGCCGACTTTCTGCGCGCGAGGCTGGATAGCGCGTTCGCGCGGGGCCGGAGAAAATATATCGACCGGTCTACATAGGGTGCGTTCGTGGAGGGTTGGGGTGCGCAGGAAGTCGGCGGGGCCGACTTCCTGCGCAGGAGGTGCGTGGGGGTGCACCGAAGAGATAGACCGGTCTGCATATTCCGCACCTGGAATGTAGACCGGTCTACATAATTTCCTCCACCTGGGGGCCGGGTCGCGCTCGGATGCCCAGGCGCGCTCAGATGCCGAGGTGGGTGGCGATGCCGGTGAGGACGCAGTCGAGGCCGGTCTCGAACTGCCAGGTGGGGTCGTCCTTGCGGGTGGCCTCGTGGAGGTAGCGCTGGTAGGTGGGGTAGCGGCCGGTGTCCATCAGGAAGGACATCCGGGGGGCGAGGCCGGCGCGGGTCTCGTCACCGTCGGACCAGCCGTGCTCGCGCTGGAGGATGCGCAGGGCGAGCTCGGCGGCGACGGAGCCGTGGACGTAGCCGGTGACGGTGCGGAAGACCGCCATGGTGGTGTCGGCGTCCAGGCCGTGGTCGGCGAGGGCGGCGAAGGCGCGTTCGGGGATGGCGAGCTGGTTGGGGGTGAGGGGGACGGCGCCGGCGCGGACGACCCACGGGTGGGCCAGGTTCATGGCGCGCAGGTGGAGCGCCAGGGTGCGCATGGTGTCGCGCCAGCCGCTGGAGGGAGTGTCCAGGGAGAGTTCGCCGTAGACGAAGTCGACCATCAGGTCGATGAGTTCGTCCTTGCCGGAGACGTACCGGTAGGCGGCCATCGGGGCGACGCCGAGGGTGGTGGCGAGTCGGCGCATGGTGACGGCGTCGAGGCCTTCGGCGTCGGCGATCGCGATCGCGGCCTCGGCGATCCGCTGCGGGGTGAGGGTGGTGCGCGGCGCGGGGGCCGGGCGGGCGAGGCGCTCCCAGAGCGAGGCCTGGGGCTTGGTCTGGTCGTCGTCCCCGGTGGGGGCCTGCTGGGCGGGCATGACGGCGGGCTCCTTCCGGCTGGGGTTCCCACCGTACCACCGGCGTGTACGGCGTATCGGGAGTAGACGGCGTACGCGCCGATGTGTACGTTGCATCCGGAAGATACGTTGTACACATCGTCCCGGAGGGGGATGTTCATGGCCAAGGACGTTTCGGAGAAGAGCCTGAAGGTCGCGGTCGTCGTCGGCAGCACTCGGAGCGGCCGGTTCGCGCCCGTCGTCGCCGACTGGCTGCTCGGCCACCTCGGCGCGCGCGGCGACATGACCGCCGACCTGATCGATCTGGTCGAGACCCCGCTGCCGACCACCTTCCCGTCCTTCGGTGGTGAACTGGAGCCGGGCGCAGCCGAGTTGCTCGCTGCCGTCACGCCCCGGCTGGAGGCTGCCGACGCCTTCGTGGTCGTCACGCCCGAGTACAACCACAGCTTCCCGGCCCCGCTGAAGAACGCCATCGACTGGCACAACAGCCAGTGGCACGGCAAGCCGGTCGGCTTCGTCTCCTACGGCGGCCTCTCCGGCGGTCTGCGCGCCGTCGAGCAACTGCGAGTGGTGCTCGCCGAGTTGAACGCCATGACGATTCGCAACACGGTCAGCTTCCACGGCGCCGCCCAGTGCTTCGGCGTCGACGGCAAGCCGCTCGACCCGGCCGCCGACGCCGCCGCCAAGGCCATGCTCGACCAACTCGCCTGGTGGGCGGAGGCGTTGCGGGACGCCCGGCGCGTCCGCCCGTTCGCGGCCTGAGCACGCGCCTCGGGACGCCTCGGGACGCCTCGGGGTGCTCGGGGCGACTCGGGACGCCCCGGAACGCCGAGAGCCCCCGGACGGGTCCGGGGGCTCAGGCGACAGCGGGTGTGATCAGCACTCGATGACGTTGACGGCGAGGCCGCCGCGCGAGGTCTCCTTGTACTTGATCTTCATGTCGGCGCCGGTCTCCTTCATCGTCTTGATCGCCTTGTCGAGCGAGACGTGGTGCCGGCCGTCGCCGCGCAGGGCCATCCGGGCGGCGGTGACGGCCTTGACGGAGGCCATGCCGTTGCGCTCGATGCAGGGGATCTGGACGAGCCCGCCGACCGGGTCGCAGGTGAGGCCGAGGTTGTGCTCGATGCCGATCTCGGCGGCGTTCTCGACCTGTTCGGGGGTGCCGCCGAGGACCTCGGCGAGGCCGCCGGCGGCCATCGAGCAGGCGGAGCCGACCTCGCCCTGGCAGCCGACCTCGGCGCCGGAGATGGAGGCGTTCTCCTTGAAGAGCATGCCGATGGCGCCGGCCGCGAGGAGGAAGCGGACGATGCCGTCCTCGTCGGCGCCCGGGATGAAGTTCAGGTAGTAGTGCAGGACGGCGGGGATGATCCCGGCCGCGCCGTTGGTCGGAGCGGTGACCACCCGGCGGCCGGAGGCGTTCTCCTCGTTGACCGCCATCGCGTAGAGGGTCACCCACTCCATCGCGTTGGCCGGGCCGATGCCCTCGGCGCGCATCGCGCGGGCGGCGGCGGCGGCGCGGCGGCGGACCTTGAGGCCACCGGGCAGGATCCCCTCGCGGGACATTCCGGCCCGCACGCACTCCTGCATGACCTGCCAGATCTCCAGCAGCCCGGTCCGGATCTCCTCCTCGGAGCGCCAGGCCTTCTCGTTCTCCAGCATCAGGCCGGAGATCGACAGCCCGGTCTCCCGGGTGAGCCGCAGCAGCTCCTCGCCGGTGCGGAAGGGGTAGCGCAGCGCGGTGTCGTCGGGCTTGACCCGGTCCGCGCCGATGGCGTCCTCGTCGACGACGAAGCCGCCGCCGACCGAGTAGTAGGTCTTCTCCAGCAGCGTGGAGCCGTCCGCCGCGTACGCCCAGATGGTCATGCCGTTGGCGTGGTACGGCAGCGAGCGGCGGCGGTGCAGGACCACCTGGGTGCCCGGGTCGAAGTCGATGGGGTGGGTGCCGAGGAGGTTGAGCCGCTTCTCGGTGGTGATCCGCTCGACGTCCTTGTCCGCCTGGTCGACGTCGACCGTGCGGGGGGAGTTGTTCTCCAGGCCGAGCAGGACGGCCTTCGGGGTGCCGTGGCCGTGGCCGGTGGCGCCCAGCGAGCCGTACAGCTCGGCGCGCACGCTCGCCACCTCGGCGAGCAGGTCCTCGGACCGCAGGCGCCGGGCGAACATCCGGGCGGCACGCATCGGGCCGACGGTGTGGGAGCTCGACGGGCCGATGCCGATGGAGAAGAGGTCGAAGACGCTGAGGGCCACGGGGGACGTCCTTGTCTGTCTCGTGGAAGGACTGGCGGGCGGGGGACGACACGGGTCGGGGCACCGCGCGCACTGTCCAGTGTGCGCGGTGCCCCGGGATCCCAGGTGCCGTGGCGGGGTGAGGCCGGTCACCCCGCCCGAACGATCACCGCGGTGATCAGAGGTTCGGGTAGAGCGGGTACTTCTCGGCCAGCGCGGTGACGCGGGCCTTGAGCGCGGTGGCGGCGTCCTCGTCGAAGGCGGGCTTGAGCGCCTCGGCGATGATGTCGGCGACCTCGCGGAAGTCCTCGGCCTGGAAGCCGCGGGTGGCGAGCGCGGGGGTGCCGATGCGCAGGCCGGAGGTGACCATCGGCGGCCGCGGGTCGTTCGGGACGGCGTTGCGGTTGACCGTGATGCCGACCTCGTGCAGGCGGTCCTCGGCCTGCTGGCCGTCGAGCTGGCTGTTGCGCAGGTCGACCAGGACCAGGTGCACGTCGGTGCCGCCGGACAGCACCGAGGCGCCGGCCTCGGCGACGTCGGCCTGGAGCAGGCGCTCGGCGAGGATCTTGGCGCCCTCCAGGGTGCGCTGCTGGCGCTCCTTGAACTCCTCGGACGCGGCGACCTTGAAGGCGACGGCCTTGCCGGCGATCACGTGCTCCAGCGGGCCGCCCTGCTGGCCGGGGAACACCGCGGAGTTGATCTTCTTGGCGTACTCGGCCTTGGACAGGATGACACCGCCGCGCGGGCCGCCCAGGGTCTTGTGGGTGGTGGTGGTGACCACGTCCGCGTACGGCACCGGGTTGGGGTGCAGGCCGGCGGCGACCAGGCCGGCGAAGTGCGCCATGTCCACCATCAGCAGCGCGCCGACCTCGTCGGCGACCCGGCGGAACGCGGCGAAGTCCAGCTGGCGCGGGTAGGCGGACCAGCCGGCGATGATCAGCTTCGGCTGGTGCTCCTTGGCCAGGCGCTCGACCTCGGCCATGTCGACCTGGCCGGTCTTCTCGTCCACGTGGTACGCGGCCACGTTGTAGAGCTTGCCGGAGAAGTTGATCTTCATGCCGTGGGTCAGGTGACCGCCGTGGGCCAGGTCCAGGCCCAGGATGGTGTCGCCCGGCTTGATCAGCGCGAACATCGCGGCGGCGTTGGCCTGCGCGCCCGAGTGCGGCTGGACGTTGGCGTGCTCGGCGCCGAACAGGGCCTTGATGCGGTCGATCGCGATCTGCTCGACCACGTCGACGTGCTCGCAGCCGCCGTAGTAGCGGCGGCCGGGGTAGCCCTCGGCGTACTTGTTGGTGAGCACCGAGCCCTGGGCCTCCATGACCGCCACCGGGGCGAAGTTCTCGGAGGCGATCATCTCCAGGGTGGTCTGCTGGCGGTGCAGCTCGGCGTCGACCGCGGCGGCGATCTCCGGGTCGAGGGAGTGCAGGGACTGGTTCAGAACCGTCATGGTGTGGTCTTCCCGGGAGGAGAGAGACGGGAGCGGAGAAGGGGGGAGCCTGGCGGGGCGGCCGCCGCGCTGCGACCGCCCCGTCACGAGCGGGTCAGCCGCCGATGAAGGCGGTGTACTCGTCCGCGCTGAGCAGCTCGTCGGTGGACTCCACCTGGACCTTGAACAGCCAGCCGCCCTCGAACGGGGCGCTGTTGACCAGGCTGTTGTCGTCCAGGACGTCCTGGTTGATCTCGACGATCTTCCCGGTCACCGGGGAGAACAGGTCGCTGACCGACTTGGTGGACTCCAGCTCGCCACAGGACTCGCCCGCGGTCACGTCGGCGCCGACCTCGGGCAGCTGCACGTAGACGATGTCACCGAGCGCGTCGGCCGCGTGGGCGGTGATGCCGACCGTGGAGACACCGCCCTCGACGGCGGTCAGCCACTCGTGCTCCTTGGTGTACTGCAGGTGCTGGGGGTTGCTCATGGCGTCATTCTCCAGGATGGGAAGCGGGTACGACGAAGCGGGCCGCCGCACGGACGGCTTCGACGCGGATCAGGCGTGGTTCGGGCCTGGGCCAGGCCTGGGTCAGACCTGGATCAGGCGTGGCTCAAGCCCGGGTCGGGCATGGTGCAGGCCCGGGTCCACGGGGTCTACGGGGTCTACGGGGAGGGCGGGGCCTCAGCGGCCGCGCTTGTAGAACGGCAGCGCCACGACCTCGACCGGCTCGTGCTTGCCGCGCACGTCCACCGCGACGGCGGTGCCGGGGGCGGCGTGGGCCGCGTCCACGTAGGCGATCGCGATCGGCCGGCCCAGGGTCGGGGACGGGGCGCCCGAGGTGATCCGGCCGATCGGGGCGCCGTCGGCGGAGACCACGGTGTACTCGGCGCGCGGGACGCGCTTGCCCTCGGAGACCAGGCCGACCAGCACCCGCGGCGGGTTGGCCTCGGCCTCGGCGGCGGCCTTCTCCAGCGCCTTGCGGCCGACGAAGGTGCCCTCGTTGGTGGTCTTGTCGAAGCGCACGACCCGGCCCAGGCCCGCGTCGAACGGGGTCAGGTCGGTGGAGAGCTCGTGCCCGTACAGCGGCATGCCGGCCTCCAGGCGCAGCGTGTCGCGGCACGACAGGCCGCACGGGACCAGGCCGCGGCCCTCGCCGGCGGCGGTCAGCGCCTGCCAGACCCCCTCGGCGTCGCCCGGGTTGCAGAAGATCTCGAAGCCGTCCTCGCCGGTGTAGCCGGTCCGGGCGAGCAGCACGTCGCGGCCGGCGACCTGGGCCGGGAGGATCGCGTAGTACTTCAGGCCGGGCAGGTCGGCGTCGGTGGTCCCGGCCAGGATCGCGGTGGCCTCCGGGCCCTGGACGGCGATCAGCGCGTAGGTGTCGCGGTCGTCCGTGACGACGGCGTCGAAGCCCTTGGCGCGGGCGATCAGCTCGTCCAGCACCAGCTGGGCGTTGGAGGCGTTGGCGACGACCAGGAAGGCGTCCTCGCGCAGGCGGTAGACGATCAGGTCGTCCAGGATGCCGCCGTCCTCGGCGCAGATCATGGTGTAGCGGGCGCGCAGCACGCCCAGCGCGGAGACGAAGCCGACCAGCGCGTGGTCCAGCATCTCGCCGGCCTGCTGGCCGGTGACGGTGATCTCGCCCATGTGGGAGAGGTCGAACAGTCCGGCCCGGGTGCGGACGGCGAGGTGTTCCTCGCGCTCGCTGCCGTAGCGCAGCGGCATGTCCCAGCCGGCGAAGTCGGTCATGGTCGCGCCGAGGGCGCGGTGCAGCGCGTCGAGCGCGGTGAGGCGGAGGGACGACATGGCCTGGAACTCCTCGGTCTGGGCACTCATGGGTGCACGCGCCGGAACCGGACCCGCTCGGGGGCCGACCCTGCGCGCGGGCATGCGGCGGCGTGGGTCTCCCCATCTGTCGTCGAACCTGAGAGCTTCACCGCCCACCTGCCCGCAGCTGTTTCCAGCATCCAGGACAGCATGGTGGCTTGCACCGTGGGTGGGCGCGCGACAGGGCCGTGCGCCACTTTCCAGATGTGCCTAACCCGTGCGGTAAGGGGGCCTGAGAGATTCCGGGGAGGAGTTGCTCCTTCGGCGCCGGCTGTGCCGCCTGACGGGGCACTCCGGGCTCTCCCGCGCGGGTTCGAGCGGCCGGTATGGAGTTGTCGGTCCGCCGGCGCGCCGCGCCGTCGAACGCGCACATCATGGCACGTCCGCGCCGACGACGGGAGAGGGGACCCGGTCACACCGCGCCACCGCGAACCGGCGCCCCCGGGGCGTGCGCCCTAGACTGCTGCGCGTCGGCGCAGCAGAGGGCGGCCGACCGGCAGAGGGCGGATCAGGCGCGCATGGGGTACCCGGTGGAGCAGCAGCAGGGGTGGGGCGGGCCGGAGTCGGCGCCGCCGGGCGGCGGGTGGCCGGCCAACGAGCTGGAGCAGGTGCTGACCGCCGCGCTGGGCGATCCGGGTGCGACGCCGCGGGTGATCGAGGTGCTGGCCCGCAGCCAGGTGTGGATCCCGCTGCCGGCCGGCGGCGACCCGCGGGGGCCCGCGCTGGACCTGCCGACCATCGAGCTGGCCGGCGAGCCGTACGTGCCGGTGTTCTCCTCGCAGGAGGTGTTCCTGCGGCAGGCGCCGGGGATGGCCTTCGCGGTGGCGCCGGTCTGGGAGTTCGCCCGCGGGCTGCCGCTGGGCGTGGGCATCGCGGTCAACCCGGAGGCGGCGGTGGGCATCCCGGTGCCGCCGCAGGGTGTGGCGGAGCTGCGGCGCGGCCCGCGCGAGGAGCGCCTGGCCGACCAGGAGCAGAGCCAGAGTCAGAACCAGAACCAGAACCAGGGACAGGGCCCGGAGGCGCCGACCGGTGGCCGGGTGGCGCTGCGCGAGCCGGTG
This sequence comes from Kitasatospora sp. NPDC088160, assembly GCF_044741445.1. NCBI lineage: Bacteria > Bacillati > Actinomycetota > Actinomycetes > Kitasatosporales > Streptomycetaceae > Kitasatospora > Kitasatospora sp. NPDC088160. The sequence continues at coordinate 39,734 of NZ_JBIUSS010000035.1, read as the reverse complement.
CCGGGGGAGGACCCGGAGCACTTCCTGGCCGCCTGCCGGGCCGAACTGTCCGCCCTGCCCGGAGTGTTGACCGCGCGCCGGGCGCTCGCCAGCATCGAGGGCGAGCCGACCGTGATGTTCGTGGGCGTCCAGCTGGACCAGACGGCCCCGGCCGACCCGGGTGCGGTGAACGAGGCGCTCGGCCGCGCGCTGGGAACCGCGCCGCTGCCGGGGGGCGTCCACCTCGTACTGCTCGATCTCGCCGATGACCCGGTGGTCGAGTGGCTGCTCACCCGGGTACTCCCTTTCTACGCGCGGGGTTGAGCGGGGTTCGTATCGGAGGCACGTCGCCGTGGCGGTGGCCGGTGCCGCGCCATAGGGTGCGTGCAGACGGCCGACGGGTCGGCAGGCTTGAGGAATGAGGCGCGGCGAGGTGGGCGCATGAGTGCGGGAGCGGTAGCGGGCGGTGCACCGGGGCCCTGGGGCCAGGCACCCGCCGGGCGCCCCGGAGCGGATCCGGGCGCGCTGGAGCGCGCCCTGCGCGAGGTCGCGCCGGAGCGCTACGAGGCGTACGAGCAACTGCTGCACGCACTGGCCGACGGCCAGGTCTGGATGCTGCTGTGGCACGGTGCGCCGGGCAGCGCTGACGCCCAGTACGGGAACATGGAGATCAGCGGCCACGGCTACGCGCCGGCCGTCACCTCGTCCGAGCAGTTGGCGTCGTCCGGCTGGGCGCGGGCCCACGAGGTCATCTCCGGGCGGGAGATCGCCGCTTCGCTGTACCGGACCCGCTGGGGCCTGTGGCTCAACCCGCACGCGCCCGGCGGCGGGGTCGGGGTGCCCTGGGCGGACCTGCGGCGGATCGCCGCGGGCCTGGAGCGGCTGCCGGCCGGGCCGTTGAAGCTGAGCGAGCCGCAGCTGAACGCCCAGCCGTTCTTCGCGCTCCTGGAGCGGCAGGCCGGTGAGGTGCGCGCGGTGCGGGCGCTGCGCCGGGCCTGGGTGCAGCCGGCCGTGGGGGAGCCGTACCTGGCGATCGGCCTGGAGCTGTACGAGAGTTCACCGCCGGCGGTGGAGGCCGTGCGGGCGCTGATGCAGCGGGCGATCGCGGTGGCCCCGGAGGGGCTGGCGGTGTCCACGGTGGCGATGGCGGACGAGTACGACCCGGTGGCGCTGTGGATGCGGGCCCATGCGCGCCCGTTCTTCGACCGGGAGGCGGGGCGGCCGCCGACCGGCCCGTACCCGCCGGTGCCGCCTCCGCCGTACCCCGCGCAGCAGGGGCCGGGCTACGGCTACGGCACGCAGCAGCCCGCGCAGGGCTGGACCGGGCAGCCGCAGCAGCCGTGGCCCGGATACCCGGGGCGCTGACAACCAAAACCTTTTTCCAGAAGCCGACTTGATCTTGCATCAGGTCGGCTTCGGTGCTTTCCAGACGAACTTCCGGCCGTTACCGTCGATCATCTTGACATGCCAGTTACAGCCGTGTGAAGAGGGATATGCCGAAGACGGAGGAGGTGCATGCGCACAGATCACAGTTGGGCATCTGTCGGTTGTCAGGGCTGGCGCAAGCCAGTTCGGATGGCAGAGAGTTCTGCGCAACGCACCGCGCGTACTGGGAACCCCACGAAGGTGAACGCGCACGCCGACCGCCAGAACCACGCGAAGCCCATCCCGCGTTGGGGCAGTACCCGTGCACGACGTACTGCCGCGAACACCCGTTCCAAGCACCTCCGCACGTCCGCAGCCGTACCGCCGAACCGGTGACCGGCGCCCGTGGGCCGGCCACCGTCGGCGAGGGGACCAACTGACCATGACCGCACCCATCGCAACCACCGGGAACGAACCGGAGGCACCCGCCCCCGCGAGCCCGGCCAAGAAGATCGAGGGCCGCTCCCTCGGCCAGATCGCCTGGACCCGCTTCAAGCGCGACAAACTCGCCGTCGCCGGCGGCGTCGTGGTGATCCTGCTGATCCTGCTGGCCGTACTGGCCAAGCCCATCGAGGCCCTGTTCGGCCTCGACCCCGACGCCCTGAACCAGGACCTGCTCGACGCCAACCTGGGCGGCATCCCGCTCGGTGACTGGGGCGGGATGAGCTGGGACCACCCGCTCGGCGTCGACCCGCTCCAGGGCCGCGACCTGCTCTCCCGCGTGATCGAGGGCTCCTGGGTCTCCCTGCTGGTCGCCTTCGGCGCGACCCTGTTGTCGAACACGATCGGCACCGTGCTCGGTGTCATGGCCGGCTACTACGGCGGCTGGGTGGACACCGTGATCAGCCGCGTCATGGACGTCTTCCTCGCCTTCCCGCTGCTGCTCTTCGCCATCGCGATCTCGACCTCGCTGCAGGGCGGCGCGTTCGGCCTGCACGGCCTCCCGCTGCACATCATGGTGCTGATCTTCGTGATCGGCTTCTTCAACTGGCCCTACATGGGCCGGATCGTGCGCGGACAGACGCTGTCGCTGCGCGAGCGGGAGTTCGTCCACGCGGCCCGCAGCCTGGGCGCCCGCGGCCCGTTCATCCTGTTCAAGGAACTGCTGCCGAACCTGGTCGGTCCGATCCTGGTCTACTCGACCCTGCTGATCCCGACCAACATCCTCTTCGAGGCGGGCCTCAGCTTCCTCGGCGTCGGCATCCAGCCGCCGCAGGCCTCCTGGGGCGGGATCCTCCAGGACGCGATCAAGTACTACCAGGTGGACCCCCAGTACATGGTGGTCCCCGGTCTGGCGATCTTCCTCACCGTGCTCGCCTTCAACCTGCTCGGCGACGGGCTGCGTGACGCCCTCGATCCCAAGAGCAACTGACGCAACGTCAGGCCCTCCCTCCTTCCCATCCTCAAGGGGTTGATCTCACCCATGCGCAGGTCCCGTACCGTCGCCCTGACCGCGGCGGCAGCCGCCGCGGTCCTGATCGTGACCGGCTGCACCTCCGGCAGCAAGGGCTCCGGCTCGTCCTCCTCCGCCAGCGGCAGCAGCGCCGGTGGCGGCGGTGCCGACGCCGCCACCAAGGGCATCGTCAACGCCTCGGACAAGAAGGGCGGGACGGTCACCTACGAGATGAAGGGCGCCCCGGACTCCTTCGACCCGGGCAACACGTACTACGCCTACATCTACAACTTCTCGCGCCTGTACGGGCGTCCGCTGACCACCTTCGCCCCGGGCGCCGGCTCGAACGGCAACAAGCTGGTCCCGGACCTCGCCGAGAGCCTGGGCAAGGTCAGCGCGGACGGCCTGACCTGGACGTACAAGCTGCGCGCGGGCCTGAAGTTCGACGACGGCACCCCGATCAGCTCGAAGGACGTCAAGTACGCCGTCGAGCGCTCCAACTTCGCGCCGGACGTGAACTCCAACGGCCCCACCTACTTCCACGACCTGCTGGTCGACAACGAGACCCCGTACCAGGGCCCGTACAAGGACAAGACCGGCGGCCTGAACTCGATCGAGACGCCGGACGACCAGACCATCGTCTTCCACCTGAAGCAGCCGTTCGCGGACTTCGACTACCTGGTCGGCTCCCCGCAGACCGTCCCGGTCCCGCAGGCCAAGGACGACGGCGCCGGCTACGTGAAGCACGTGGTCGCCTCGGGTGCCTACAAGTTCGAGTCCTACGAGGACGGCAAGCAGCTCACCCTGGTGCCGAACACCAACTGGGACCCGAGCACCGACCCGATCCGCAAGCAGCTCGCGGACAAGATCGTGGTCCGGATGGGCATGGAGCAGTCCACCATCGACAAGGACCTGATCGCGGGCAACGCCCAGGTGGACCTGGTCGGCAGCGGCGTCGACCCGCAGACCCAGGCGCAGATCCTGCAGAACCAGAAGCTCAAGGCGAACACCGACAACGCCTACGGCGGTCGCCTGGCGTACGTCGCGATCAACACCAAGGTCGCGCCGTTCGACAACCTGGAGTGCCGCAAGGCCGTCCAGTACGCGATCGACAAGGTCTCCGTGCAGACCACGCTCGGCGGCCCGATCCGCGGCCAGATCGCCAACACGGTGATCCCGCCGGACGTCCCGGGCCACCAGGACTTCAACACCTGGGCGACCAACGGCAACAAGGGTGACGAGGCCAAGGCCAAGGACGCCCTCAAGGCCTGCGGCAAGTCCGACGGGTTCAGCACGGTGATCACCGCCCGCACCGAGCGCGACCCGGAGGTCCAGGCTGCGACTGCGATCCAGGCCGCGCTGAAGAAGATCAACATCAACGTCGAGATCCAGAAGTACGCGCAGGGCAAGTACTTCTCGGACGCCGCCGGTGTCCCGCAGTTCACCCAGGACCACAACATCGGTCTGATGATGATGCAGTGGAGCGCCGACTGGCCGACCGGCTACGGCTTCCTGCAGCAGATCTCCGACGGCCGCGCCATCAAGGCCTCCGGCAACAGCAACCTGGCCCAGCTCAACGACCCCGAGGTCAACAAGCTGCTCGACGACGCCATCACCAACACCGACCAGTCGGCGCGCGAGAAGATCTACGGCCAGATCGACAAGAAGATCATGGACCAGGCGGTCTACGTCCCGCTGACCTACTTCAAGGTCTTCCTGTACCGCCCGGACAGCGCCACCAACCTGGTGTCCACCTCGGGCTTCTCGGGTGAGTACGACTACCTGAACATCGGCACCACCAAGTAAAGAGCCTGGCTCCACATCCCTGAAGGCAGGTGAAGGCAGCGGCCGCCCGCCGCCGTCCGGAAGACCCCGGACGGCGGCGGGCCGCCGGAGCCGCCCAACTGTGTTTGCCTACATCATCCGCAGGATCTTCGCGGCCGTCGTGCTGCTGCTGGTGGTCAGCGCTGTCACCTTCGCGATCTTCTTCCTGCTCCCGCGCATCGCCGGCGAGACCACCGACCAACTGGCCACGCAGTACGTCGGGAAGAACCCCTCCCCCGAGGCGATCGCCGCGGTCAAGAAGAACCTCGGGTTCGACCAGCCGCTGTACACCCAGTACTGGAACTTCCTCAAGGGCCTGGTCAGCGGCGCCGAGTACAAGTTCGGCCCGGACCCGGTCACCTGCCACGTACCGTGCTTCGGCTACTCCTTCAAGAACCACCTGGAGGTCTGGCCCGAGCTGATCAAGCGCGTCCCGATCACCCTCTCGCTCGCCGTCGGCGCGGCCGTGCTCTGGCTGGTCTCCGGCGTCGCCACCGGCGTCGTCTCCGCGCTCAAGCCGCGCTCGGTCTTCGACCGGATCGCCATGGGCATCTCCCTCGCCGGCGTCTCGCTGCCGGTCTTCTTCACCGGCGCGGTGCTGCTCACCCTGTTCAGCTACGAGTGGCCGATCCTGGACAACCTCCAGTACGTCGACTTCGCCGACGACCCGCTGATGTGGGCCCGCAACCTGATCCTCCCGTGGATCTCGCTGGCCTTCCTCTACTCCGCGCTCTACGCCCGGCTCACCCGCGCCGGAATGCTGGAGACCATGAGCGAGGACTACATCCGCACCGCCCGGGCCAAGGGCCTGGTCGAGCGCAAGGTCGTCGCCCGGCACGGACTGCGCGCCGCGCTGACACCCGTCATCACCATCTTCGGCATGGACCTCGGACTGCTCCTCGGCGGCGCCCTCATCACCGAGCAGGTCTTCTCGCTCCAGGGCGTCGGCGCCTTCGCCGTCCAGGCGATCGCCGACAACGACCTGCCCAAGATCCTCGGCGTCACCCTGCTCGCCGCCTTCTTCATCGTCGCCTGCAACCTCGTGGTCGACCTCCTGTACGCACTCGTCGACCCCCGGGTGAGGCTCTCGTGACCGAGCTCCAGAAGACCGAGGCGGTCGCCGCCCAGGCCCCGTCCGGCGACCCCTTCCTCTCCGTCCGCGACCTGCGGATCCACTTCGACACCGACGACGGCCTGGTCCGCTCGGTGGACGGGGTCAGCTTCGACCTGCACAAGGGCCGCACCCTCGGCATCGTCGGCGAGTCCGGCTCCGGCAAGTCCGTCACCTCGCTCGGCATCATGGGCCTGCACCGCACCAAGCGGGCCCGGATCACCGGCGAGATCCGGCTGGACGGCGAGGACCTGATCGCGGCCGGCCCCGAACGGGTGCGCCAACTGCGCGGCCGCGAGATGGCGATGATCTTCCAGGACCCGCTGACCGCGATGCACCCCTACTACACCGTCGGCGCGCAGATCGTCGAGGCGTACCGGGTGCACCACCCCCAGGCGTCCAAGAAGCAGGCCCGGGCCCGCGCGGTCGAGATGCTCGACCGGGTCGGCATCCCGCAGCCCGACCGCCGGGTGGACGACTACCCGCACCAGTTCTCCGGCGGCATGCGCCAGCGCGCCATGATCGCCATGGCGCTGGTCAACGACCCCTCGCTGCTGATCGCCGACGAGCCCACCACCGCCCTGGACGTCACCGTCCAGGCGCAGATCCTGGACCTCATCCGCGACCTCCAGGACGAGTTCGGCTCGGCCGTCATCATCATCACCCACGACCTCGGGGTGGTCGCCGAACTGGCCGACGACATCCTGGTCATGTACGGCGGCAAGTGCATCGAGCGCGGCCCCGCCGAGACCCTCTTCGACGCGCCCGAACACCCCTACACCTGGGGCCTGCTGGGCTCCATGCCGCGCCTGGACCGCGAACTCCAGGACCGCCTCGTCCCGGTCAAGGGCACCCCGCCCAGCCTGATCAACGTGCCGTCCGGCTGCGCCTTCCACCCGCGCTGCCCGTACGCCGACCGGACCGGCGGGCGCTCCGCGAGCGAGCTCCCGGTGCTGGCCGAAGCCTCGCCCGGCCACTACGCGGCCTGCCACCTCCCGGCCGCCGAACGGCACCGCATCTTCGCCGAAGAGATCGCGCCCCGGCTGTGAGCCCGGCCTCGTACCACCTTTCTGGAGAGAACCGATGACGGACACTCAGGCAGCCACGGCCACCGCGCCCGCGCCCGCCCCCGACCGCGAGCCGCTGCTCCGGGTGACCGGCCTGACCCGGCACTTCCCGATCCGAGGCGGACTGCTGCGCCGCCAGACCGGTGCGGTGCGGGCCGTCGACGGCATCGACTTCACCGTCAACGCCGGTGAGACGCTCGGGGTCGTCGGCGAGTCCGGCTGCGGCAAGTCGACGATGGGCCGACTGGTCACCCGGCTCGACGAACCGACCGGCGGGAAGGTCGAGTTCGAGGGCACCGACATCACCCACCTGGGCGTCGGCGCGATGCGGCCGCTGCGCCGCGACATCCAGATGATCTTCCAGGACCCGTACTCCTCGCTCAACCCGCGGCACACCGTCGGCACCATCGTCGGCGCGCCGTTCCGGTTGCAGAAGGTGGAGCCCGAGGGTGGCACCAAGAAGGCCGTCCAGGAACTGCTGGAACTGTGCGGGCTCAGCCCCGAGCACTACAACCGCTACCCGCACGAGTTCTCCGGCGGCCAGCGCCAGCGCATCGGCATCGCCCGGGCACTCGCCCTCCGGCCGAAGATGATCATCGCGGACGAGCCGGTCTCCGCCCTGGACGTCTCCATCCAGGCCCAGGTGGTCAACCTGCTGGACGACCTCCAGCGCGAACTCGGCCTGACCTACCTGATCATCGCGCACGACCTCTCGGTGGTCCGGCACGTCTCGGACCGGGTCGCGGTGATGTACCTCGGCAAGATCGTCGAGATCGCCGACCGCGACTCCCTCTACGCGAGCCCGCTGCACCCGTACACCAACGCGCTGATGTCCGCGGTGCCGGTGCCCGACCCGCGCCGGCGCCAGCGGGCCGGCCGCGAGCGGATCCTGCTCACGGGCGACGTCCCCTCGCCGATCAACCCGCCCAGCGGCTGCCGCTTCCGCACCCGCTGCTGGAAGGCCCAGGACGTCTGCGCCGGCCAGGAGCCGCCGCTGACGGCGCTGAAGACCGGGCACGAGGTGGCGTGCCACTTCCCCGAGCTGGGCGAGGGGAAGTAGGGCGTGGGCCCACGCGAACGATGCGCCGCACCGGAACACCGGCTTTGATCAGCCGGTCGTTCCGGTGCGGCGCATCGTGGCGTCCGGGGCCCTCATCCCGGTTGGGGCGGTGCGGTGTTGATCACGCGTCAGGGTCGGGGCCCTTGCCGGTGGGCAGCCGGGTCGCCGCAGGCATCGCGAGCCCGGCCGCGAGGAAGACGGCCGCCAGCGCCACCCACCCGTACTGACCGGCCCCGACGACCGCGACCAGGGCGACCGGCGCGGCCACATTGGCGGCTCCGCGGCCGATGGCCAGGACGCCCTGGTACTGGCCGGTGGCGTGCTCGGGAGCGAGCTGGAAGCTGAGCCCCCATTCGCCGGAGACCTGGTACATCTCCCCCCACGTGTGGGCGATCATCCCCAGGCCGAGGATGCCGGTCGCGACCAGGGCGTTCCCCCAGCCTGCGACGCCGTACAGCAGGCAGGCGCAGCCGAGGAAGAACCCGCCGAGGCGGGAGATCCGCCCCCACAGGCCCGGGGTGGTGTCGTTGCCCTTGGAGCTCACCTGGACCTGGAAGATCACCACCAGGACCGTGTTCAGGACGATCAGGGCGCTGAACAGCCAGGCGGGTGCCTTGGTGTGGGTGACCAGCCACAGCGGAACGGCGATCTCCATGAGGGCGCCGTTCAGCGACAGCACGGCGTTCAGCCCGGTGAACCGCAGGTACCGGAGGTCCTTGAGCGCTGCTCCCAGCGGCTGCTTCTCGATGTGCGCGGGAGGCGGATGCCGTACGGGCATCCGGTTCAGCACGAGGGCCGACCCCGCGTAGGCCAGCGCCGCGACGACCACCATCGCCTCGTACGCGGCCCGGGTGTCCAGGTACAGGGCCAGGCCGGCGGCTCCCGCGCCGAGTGAGATCCCGATGTTGCTCACGACCTGCTGGTGCGCGCGCGCGGTCACCCGCTCCTCGGCCGAGGCGATCAGGGACACCAGGGCGGGCAGGACCGTGCGGCAGCCCCGCTGCACGACGCCCACCGCGCACGCCGTGACGGCGAACGGCCAGAAGGAGCCGACGGCCAGGTAGCACAGCACCGCCGGCCCCGCGGCGACGGTGAGGACGAGCAGGACCCGCCGCGGCCCGATGCGGTCGGAGAGGTGTCCGATCGGCAGGGCCGCCAGCAGGCCGGCCAGGCTGGCAACCGTGAGCCCGATGCCCACGTCCACCATCCGCAGACCCACCACCCGGGTGAAGAACAGAACGCTGACGGTGGCGAACAGCCCGTCCCCGAGGGTGGTCAGGAACGTGGACAGCGTCAGTCCGCGCACCGGCCCGGCCGGCGGGACCGCCCTGGCGAGGGCCAGCCGGGCAGCGCTCGTCCGGGTCGGGGGAGCCGTCGTATCCGTTTTCGTCACGTGGCGGCAGCCGCCTGGAAGGTGACCGGCAACGTCGCCAGGTAGCGCATGGTCGCGGTGCGCTGGCGCAGTGGCTCCCCGGTCATCCGCAGGCGTGTGGGGCGCCTCAGAATGGCCTTGATCAGCGCCTGCAGCGTCACCTGGGTGAACAGGTTTCCGACGCAGGTGTGCGGGCCCCGGCCGAATGCCATGTGCTGATTCGGTGTCCGGTCCAGAATGATTTCGTCGGGACGGGTGAATTTTTCGGGATCGCGGTTTGCCGCGCCGAAAAGCACCACGACGACGTCTCCGCGCTTGAGCTGGACGGATCCGACGACGACGGGCTCGGTGACGATGCGGCTGGTCCCCTGAACCGACGCGTCGTAGCGCATGAGTTCGTCGAAACCACTCGACAGCAGCGCCGGGTCGCGCATCGCCTCGAATTTGTCGGGGTTCTCCAGCAGCGCCAGCATGGCATTTCCGGCACCGGCGACGATCGAGCTGTAGCCGGACTGGAAGACGACCCGCACCGTGTTCCGGACGAAGGAATCGGCGACATCCACCTCGGCACGGTTGCCGGCGACATGGGCCAGCAGTCCGGGGCGCGGATTGGCCGTGAACCAGGACTCGACCATTTCGCTCAGTCGGCCGCGCGCCTCGATGCCGAGTTTCCTGAGTTCCGTACCGGTCTCGATTCCGTCCCCGGCGGTTTCGGGCGCCAATCCGGCGTCCATGCTCCGCACGATGGCATCCGATATCGCGGCGAAGGTCCTGACGTCCGGCTGCTCGATGCCCATGAGCTCCGAGATGGTCGCCAGGGCGAGCGGCTCGACGACCTCCGACATGAGATCGAACTCCGCCCTGCCCTCCAGGCCGTCGAGCAGCGACCCGACGAGGGCCTCGCCCTGCTCGCCGACGGCCTCCAGGTCCTGGGCGCGCAGGGCGTTCATGAAGAGGCTGCGGAGCGGGCCGTGGTCCGGCGGGTCGAGGGTCTGGAGGCTCAGCCACGGCTCGGAGACCGACTCGCCGGCACGCCGCCAGTCCGTCGCGAACACCGCGGGGTCCTGCAGCACCATCTGGCAGTCGCGGTACCGGGTCAGCACCCAGCTCTGCATCTTCTCGTGCCAGTGCACAGGCTCCGACGCGCGCAGCTCCGCGTAGACCGAATAGGGATCGGCGAGAGTGGAGCTGTCGAGGGGGTCATAGCGGACCGGGAGTTTCATGGACAATTCCTAGGATTCTTGAACGGCCTATGAGGCCCATGTTCCCGCTGGGCCAAGAGCGTGCGCCGGACCCGGACGCATCCGGGTCCGGCGCCAATTCTCGCCGACGATACCGGGCTCTGCCGCGGTTCGGGCAATATAATTAGTCGTTGTAACGCATGGAAATTCACCTACCCGAGCTAAATGTCCCGGCCATTGGCGCGGACTGTCGACGTTCGGACATCGGGGATGCCGGTGCAATCGGCATCAGGGATTTCAGTCGTTGTAGCGCACGGAAGTCTCCTATCCGGTTGTTCATGTTCGAAGCCCCAGTGCTTCTCTCGATGGAAATGAAACTACCACCGGCATTCGGCCCCGTCCATGAGTTATTTCCGGGATCAATTTCCCAAACCAGCCAACCCGGGCAAAGGGTGCATCGAATTCGGGAGGGAAATGCGAATTGTATTCTCCATACCGTACGACCCGCAGTATTTCGCGAATATGTCGAAATTTGGTGTTCACGTCAACTCTGCGCAGAGTGTCCGGACCGGCGGCGGTCGTCGCCCGGGCCCGCGCGTCCGAGGCGGGGCCACGGACCGCGGCCGTACGCGGAGGGGGGAAGGGTTTCGTACGGGGCATAGTTGTTCGGTGACCTCGCAGATCTTCCCCTCCGACGTGCAGCAGTCGCTGGACCTCGTCGGCATCTTCGTCTTCGCCCTCTCCGGGGGGCTGCTCGCCGTCCGCAAGAACATGGACATCTTCGGCATCGCGGTGCTGGCCGAGGTCACCGCGCTCGGGGGCGGCGTGATCCGGGACCTGGTGATCGGGGCGACGCCCGTCGCGGCGTTCAGCAACCTCGGGTACTTCATCACCCCGCTGGTCGCCGCGCTGGTGGTGTTCTTCCTGCACCCCGAGGTCGAGCGGATCAACCGGGCGGTGCAGACCCTGGACGCCCTCGGCCTCGGCCTGTTCTGCGTCACCGGCACCGCCAAGGCGCACGACTACGGGCTCGGCGCGGTGTCGGCCGTCGCACTCGGCATGGTCACCGCGGCCGGCGGCGGGGTGATCCGCGACGTGCTGGCCGGCGAGATCCCCTCGCTGCTGCGCTGGGACCGGGAGATCTACGCCGTCCCGGCCCTGGTCGGCGCCGCCCTGGTGGCGGTGCTGATCGGCGTCGACCGGCTGACCGGCGCCACCGGCACCGCCGCCGCGCTCACCGCCTTCGGGCTGCGGATGCTCGCGCTGAAGTACGGCTGGCGCGCCCCGAGGGCCTGGCACCGCAACGGTTCTCGCACCAGCGAGGAGTAGGCGAGCCGCCGTACGCGAGCGAGATCGCCTCCGCCGTGCAGAGCAGTTCCGGCACCATCCGGGCGAGTTCGGCCGGCGGCACCTGGCTCGCCGGGGCGCTCAGCGCGCAGGCCGCGACCGTCCGGCCGCCGCTGCCCGCCACCGGCGCGGCCACGCACGTCACCGGCTCCCGGTGCTCGGCCGACTCCGCCGCCCAGCCCCGCAGCCGCACCGCCGCCAGTTCGGCCGGCAACTCCTCGTCGGGGGTGCCGTCCTCGGGCAGCCCGGCCAGCAGCACCCGGCCGATCGCCGTCCCGCCGGCCGGCGCCCGCCGCCCGATCCGGGACGCCCGGGCGGTGCCCGGCCCGGCCCAGCTCCCGGCCACCTCGTCCAGGTACAGCACCTCGCCGTCCTGGAGCACGGCCAGCTGGACGGTGTAGCCGCAGCGCGCGTTGAGCGCCGCCAGGTACGGCGCGGCGACCTGCCGGACGTCGATCTCCTCCAGCGCCCGGTGGGCCAGTGAGAGCACCCGGCCGCCGAGGCGGTAGCGCAGATCGGGCTGGCGCTGCGCGAAGCCGTGCTCCTCCAGGGTGCGCAGCAGCCGCAGCGCGGTGGACTTGTGCACCCCGATGCTGGTCGCGGCCTGCTCCAGGGAGACCGGCCCGTCGCCGAGCGACCCGAGCAGGGTCAGGGCGCGGTCGACCGACTGCGACATGGCGCACCGCTCCTGTCCGCGCCGATGGGAAGTGAGAGTGGGACGTGATCCCGGGCCGTGCCCGCGGGCCGGGCCGGGGCCCGTCCGCGGGAAGCGTTCGTCAGGCTAACCGCTCGCCCGCGCGGTGGGTCAAACGGGTGCCGGACACCGGTGTCCGGTGGGCGCGCGGTCCGGGAACCGCCCGGGCGACACCCGGGAGTCGTCCGGTGGACGCCCGGTGGCCGGATCGGTGCGCACACCGGGACGGGGCCCGGGGAGTGCCCTCTACAATCGGATGGTTATGCCATACCTGGACCATGCGGCGACCACGCCGATGCTGCCCGAGGCGATCGCCGCGATGTCGGCGCACCTGGGGGTGGTCGGCAACGCCTCGTCCCTGCACGCGGCCGGCCGCCGGGCCCGCCGGGTGGTCGAGGAGGCCCGCGAGTCGCTGGCCGACTCGCTGGGCGCCCGCCCGAGCGAGATCGTGCTCACCGGCGGGGGCACCGAGTCCGACAACCTCGCCGTCAAGGGCCTGTACTGGGCCCGCCGGGACGCCGACCCGGCCCGCACCCGGGTGCTGTGCAGCCCGGTCGAACACCACGCGGTGCTGGACGCGGTGCACTGGCTCTCCGAGCACGAGGGCGCCGACGTCGAGTACCTGCCGGTCGACCCGCTCGGCCGGGTGCACCCGCAGGCGCTGCGCGAGGCGATCGAGCGGGACCCGTACTCGGTCGCGCTGGTCACCGTGATGTGGGCCAACAACGAGGTCGGCACCGTCCAGCCGGTGCGCGAACTCGCCGCCGTCGCGGCCGAGTACGGCATCCCGATGCACGCCGACGCGGTGCAGGCGCTCGGGCAGGTCCCGGTCTCCTTCGCCGAGTCGGGGCTCACCGCGCTCACCGTCACCGGACACAAGATCGGCGGCCCGTTCGGCATCGGCGCGCTGCTGCTCTCGCGCGGCGCCGCGCCCGTCCCGCTGCTGCACGGCGGCGGCCAGGAACGCGACGTCCGCTCCGGCACCCTGGACGCGCCGGCCGCCGCCGGCTTCGCCGCCGCCGCGGCCCTCGCGGTCGAGCGCCAACCGGAGCACGCGGTCGTGCTCGGCGCGCTGCGCGACGAGCTGATCGCCGCCGTGCTGGCCACCGTCCCCGCCGCGGTGCTCAACGGCGACCCGGCCGCCGAGGGGCGGCTGCCCGCCAACGCGCACTTCTCCTTCCCCGGCTGCGAGGGCGACGCGCTGCTGATGCTGCTCGACGCCCAGGGCATCGAGTGCTCCACCGGCTCGGCCTGCTCGGCCGGGGTGCCGCAGCCCAGCCACGTGCTGCTCGCGATGGGCGTCGACCCGGCGCTGGCCCGGGCCTCGCTGCGGTTCTCGCTCGGGCATACCTCGGTGCGCGAGGACGTGACGGCGCTGGTCGAGGCGCTCGCCCCGGCCGTCCAGCGCGCCCACAACGCGGGGCTGGCCTCGGTGCGGCGATAGTTCCTTGGCGCGGCCGGGCATGGACGGTGGCCCCGTACTCTTGTAGTCACCATGACTGACTTCCCGGGTGCCCCGACCACTCCGTCCACCGGCCGTCTGCGCGTGCTCGCGGCGATGTCCGGCGGCGTCGACTCCGCCGTCGCCGCCGCCCGCGCCGTCGAAGCGGGGCACGAGGTGACGGGCGTCCACCTGGCGCTGTCCGCCAATCCGCAGTCGTTCCGTACCGGGGCCCGCGGCTGCTGCACCATCGAGGACTCCCGGGACGCGTGGCGGGCGGCCGACGTGATCGGCATCCCGTTCTACGTCTGGGACCTCGCCGAGCGCTTCCGCGAGGACGTCATCGACGACTTCGTCGCCGAGTACGCGGCCGGCCGCACCCCCAATCCCTGCCTGCGCTGCAACGAGAAGATCAAGTTCGCCGCGCTGCTCGACAAGGCGATCGCGCTCGGCTTCGACGCGGTCTGCACCGGCCACTACGCCCGGATCGTCGACCTGCCGTCCGGGGAGCGCCAGCTGCACCGCGCCGTCGACGCGGCGAAGGACCAGTCGTACGTCCTCGGCGTGCTCGACGCCGACCAGCTCGCCCACTCGCTGTTCCCGCTCGGCGACACCACCAAGGACGTCATCCGCGAGGAGGCCGAGCGCCGCGGCCTGGCCGTCGCCAAGAAGCCGGACAGCCACGACATCTGCTTCATCGCCGACGGCGACACCCAGGGTTTCCTGGCCAAGCACCTCGGTACCGCCACCGGCGACATCCTCGACGCCGACGGCACCAAGCTCGGCGAGCACGACGGCGCGTACGGCTTCACCATCGGCCAGCGCAAGGGCCTGCGGATCGGCCGCCCGGCGGCGGACGGCAAGCCCCGCTACGTGCTCGACATCTCGCCGGTGAACAACACCGTCACCGTCGGCCCGCTGGAGGGTCTGGACGTCACCGGGCTCACCGCGATCCGGCCGCGCTGGTGCGGCACCGAGCCGCTCGCCGACGGCCGGTACACCGCCCAACTGCGCGCCCACGGCGAGGAGGTGCCGGTGAGCGCGTCGGTCGTGGACGGCGAGCTGCGGGTGCAGCTGGACAGTGCGGTGCGCGGCATCGCCCCCGGCCAGGCCGTGGTGCTGTACGACGGCACCCGGGTGGTCGGCTCGGCCACCATCGCCAGCACCGAGCGCCCGGCTGTCCGAGCGTAGTCCGGCTCTGAGTGCCCGGCCGTCCGGTGCGGCCGGCCGGGCTGTTCAGTGCTGCGGGACGGGGTTGCCCGGGGAGTCCAGCCAGACGTGCTGGCCCTCCAAGGTGACCGTCAGGCCGAACCGCCCGCACCCGGGGCGGCCCTGGTCCGCCCACCACCGGTAGGCCGCTTCCAGCTCATCCCAGAGGTTCCGGGGGCCGGACTGGTACACCTCGTACCTCGTGCGGTCGCGCTCGTAGTCGGCGGAGGCCCAGGAGAGGGTGTCGCGGCTGTAGAGCCACAGTGTGTAGGCGTCGTTGTCGTAGCGCTCTGTCCGCCAGAACGTACCGGGTACGCCGGATCCGATGACGAACTGCTCGAACCACCCGCCCGTGGCCCGAGGGGACAGACTGGTGGTGCTCCGCATCCCGTGTGCTGGCCACTCCTTCCCGTGCAGGTAGGCGTCGAACGACGGCCGGTCCGTGCGCTGGTGGCGGAGTCGCATGAACGCGGAGCCTCGGGTGAACTTGCCGCTCGCGCTGGTCCCGTCGTCGTTCACGGTCAGACGGATGATCTGCTCGCCGCCGTACTCGGTGCCGAACGGGGCGACGATGATTCCGCCGGGGGCCGTCTGTTCCAGCCATGCGGGAGGGATCTCCAGCAGGGAGCAGGTGGCGATGATCCGGCTGTAGGGGGTGTCGTCCGGCCAGCCGTGGCGTCCGTCGCCCTCGATCACGGTCGGTGCGAGTCCGGCCCGGTGCAGGTTCTCGCGGGCGCCGCGTGCGACGTGAGGGTCGTACTCGACGGTCACCACGTTGTGGTTGCCCAGGCGGTGGGCGAGGAGGCCCGCGTTCCAGCCGGTGCCGGCTCCGACCTCCAACACCTTGTGGCCCGGGCGGACGTCGAGGTCCTGGAGCATCGAGAACACCATGGTCGGCATGGAGTTGGAGGAACTCGGGGTGGTGCCGAGCCCGTCGCCCTGGTGGTTGCCGTCGTCCCACTGGGTGGTCAGCGGGATGTCCGAGTAGACGGCCCTGCGCCACGCCTCGGGGTCCTGTGACCGGTACAGCACGGGGTTCTGGCGGGTGCCGTCCGCGATGCCCGGCCAGATGCGGTCCGGGACGAACAGCTCGCGGGGTACCGCGTTGAAGGAGGGGAGCCAGTCCGAGGAGAGTGCGCCGCCGGCCACCAGCGCGGAGGCGAGCCCCTGGGGGCCCGCCTCCTGGTGCGTTTCGCCGGTCACTCCGCCGGGGCCTTGCCGTCGCTGCTGTTGCCGCCTTCGTCGGAGCCCCCGCCGCCGTGTCCGGCGCCCTTGTTGGAGTCGTCCTGCTGCTTGCCGCCCTGGCCGTCGCCGGAGCCGCCGCTGCGCTTACCCATCTCTGTACCTCCGTGTGCTGGTTGGTTGCGACAGGCGGATGCCTGCCGGGTGATGCTCAGCCGCCTCGGGTATACCGGGCGGCAGCTCCCCGAGGGCGCGCGACCGCCCTCGGGGATGCCTCCGCTGTCGACCGTGGATTGCCACTTCGCCGGACGGCGGGAGCCGGTGGGGTTACTGCCTGCCGCCCGTGCCGCTGGCCCGGCGGCACGGGCGGGGGTTTCAGTGGGAGCGGTTGATCAGAATCAGGGCCGCAACGACGATGTGCAGCCCGGCAGCGGCGGACACCCCCAGGGCAGCCCAGACTCGGTCGGGATCGGGATCGGGATCGGGATCGGGATCGGGATCGGGATCGGGATCGGGATCGGGGTCGGAAACGGACGGCGGCGCGTCTTCGGGATCGAAACCGTCGTCCGGCGGCTGCCGGCTCACGGAGAGGTCGGCTTGGGCGTCGGGAGGTCGGCGTGCACGACCTTCCCGAACGGGCGGGGGCTGGCGCCCCAACGGCCCTGGGTGAGCCGGTGGACCATCGCCAAGCCTCGACCCGACGTGGCGTCGGGCCCGGCCTGGATCATCACGGGCATCGAGCAAGAGCCGTCACCGACGAGGATGCGGATGATTCGGTCGCTCGGGCGGCGCACGGCGACAATCATGCGTGTCTGACAGCCGGTCCTGACGGCGTTGGTGGCCAACTCGCTGGCGATCAGGGAGGCATCGTCCACCAGATCGTCCAACCCCCACTCCCGAAGCTTCGCCACGACGAACCGACGCGCGGCGCCCACCGACTCGGCCTGGTACGGCAGGCGGATGGTCGCCGGTGTGGTGAAGCGAGCGGTATCCGGTGTAGCGACGGCAGTCAGCAGCGTTTCCCCAGTGCAGCCGATCACGTTGGTCGGCAAAGCGGTGAGTGGAGACATCAAGATTCGCTCCCGTGGATGGATCAGGGCGGCTGATGTTCATTCAACGGTCACGTTGCGGTCGCAGGAGACTCCGATCCGGTGACTCCAAATCGGAGTCAGGGCTGGCACCGTGGACCTACGATCAGTACACGCTGTAAGGGGAGCGAGACCATGGGTGTTCAGCCAAGTGTGCGTGAAGTGGCCGCTGGGCTACTCCAGGACGAGCGTCTGCTGCGAGCGTGTGCGACCCGCGACATGGGCGCCGTATTCCGGCTCCTCAACGCGCGCGGCATCAGTACCCGGCGGATTGCAGCCGCTGTGGAGATCAGCCAGGGACGGCTTTACGACTACATGAACGGCAAGACCAGGGTCGAGAAGTTGGCGTTGTTCGAGCAGATCGCCGACGCCTTCCACATTCCGGGGCAACTGCTCGGTCTTGCCCGCAGGTCATGGGAGCCGGACGCCACTCCTGGACCCTCGCCCCTTGCGCAGGCTTTACCGGAAGCCGACGGCGACGACCTGGCCACCGTGGATGCCTTTCGCCGTGCGGATCGGCAGGCGGGAGGTGGACGCCTGTACTCGGCTGTGGTTCACCATCTCTCCGGCAAGGTTGCGCCGCGTCTGGTCGATGTTGCGAGCGGCCCGCAGGTGTTCGCTGCCGCCGCTGCGCTCACTGAGATGGCCGGCTGGATGGCCCACGACTCCGGCCGTGACGACCTGGCTGCCCGGCACTTCGCTCGCGCGCTCCCTCTCGCCCGCGCCTCCGGCGATCTGCCGTTGATGGCACACGTAGCAGCCAGCACCAGCCACCTTTCCCTCCAGGCCGGCGATTCGGCGGAGGCCGTGCACTGGGCTACCGTCGGCATCGAAATGGCCTGCCAGGGCCCGCATCTGCCAGGCCTCATGGCTCGGCTGAACGCCATGATGGCCCGAGCGTTGGCAGCCTCTCGGCAGCACGGTCCGGCGGCGCGGGCACTCGACCACGCTCACACCGCACTTGCGGTTGGAGCTGATGACGAGCATCCGTGGTTGAGCCCTTTCGACGACGCTACCCTCGCCAGCGAGTCCGCGTTGGCGTTCAGCGACCTGGGCCGCTCCGAGCTTGCCCTTCGATGCGGTGAGCAGGCTGTGGTCCTACGGGAAGAAGGCCGCGCGCGTTCGCTCACATTCAGCCGCATCACCCTCGCACGCATCCACGCCGATTGCGGAGACTTGGACGCCGCAATCGGCGTCGGAACAGAACTTCTGACCACCAGCCCGACCCTCGGGTCCGTCCGAGTCGTCCATCAGATGGATGGCCTCGGTGAACTCTTCGGGCGGTACCGCGAGTACGGCCCGGTGCGTGAATACCTGGCACGATTCGATGAGGCGCGCAGAGCCCGGCTGCTCCTGCTCGCCGACATCATCCCGTCGCCTCGGGGAGGTTCAACGTGAGACCCGCACCCACCGACACCGATGCCTGGCACGCCTACCTCGCCGAGGGCAATGCCCGGCAGGCTCGCAAGCGCGTCTCTGCGGACGTGATCCTGCGCGACCAGGCTGGTCGCATCCTGACCGTCAACCCGACCTACAAGGAGGGTTGGGACCTGCCCGGAGGGATGGCTGAGGCCAATGAGTCGCCGGACGAGGCCGCAGTGCGGGAACTGCGCGAGGAACTGGGCCTGGAGATCACGGTCCACCGCCTGCTGGTCGTGGACTGGGTTGCCCCGCACGGCCCGTGGGACGACCAGATCGCGTTCATCTTCGACGCGGGCACCCTCTCGTCCGACCTGGCCGCGCGGGTGCGGCCGCACGACGACGAACTGTCCGAGGCCGTCTTCCTGTCCGCGCCGGAGGCCGCCGACCGGCTGCGAACCCGCCAGCGGAACCGGCTGAACGCGGCTGTGAGAGCGATCGCGGATGGCGGCTCACGGTATCTGCGGGACGGGGTGGAGACGTGGTGATGGATCCGGGACAGGAGAAGGACGGCCATGGTTGAGAACGGCAGGCAAAGGGCGCGGCGGGTACCTCTTCGAGGCGGGGATGCTCAAGCGGGCGAAGCGGTCGGGCTGGTGGATCGCCGGGGTGAAGGATCCCGAGACCATCGCGGAGCACTCCTGTGGATCGACAGCAGTCTCGGCAGCCTCAAGACCGAGTCCGCCCGCCAACTCGCCGAGGCGGCACTGTCGATGACCTCGCTGGAGTGGCAGCAGGCCTACCTCGCGTAGCGTGCATCCCGAACTCATGCGCGAGCACTCGCCGCAGTGAATTCATGACTGTCCGTCAAATCCGCTGATCTGTCGGCGTAAACTGCAATGGCCACCGCCCAGTTGGGCGGTGGCCATTCCCGCGTACGCCCGTAAACTTGGCGGTTCCGGCGCACGCGCATAACACCTCGGCCAGTATGCCAGCCCGGACGCGCTCCGGCTCGCATATCGGCCACGAAAGGCCGAACGTGCCCGTCGCCGTCACCACCGAAGCCCTCGCCCTCTCCCGCCCCACCGGCACCCCGCCCGCCAACGAGTTCCGGGTCCGCATCGGGCAGTGGATGCAGAGCGTCCCGACCGGTGGGCCCTGGAAGTCCCTCGGGCCGTCCTTCGTCCTCTTCCTCATGCACGCCGCGCAGAAGGCCGACGCGGACGGGACCAACCTCCACTGCCCGCCGTCCAACCTCTGGTTCTCCCGGGCCTGCCGGGTCTCCAAGGACTCCGTCCCCGGCTTCTACCGGGCCGCCGAGGCGGCCGGGGTCATGGCCCTCGTCCACGGCCCCTCCGGCACCCGGGTTCGCGGCTACGCCGTCACCGTGCCCCTGGGCGGCGTCCCCGACTGGGACGCCGCCCTCGCCGTCCTGCGCGCCGACGCCCGGCGCGTCAAGCAGGAGCAACTCCGCTGCGCCGCCGGTAAGTCCGCACGTGCGGAGTCGGTGAAGTCCGCACCTGCGGCGCTGCCGAGGCCGCGCTGCGGCGAACGGAAGTCCGCACGTGCGGAGCCGGACAAATCCGCACGTGCGGGCTCGTCGCTCCGCACGTGCGGACGCAACCAGGAAGTCCCTTACCAGGACAAGAAGATGGTTGCTGTTGTAGTGACGGGTACCACTCCGCGCGCGAGCGAACAGCCCGCACCGGCACCGCTGCCGCCGCCGCCCGACCCCACGGGCTGGGAGCGGATGACCGAGCACCTGCCGCCCGACCTCCAGGAGCCTGCCCGCGCCGTCCCGGAGGACGACCTGCTGCGCCGGTTCACCACCATGGCCGTCCGGGCGGGCTGGGCGTCCCCGGGTTGGCTGGCCGCCCGCCTGGCGTCCCACCGGCCCGAGAACACGCCCGGCGCCGACCCCGCGGACCGTCTCGCAGCCGGTCTGGTCGCCGTCCTGGGTGTCCTCTCGGACCGACACGCCCACCCGGGCCGGGGGCTCCTGCCCTCCTGCGCGTGAGCAGCAGTGCCGGCCAAGGGGGACGATCACCCTGTCGACCCGGCCGGATCGAACGCTCCTGGCATACTCGGAGTGTCGGCTGCGCGGCTTCCTCGCACGGGACAACGTGACTGCCCGGGCCCGGGAGGTGGACTGCTACCAGCTCTCAGCAGCCCGAAGGCCGAATCGGCAACTCGCCGCGGCCGCCGGCACACCCTCCGGAGAGGACGGCATGATGCTCGGAGGAGGCTGGCCGAGGCCTAAAGCCGGTGAGTGAGTGCGCCGGGGCGTGATAGACCAGATGGCACTATGAACATCACAGTCTTCTGCTCCGCGTACTCGCTCGACGACCGCTACACCGCCCCCGCCGCCGAGTTCGCGCGGCTCCTCGGCGAAGGTGGCCACACCCTGGTGTGGGGCGGGTCCAACGCCGGGCTGATGGGGCTGCTGGCCGACGAGGTGAAGGCGGCCGGCGGGAAGCTGGTCGGGGTGCTGGTCGAGATGCTCAAGCACAAGGGGTACGTCGGCGCCGACGAGCTCGTCATGACCCGTGACCTGGCCGAGCGGAAGGCGGAGCTGGCGGCCCGGGCGGACGCGATCGTCGTGCTCGTGGGCGGGCTGGGCACCCTCGACGAGGTGACCGAGGTGCTGGAGCTCAAGAAGCACGGCATGTTCGACAAGCCGGTGATCGTCCTGGACACCGAGGGCTTCTACACGGGCCTGCGCACGCAGATGGAGCGGATGGACGCCGAGGGCTTCCTGCCCCGCCCGCTCGCCGAGCTGATCCGGTTCGCCGACACCCCGGCCGAGGTCTTCGCGCAGCTCAAGGCCTGAGAGGATCACCACCATGGCCACTCATCTGATCACCGGCGCCGGCTCCGGCATCGGCGCCGTCCTCGCCGAACGCCTCGCCGAGCGCGGGGACGACCTCTGGCTGCTGGCCCGCGACGCCCGCCGCGCCGCCGAACTGCGCGAGCGCTTCCCCGGGGCGAAGACCCTGGTCGGGGACCTCGGCGACCCGGCCAAGCTCTCCTGGGCCTTCGGCCACCAGGCGCTGCCCGTCGAGCTGGACTCCGTGCTGCACGTCGCGGGCATGGTCGAGCTGGGCACGGTCGGCGACCTGTCGGTCAAGGCCTGGCAGGAGACGCTGAACGTCAACCTGGTCGCCCCCGCCGAGCTGACCCGGCTCCTGCTGCCCTCGCTGCGCCTGGTCAAGGGGCACGTGGTGTTCGTCAACTCCGGTGCCGGGCTGTCCGCCCATGCCGAGTGGTCGGCCTACGCGGCGAGCAAGCACGGCCTCAAGGCGCTGGCCGACGCGCTGCGCCAGGAGGAGCACCCGAACGGCGTCCGGGTCACCTCGGTCTACCCGGGCCGCACCGCCACCGCGATGCAGGCCAAGGTGCACCAGCAGGAGGGCAAGGCCTACGACGAGGACCGCTGGATCGCCCCCGAGTCGGTGGCCAAGGCGATCCTCGCCGCCCTCGACGCCTCCCGTGACGCGGAGCTCACCGACATCACCGTCCGCCCGGGGCGCTGAAACGCGCGCGGCGCCGCGCACTAGGCTCGGGCGGGTGAGCACCCCACAGCCCTTCCCCGACCTGCGCGGCGCCGCCACCGGCGTCGGTTCGCTGCCCGGCACCGACGCCCGGGAGGCCGCCAAGACCTCCACCGGGGCGTTGGAGCAGTTGCCGTTCCTGCCCGAACTGCCCGCCCGCGGGCCGGGTGCCGACATGATCGGCCGTGGCGCCGGCCTGCTGGTCGAGCTGTTCGCGCAGACCGAGCCGAGCGGCTGGCGCTTCGCCGACCGCCCCGGCCGGGACACCCGGCGCGCCCACTCCTGGCTGCGCGAGGACCTGGACGCGCTGGAGGAGTTCACCCAGGGCTACCAGGGCGCGCTCAAGCTGCAGGCCGTCGGGCCGTGGACGCTGGCCGCCTCGATCGAGCTCAAGTACGGCGAGAAGGCGCTCTCCGACCCCGGCGCCTGCCGGGACATCGCCGGTTCGCTCACCGAGGGCCTGCGCCGCCACCTCGCCGACGTCCGCAGTCGGGTCCCGGGCGCCCAGCTGGTCCTCCAGCTCGACGAGCCCTCGCTGCCCGCCGTGCTGGCTGGTTCGGTGAAGACCGCCAGCGGCTTCCAGCGGCTGCGCTCGGTGGACCGGCAGGTCGCCGAGGAGGTGCTGCGCGAGGTCATCCGGGGCCTGGACGTGCCCGTCGTCGTGCACTGCTGCGCGCCGGACGTGCCGATCCCGCTGCTGCGCCGGGCCGGTGTGGCCGGGGTCTCGCTGGACTTCTCACTGCTGACCGAGCGGGACGACGACGACCTGGGCGAGGCGGTCGAGGCGGGCACGGCGATCCTCGCTGGTGTCGTGCCCTCCACTGACCAGGCGGTGTCCGACCCGGCCGGTAGTGTCCAGGGTGTCAGGACCTTGTGGCGCAGGCTCGGGTTCGCCCCGGAGCTGCTGGGCCGCCGCGTGCTGGTGACGCCGACCTGCGGGCTGGCCGGGGCGTCCCCGGCGTACGCGCGCAAGGCGCTGTCGCTTGCGGCGCGGGCGGCGCAGAGCCTGGTGGACAACCCGGAATGAGAACGTAGGAGGGCTTGCGGTGGTGGCTGTCGAGGGCTGGGAGGACGTCCCTGCGGAGGTGCGCAGGCGGCACGCCGAGCTGGTCGTGGAGATCACCGAGCACCGCGCCCGGTACTACGTGCAGGACGCCCCGGTCGTCAGCGACGCCGAGTTCGACGTCCTGATGCGCGAGCTGGAGGCGATCGAGGCCGCGCACCCGGCCCTGGTGACGCCGGACTCGCCGACGCAGGAGGTCGGCGGCGACGTCGCGGAAGGCTTCACCAAGGTCGAGCACCGCGAGCGGCTGCTCAGCCTCGACAACGCCATGGACGACGAGGAGCTGGCGGCCTGGGCGGACCGGGTCGCCCGCGAGCTGGACGGCATCGACTACCACTACCTGTGCGAGCTCAAGGTGGACGGCCTGGCCGTCAACCTCACCTACGAGCGCGGCCAGTTGGTCCTCGCCGCGACCCGGGGCACCGGCCGGGTCGGCGAGGACATCACCGCCAACGTCCGCACCATCAAGGAGATCCCGCAGCAGCTCACCGGCGACGACCTGCCCGAGCTGGTCGAGATCCGCGGCGAGGTCTACCTGCCGACCGAGGCCTTCGAGGAGCTGAACGCCTCGCTGGCGGCGGAGAACGAGCGCCGCCGGGCGGAGAACGAGGAGCGCGCGAAGGAGGGCAGGCGTCCGCAGGCGCTGGTCCACCTGTTCGCCAACCCCCGCAACGCCGCCGCCGGTTCGCTGCGCCAGAAGGACCCGCTGGTCACCGCGTCCCGTCCGCTGCACATGGTGGTGCACGGCATCGGCGCCCGGGTCGGCTTCGACATCGACTGCCAGTCGCACGCCTACGACCTGCTGCGCGCGTGGGGCCTGCCGACGGCCCGGCACAACAAGGTGGTCGGGACGCTCGACGAGGTGCGGGCGTTCATCGAGCACTTCGGCGAGCAGCGGCACTCGGTCGAGCACGAGATCGACGGCGTCGTGGTCAAGGTGGACGAGATCGCCCTGCAGGGGCGGCTCGGTTCCACCTCCAAGTCCCCGCGCTGGGCGATCGCCTGGAAGTACCCGCCGGAGGAGGTCACCGGCAAGCTGGCCGCGATCAAGGTCGGCATCGGCCGCACCGGCCGGGCCACCCCGTACGCGGTGCTGGCCGAGCCGGTGAAGGTGGCCGGCTCGATGGTGCAGTACGCGACGCTGCACAACCAGCAGGTCGTCAAGGCCAAGGGCGTGCTGCTCGGCGACACCATCGTGCTGCGCAAGGCCGGTGACGTCATCCCGGAGATCCTCGGCCCGGTGGAGAGCCTGCGGGACGGCACCGAGCAGGAGTTCGTGATGCCCTCGCACTGCCACGAGTGCGGGGCCGAGCTGCGCCCGATGTCCGAGGGGGACATCGATCTGCGCTGCCCCAACGCGCAGTTCTGCCCGGCGCAGATCCGCGAGCGGATCGCCTTCCTGGGCGGCCGTTCCTCGCTGGACATCGAGGGCCTGGGCTATGTCGCGGCGACCGCGCTGACCCAGCCGCTGGAGCCGGCAGAGGCGCCGGTGCGGGACGAGGGCGACATCTTCGGCCTGACGATGGAGCAGTTGCTGCCGATCGAGGTGCTGGTCCGCGACCAGAAGACGGGCATGCCCAAGCTGGACGACCGCACCGGCAAGGAGAAGAAGGCCACCTTCTTCGCGAACCAGAAGGGCGAGCCCAAGAAGACGGCGGGCGTGCTGCTGGAGAATCTGGAGAGGGTGAAGGAACGTCCGCTGTGGCGCTTCCTCAACGGCCTCTCGATCCGGCACGTCGGGCCGGTCGCGGCGCAGGAGCTGGCACGGGAGTTCCGGGACCTCGACCGGATCTTCTCGGCCACCGAGGAGGAGCTGGCCGCCGTCGAGGGGGTCGGACCGATCATCGCCCGCTCCGTCGTCGAGTGGTACCAGGAGGAGTGGCACCGGGGGATCCTGGAGAAGTGGCGCGCGGCCGGCGTCCGCTTCACCGAGGAGCCCGCCGACGAGGAGGAGGCGGAGCGCCCGCTGGAGGGCCTGACCGTCGTGGTCACCGGCACCCTGGCCGGGCACACCCGGGACGGGGCCAAGGAGGCGCTGACCTCGCGCGGCGCGAAGGTGACCGGTTCGGTATCGAAGAAGACAGATTTTGTTGTGGCCGGTGACAACCCCGGGTCCAAGTACGACAAGGCCGTTCAGCTCGGACTGCCGGTCCTGGACGACGCCGGCTTCGCCGTGCTGCTCGCCGACGGACCGGCCGCGGCCCGTGCCCACCTCGGCCTGCCCGAGGTCGGGGAGGCCCCCGCCGAGGCCGCTCCGGAGGCCGACCCGAGCGGAGCGTGACCGAGCCCGTCTTGTTATCGTCCTGATGCAACGTCACCGGGTGTCGCGCCGTGGAAGCGGGCATTGTGTCACTGTGCGACACCCGGGCGCGGTGGCGCGTTTCCGGTTGTCCGAAAGTCTGCCCACCGGGTGGACCCCGGCATACCCTGGAGCGCAACAGAGTGTCAGCAGGGGTGGGGGCACCGGCTGAGCCGGTGCTCCGCGGGGTCGCTCCATGCCCGGCAGCTGTCGGTACCGGCACGGTGCCTCACCGTAAGGCGGCCTGACGGGGCGGGCCCGACGGAGGACAGGGCTTATGGATCGTACGACCGGCGGTGCGCCCACACGCCCGCCGCAGGGGGTGGCAGGTGCGGTCCTGCTGCTCGGCGTGCTGCTGGCCGGCGCCGCGCCGCTCATCCCGCTGGCCGTCCTGGTCTACCGGTACGAGCCCGAACTGCTGCCGCTGTTCGCGGTGCCGCTGGCGGTGCTGGTCGCCGCCTGGCGGATCGCCCGCGACCGCGCCCGTGACCAGCTGACCGACCCGCTGACGGATCTGCCCAACCGTCAGGCCCTGTTGATGGCCGCCCAGGAGGCGATCGCGGAGCGCGCGGAAGGTTACAGCGTCGGTCTCATCCTGCTCGATCTCGATCGCTTCCGATCGCTCAACGACACCCTCGGTCACACCGCCGGCGACCGGCTGCTGGTGCACATCGCCCGCCGGCTGCACCGCGCGCTGCGCTCCGGAGGCCCGGCCGGCAGCGCCACCCGGGAGTCCATCGACGACGTCTTCGCCGGCCTGCCCCGGAACTACCGGCGCGGCCGTCCGATGGTGGCCCGGATGGGCGGCGACGAGTTCGCCGTGCTGCTGCCCGGCATCAACTGCCCGGACAGCCTGGAGCGGGTCGCCAAGGCGCTGATCGCCGAACTCGCCGCGCCGATCCGGCTGGACGGGCTGCTGCTCGTGCTGGAGGCCAGCGCCGGCGTCTGCGTCTACCCGCAGCACGCCCAGGACGCCGAGGCGCTGCTGCGCCGCGCCGACGTGGCGATGGGCCACGCCCAGCGCGGTTGCAGCGGCGTCGCGCAGTACGACGAGACCCAGGACGCCGACACGCCGTACCGGATAGGGCTGCTCGGCGACCTGCGGCGGGCGCTGGAGACCGGCGAGGTGCAGCTGCACTACCAGCCCAAGGTGGCCTTCGACGGCCGGGTGGTCGGCCTGGAGGCGCTGCTGCGCTGGGAGCGCCCCGGCCAGGGCCGGGTCTCGCCGGACGAGTTCGTCGGGCTCGCCGAGTCCAGCGGCCTGATGCCCCGGCTCACCGACTACGTGCTGGAGGCCGCCGTCGGGCAGCTCGCCTACTGGCGGGAACAGGGCCTCCAGGTGCAGGTCGCGGTCAACGTCTCCCCGCGCGACGTGCTCAACCCCGGCTTCGCCCAGCGCGTCGCCGGCCACCTCGTCCGCCACCAGGTGCCGGCCCACGCGCTCCAGCTGGAGATCACCGAACGGCTGCTGCTGGACGACTCCCGCCGGGCCGCCGACACCCTCGCCGAACTGCGCGGCTACGGCGTCGGGATGTCCCTGGACGACTTCGGCACCGGCCACTCCTCGCTGGTGCGGCTGCGCAGCCTGCCGGTCGGCGAGCTGAAGATCGACCGTTCCTTCGTCTCCCGGATGGTCGCCGACGACCACGACGCGGCGGTGGTGCGCTGCTCGGTGGAGCTCGCCCACTCGCTGGGCCTGACCGTGGTCGCCGAGGGCGTCGAGGACGACGAGACCTGGGAGCGGCTGCACTGCATGGGGGTGGACGCCGTCCAGGGCTGGCTGGTGTCGGCGGCGCTGCCGGCCGAGCAGGCCACCGCCTGGCTGCGGGTGCACCGCACCGGCGCCCCGCCGGTGGAGCGGCTGGTCCCCCCGCCGGGCCGGCTGCCGTCGGCCCTCCACGCGGTGCAGGGGGGCCAGGGCCTGCCGGTCCAGCCGGTGCTGCCGCAGGCCGTCCAGCCGGTGGTCCAGCAGGCCATCGCGCCGGTGCTGCCCCCGACCCTCCCGTCGGTGCTGCCCCCCGTGCTGCCCCCGACCCTCCCGCAGGCCGTGCAGGCCGTTCAGACGGTCCAGGCCGTGCCCGCGCCCCAGCCCGTGTCGGCCGCGCAGATCGAGATCAAGGCGCCGGGCGCGCAGAGTTGGGCCCGCACCAGGCCGCAGTGACGGGCGCGCTCGCTCACTCGTTGGCCGGTGGCCGGGCCGGGCCCCATAGGATGGGGTCCAAAGACCACGAGGACGGAGCACCGGACCGGTTGCTCCTGCCCGGGCCCGGCACCGCCTGCGCGCGGCGCCGGGCCTCACCAGAACTCACCCTGAGGATCGCTGCATGCCTGGCATCACGCGCGAGGAGGTCGCCCACCTCGCCCGGCTGTCGCGTCTTGAGCTGAAGCCCGAAGAGCTGGACCACTTCGCCGAGCAGCTCGACGTGATCATCGGCGCGGTCGCCCGCGTTTCCGAGGTCGCCGGACAGGACGTCCCGCCGACCTCCCACCCGCTCCCGCTGACCAACGTGATGCGCGCGGACGAGGTGCGGCCGTCGCTCACCCCGGAGCAGGCGCTGTCCGGCGCCCCCGCCGCCGAGGAGCAGCGTTTCCGTGTGCCGCAGATCCTCGGGGAGGACTGACCGAGATGACCGAGTTGATCAAGTACACCGCCGCTGAGACGGCCTCCGCCATCGCCAGGGGCGAGGTGTCCGCCGTCGAGGTGGCGCAGGCGCACCTGGACCGCATCGGCGCCGTCGACAAGAAGGTCAACGCCTTCCTGCACGTCGACACCGAGGGCGCGCTGAACGCCGCCAGGGCCGTCGACGAGAAGCGTGCCAAGGGCGAGGAACTGGGCCCGCTGGCCGGTGTCCCGCTCGCGCTGAAGGACGTCTTCACCACCAAGGGCGTGCCGACCACCTGCGGCTCCAAGATCCTCGAAGGCTGGATCCCGCCGTACGACGCCACGCTGACCACCCGTCTCAAGGACGCCGGCGTGGTCATCCTCGGCAAGACCAACATGGACGAGTTCGCGATGGGCTCCTCCACCGAGAACTCCGCCTACGGCACGACCGGCAACCCGTGGGACCTCTCCCGCATCCCCGGCGGCTCCGGCGGCGGTTCGGCCGCCGCGCTGGCCGCCTTCGAGGCCCCGCTGGCGATCGGCACCGACACCGGCGGCTCGATCCGCCAGCCCGGCGCCGTCACCGGCACCGTCGGCGTCAAGCCGACCTACGGCTCGGTCTCCCGCTACGGCCTGGTCGCCTTCTCGTCCTCGCTGGACCAGGGCGGCCCGTGCGCCCGCACCGTGCTGGACGCGGCGCTGCTGCACGAGGCCATCGCCGGGCACGACCCGCTGGACTCCACCTCGATCGACGCGCCCGTCCCGGCCGTGGTCGAGGCCGCCAAGCTGCGCGACGTGCGCGGCATGCGGATCGGCGTGGTCAAGGAGTTCGCCGGCGAGGGCTACCAGGCCGGCGTGATGGAGCGCTTCAACGAGTCGGTGGAGCTGCTGCGCGAGCTGGGCGCCGAGGTCGTCGAGGTCTCCTGCCCGTCCTTCACCCTGGCGCTGCCCGCGTACTACCTGATCGCGCCCAGCGAGGCCTCGTCCAACCTGGCCCGCTTCGACGCGATGCGCTACGGCCTGCGGGTCGGCGACGACGGCTCCCGCTCGGCCGAGGACGTCACCGCCCTGACCCGCGAGGCCGGCTTCGGCCCCGAGGTCAAGCGCCGCATCATCCTCGGCACCTACGCCCTCTCCTCGGGCTACTACGACGCCTACTACGGCTCGGCCCAGAAGGTCCGCACGCTCATCTCGCGCGACTTCGACGCCGCCTTCGCGGGCGTGGACGTGCTGGTCTCGCCGACCACGCCGACCACCGCCTTCCCGATCGGCGAGCGCGCCGACGACCCGATGGCGATGTACCTGGCCGACCTCTGCACGATTCCGTCGAACCTCGCGGGCAACGCGGCCATGTCGCTGCCCTGCGGTCTGGCCCCGGAGGACAATCTCCCGGTCGGCCTGCAGATCATCGCACCCGCGATGGCGGACGACCGCCTGTACCGGGTGGGCGGCGCCGTCGAGGCCGCACTCAACGACAAGTGGGGGCACACCCTGCTGGAGGAGGCACCGGCACTGTGAGCAGGATCGAGAAGGCCAAGGCCCCGTCGTCCCTCAAGGCACCGTCGTCCCTGAAGGGCTTCAAGCACAGCAAGCCGGGCCTGTGGCTGTCCATCGGCACCAGCGCCTTCGGCGCGGTCTCGGTCGTCAAGGACGTCCGGAAGGCCCGCGAGGAGAGCGACACCCTCAAGCTGGTCAACGCCCTGGTCGGCGCCGCCGCGCTGATCACCGGTACCGCCCTGCTGGTGCGCGAGCTGCGCCAGCTCGGCTCCGACGACGTCCTGCTGGGCTGAGCTGAGCGCCCCGGCCCGGCCCCGCGCGAGCGGCGGCCGGGCCCGTACCTCCCAAGTCTTTTAGTGAAGGGGACGCTGTGAGCGTCATGAACCTGGTCTCCTACGAGGACGCTCTCGCGTCGTACGACCCGGTGATGGGCCTTGAGGTCCACGTCGAGCTGGGCACCAAGACCAAGATGTTCTGCGGTTGCTCGACCGAGTTGGGTGCCGAGCCGAACAGCCAGACCTGCCCGACCTGCCTGGGCCTGCCCGGCTCGCTGCCGGTGGTCAACGAGATCGGCGTGGAGTCGGCCGTCAAGATCGGCCTGGCGCTGAACTGCGAGATCGCCGAGTGGTGCCGATTCGCGCGGAAGAACTACTTCTACCCGGACATGCCCAAGAACTTCCAGACCTCGCAGTACGACGAGCCGATCGCCTTCAACGGCTACCTCGACGTGCAGTTGGAGGACGGCTCGACCTTCCGCGTGGAGATCGAGCGCGCCCACATGGAGGAGGACACCGGCAAGTCCAGCCACGTCGGTGGCGCCACCGGCCGCATCCACGGGGCCACTCACTCGCTGCTCGACTACAACCGGGCCGGCATCCCGCTGATCGAGATCGTCACCAAGCCGATCGTCGGGGCCGGCGAGCGCGCCCCCGAGGTCGCCAAGGCGTACGTCGCCGAGCTGCGCGAGCTGATCAAGGCGCTGGGCGTCTCCGAGGCGCGGATGGACAAGGGCCAGATGCGCTGCGACGTCAACCTGTCGCTGCGCCCCAACGGCACCGAGACCTTCGGCACCCGTTCGGAGACCAAGAACGTCAACTCGCTGCGCAGCGTGGAGCGGGCCGCCCGGTTCGAGATCCAGCGGCACGCCACGGTGCTGACCGACGGCGGCACGATCATCCAGGAGACCCGGCACTTCCACGAGGAGGACGGCAGCACCACCTCGGGCCGGATCAAGGACAACGCCGAGGACTACCGCTACTTCCCCGAGCCGGACCTGGTGCCGATCGCCCCCGCCCGCGCCTGGGTCGAGGAGCTGCGCGCAGGCCTGCCCGAGCTGCCGCGGGTGCGCCGGGCCCGGCTGCAGGCCGAATGGGGCCTGTCCGACAAGGACATGCAGTCGGTGCTGAACGCCGGCGCCGTCGAGCCGATCCAGGAGACCATCGCCGCCGGCGCCCCGGCCGACCAGGCCCGCAAGTGGTGGATGGGCGAGCTGGCCCGCCGGGCCAACGAGACCGGCACCGAGCTGAGCGAGCAGCCGATCACCCCGGCGCAGGTCGCCCGGGTCACCGCGCTGGTCGCCGAGGGCAAGCTGAACGACAAGCTGGCCCGCCAGGTCATCGAGGCCGTGCTGGCCGGCGAGGGCGAGCCGGACGAGGTCGTCGAGAAGCGCGGCCTGGCCGTCGTCTCGGACGACTCCGCGCTCGGTGCGGCCGTCGACCAGGCCATCGCCGAGAACGAGGCGATCGCCGCCAAGATCCGTGACGGCAAGGTCGCCGCGGTCGGCGCGCTGGTCGGTGCGGTCATGAAGGCCACCCGCGGCCAGGCCGACGCGGCCCGCGTCAAGGACCTGATCCTGGAGCGGCTCGCCGTCGAGGGGCAGTAAGCACAACCCAGAGAATCTGGGCGTCTTTGCCTGAGGTCCTAAGGCGTCTAAGGCGTCTAAGGCACTCTAAGTAAGGCCTAAGGCCCGGTCTCACCTCGAAAACGAGGTAAGACCGGGCCTTTGTCGTTCCCGGGGCCCCGATCTAAGGCATCCGGGGCCCGGAAGATCGGTAGGGCTTCCGATGCGGCACCCCCCGCTGGGAGAGGAAGCTCTTACTCGACAGCGAAACGCAGTGAAACCCACAGGGGGAACCGAAAGTGATCGAGTACGAGCTCATCCAGCAGCACGCCCACGAGCTGGCCGTCCGCGCCGAGCACGAGCGCCTGGTCCGGGAGGCCAAGGAGGGACGCCGCCTGCGGCAGCGTCCGGTGGCCGCCCGCTTCCAGCGGCGCCCCGCGCGCCAGCGCGAATGCTGACGGACCGGCACCACGACGGTGCCGAGGGAGTTTCGGAGGGGGAGGCGCAGCAGGGGAGCGCCTCCCCCTCCGGGCGTTCGCCAGGGGAGATAACCCCTCGGCCCGCCACCTCCGGCTATGGCATGCTCGCCTCCATGCAGCAGATATCGGTGAGTCCCGTCTTCGTCGGCCGCGGCAGCGAGATCACCGAACTGACCGACGCGCTGCGCCGGGCGGGCTCCGGCAGCCCGCAGGCCGTGCTGATCGGCGGCGAGGCGGGCGTCGGCAAGACCCGGCTGCTGGAGGAGTTCCTGCAGCGGGCCGCCGCCGGGGGAGCGGTCACCACGCTCGGCGGCTGCCTGGAGATCGGCGCCGAGGGCCTGCCGTACGCCCCGCTGGCCGCGGCGCTGCGCCGGCTGCACCGCTCGCTGGGCGCCGAGCTGGAGGCCGCGGCGGCCGGCAGCGAGGGGCACCTGGCCCGGCTGCTGCCCGAGTTCGGCGAGGCCGACGGCGAACCCAACGACGAGTACGGCCGGGCCCGGCTGTTCGAGCACACCGCGAGGCTGTTCGAGCGGCTCGGCGCGGAGCGTACCCTCGTGTTCGCCGTCGAGGACCTGCACTGGTCCGACCGCTCCACCCGCGAACTGCTCGCCTTCCTGGTCCGCACCCTGCACCGGTCCCGGGTGCTGCTGGTCGCCACCTACCGCTCCGACGACCTGCACCGCCGCCACCCGCTGCGCCCCTTCCTGGCCGAGCTCGAACGACTGCGCACCGTCCAGCGGCTGGAGCTGGAGCGGTTCGGCCGCGGCGAGGTCGCCGCCCAGCTGGCCGGCATCCTCGGCACCGCCGACCCCGACCGGAAGCTGGTGGACCGCATCCACCGCCGCTCCGAGGGGAATCCGTTCTTCGTCGAGGAGCTGGCCACCGCCTTCGAGGACGGCTGCGGTGCCGGGCTCACCGACTCGCTGCGCGACATCCTGCTGGTCCGGGTGGAGAGCCTGGACGAGGAGGCCCAGCGAGTGGTGCGGATCGCCGCCGAGGGGGGCTCGCACGTCGAGCACGCCCTGCTGGCGGCCGTCCTGCACGACGACGAGGAGGCGCTGATCGAGGCGCTGCGGGCGGCCGTCGGCGCCAACATCCTGCGCCCGGACGGCGAGGGCGAGGGCTACCGCTTCCGGCACGCGCTGGTCCGCGAGGCGGTCTCGGACGACCTGCTGCCCGGTGAACGGCACCGGATCAACCGCAAGTTCGCGCTCGCCGTGGAGGCGAAGCCGCAGCTGGTCTCCTGCGACGCCCTGCCCGCCCGGCTGGCCAACTACTGGTACCACGCGCACGACCCGGCCCGCGCCCTGCCGACCGCCCTGGACGCCGCCCGGGCGGCCCGCCGCCGCAACGCCTTCGCCGAGCAACTGGGCATGCTGGAACGGGCCCTGGAGCTGTGGGACATGGTCTCCGAGGAGGTGCTGGCGCACACCCTGCGCCCGTACGACTGGGCCGAGACCTATCCGCCCGGCTCCTGCGACCACGGCACCGCCGACGGGGACTGCGACCGGATCCAGCTGGTCGACGTGCTGGCCGAGGCAGTGGTCGCGGCCCGGCGCTGCGGCGACCGCGAGCGCGGCCTGAGCCTCGCCAGGCGGGGGCTGCGGCTGGTCGACGAGGCCGTGCACCCGGTGCGCGCGGCCTGGTTCCGGATCAACCGGGCCCGGATGCTGGGCAATCTGCGCCGCTCCGGTGACGACGAGGAGATCCTCCACGCGCACCGGCTGGTCGACCACCTGCCGCCGTCCGCCGTCCAGGCCGAGGTGTTCGCGCTCGGCGCCGGGGTGGCGATGCTCAAGAAGCCCGGCCCCGAGCACATCGAGCTGGCCGAGCGGGCGATCCGGATCGCCCAGGAGGTCGGCGCGCACTCCGTCGAGGTGCACGCCCGGATGACGCTCGGCGGCCTGCGCTACGACGTGCACGGCGACGCCGACGGCGGGCTGGCCGAACTGGCCGGGGCGGTCGAGGCGGCCCGCCGGCTGGGCGTGCCCGACCTGCTGCTGCGCGGCGTCAACAACCTGGCCAGCATGCAGCGCGGGGTGGGCCGGGCCGAGGAGGCGGTGGTGCTGGCCCGCGAGGGCCTGGTCTACGCGGACGGCAACGGCCTGCTGCGCAACATCGGCACCATCCTGACCGGCAACCTGGCCGAGGCGCTGACCGACCTGGGGCGGATCCGGGAGGCCGCCGAGGTGCTCGACGCCTGCGAGCTGACCAGCCTGACCGGCACCCACGCCGAGTTCCTGGACCGGATGCGCGGCGACCTCGCGCTGCTGCGCGGGGACCTGGCCGGCGCGGCGACCATGCTGGCGCAGGCCCGGTCGGCCAACCGGGTCGGCCAGCTCCAGCACAGCGTGCCGATCAGTCGGCTGGCGGTGCGGATCGCCGCGCTCGCCGGCCGGCCGATGGAGGCCCGGGAGGAACTGCTCGCCGCGCTGGCGGAGGAGGGGCGGCTCGGCCACGAGTCCGACGTGTACCCGCTGCTGGTCGAGGCCGCCACGGTGGAGGCGGACAGCCGGGGCCTGCCGGAGGCCGCGGCGGGCCGGGCCGAGGCGCTGGCCGCGATCGCCGCGCGGGCGGCCCGGCTGCGGCCGCGGGCGCCGGTGCACCACGGCTGGGCCCGGCTGCTGGAGGGCGAACTGGCCCGCGCCGAGGCCGCCGACACCCCGGAGCAGTGGGCCGCCGCGGTCGCCGCGCTGCGCCCGACCGGGCTGCCGTACCCGCTGGCGGTCGCCCTGCTGCGGGCCGGCGAGGCCGAGGTGCTGGCCGGGCGGCGCGAGGCCGGGGCCGAACTGCTGCGCGAGGCTCGGGAACTGGCCACCGTCCGGGGCGACCGTCCGCTGCTGGCGGAGGTCGCGGGCCTGGCCGACCGGGCCGGGCTGACGCTGACCCCGGTGGCGGCCGCGCGCCCGGCCGCCGGGCCGGCCGCGACCCCGCCCGTCGGGGAGTCCTTCGGCCTCACCCCCCGTGAGCGGGACGTGCTCCGGTTGCTGGCGCGCGGCTGGAGCAACCGGCAGATCGCGGAGGAGCTGTACATCTCTCCGAAGACCGCGAGCGTGCACGTTTCCAACATCCTGGGCAAGCTCGCGGTCACCGGCCGGGGTGAGGCGGCGGCGCTGGCGCACCGGTTGCGGCTGTTCCCGGACGATCCGGCTTAGGCCGGACAGGACCTGGGCCGTGTCCGGCCCGGGCCTCCCGATGACCCGTGCGCCCGGCGCCGGGCCCCCGACCGTCTCCGGTCCGGGTGGCCCGGGGCCGGGCGCCGTCGCGTGCTCCCGTGCGCGCCGCGTGAGCCCCCGGCCGCGCGCCGCCGCCAACCGGGCCGATCCGCCGGAATCGGGTGCATTTCCCCACCCCGTCGCCATTACTCTAAGTTGAGTGCATGTGTCATTGAGTGACGGATTTGGTGTAGGGTCCCGATCGGGAACATCGGTGCGGTGTGGTGACCGGAAGGCCGCCCACCCCCTGGGCCTCCGTCCTGACGGGGCGCCAGGCCACCGCGTACGGCCAAGAGGCGCGCGGCCGGTGGCCCGTGGCCGGGGCGCCAGGCCCCGGGCCGGAGGGGGAGAGGCCGAGTGAGCTCCACCGATACGGTGCTGCCCGGGGCCGGACGGCCGGGCGTGCCACCCGCCGACGCGTCCGAGCCCGACGCGTCCACGCCCGGCGCAGCCGCAGCCGGCGCGTCCGCCCCCGGCCGGCGCGGCCCGCTGTGCCGGCTCCGGGAGAGCCGGACGCTGCCCGGCCTCGTCCTCGGCGCGCTCTGCCTGGCCTACGCCCTGGGTGCCGCCACCGGCTGGGGCTCTTTCCAACTCTCCATCTTCATGGGCGACTTCGGCCTGGCCGCGGCGGCGCTCGCGGCCGCGCTGTCCTGCCTGGTGTACGGCTGCACGGCCGGCGGGCGCGCCCGCCCGGCCTGGCTGCTGTTCGGCCTCTCCTCGCTCATGGTGGCCTGCGGCAACGGCACCTGGGGCTGGTACGAACTGGTCGCCCGCAGCCCGCTGCCGCAGGACTCGCTCGCCGAGTACGCCTTCCTGCTGTTCTCCCCGCTCGCCATCACCGGTGTGCTGGTGCTCGCCCAGCGCCCGCGCTCGGCCGCCGGCTGGCTCTGCCTGCTGCTCGACGGCTGGCTGATCGCCGGCTCGCTGTTCACCCTCAGCTGGAGCCTGGCGCTCGGCCGGATCGCCGCCGGCGAGGCCGGCTCGCCGCTGCGGCTGGCCCTCAACCTGGCCTACCCGGTCCTGGACATCCTGCTGGTCAGCCTGGTCGTCGGGCTGCGCTTCGGCGGCCGGGACGGCAACCGGGCGGCCGTGCACACCGCGATGGTGGCGCTGGCCGTCACCGTCCTGTGCGACGCCCTGTTCACCTCCCCGGAGCTGCGCAGCAGCTACCGCTCGGGCGAACTGCTGGACGCCGGCTGGTTCTCCGGCAGCCTGCTGCTGGCCTGGGCGCCGTGGTCGCCGCGCTGGCGCCGCCCGCTGCGCGAGCACCCCTCGGCCGGAGGCCTGCCGCGCCGCCGGGTGGCCACCACCTTCAGCGCGCTCACCCCGTACGCGGCCGCCGCGGTGTGCACCGCCGGGATCCTCTACAACGCCCTCGGCGGGCGGGAGTTGGACCGGGTGGTGGCCGCGGCGGCCTGCACCGTCGGCCTGGCGCTCATCCTGCGCCAGGGCGTGATGCTGCTCGACAACCTCTCGCTCGCCCAGGAACTCGCCCACAAGGAGGCGCACTTCCGCTCCCTGGTGCAGGGCTCCAGCGACGTCATCATGATCGCCGGTGCCAACGGCGTGCTCTCCTACGTCTCCCCGGCCGCGCTCGGCGTCTACGGGCGGGACCCGGAGGAACTGGTCGGCGGCAACCTGCTGGACCTGGTCCACCCGGAGGACGTGGACCGGGTGCTCGCCGAGGTCCGCCGCTACCTGGCGAGGGTCCGGCTCACCGCCCACCGCTCCCCGGGCACCGCCGAGCCGTCCGCCCGGGTGGAGTGCCGGATCAGCTCCGGCGGCGGCGAGTGGCTGCACGTCGAGTCGACGGTCAGCCGGCACCGCGACGGCCTCATCCTCAACAGCCGGGACGTGACCGAACGCGTGATACTCCAGGCCCAGTTGCAGCACAACGCCTTCCACGACCCGCTCACCGACCTGCCCAACCGGGCGCTGTTCGCCCAGCGGCTGCGGGCCGCCCTCGGCGCCCGCGGCCAGCAGGGCGAGGGCGGCGCCGGGGTCGCGGTGCTCTTCCTCGACCTGGACGGCTTCAAGGCGGTCAACGACACGGCCGGCCACCAGGTGGGCGACGAACTGCTGGTGCAGGCGGCCCGCCGGCTCCAGGGGGCCGTCCGCTGCGGGGACACCGTCGCCCGGTTCGGCGGCGACGAGTTCGCCGCGCTGGTCTGCGGCCCGCTCGGCCGGCTCCAGGTCCAGGAGCTCGCCGAGCGGCTGCGGGTCGCGCTCTCCGAGCCGTACTGGATCGGCGGCGCCGAACTCGGTGTCGCCGCCAGCATCGGCATCGCCTTCGGCACCCCCGAACGCGGCCCGGCCGCCGACCCGAGGGCGGCCACCGACGAGCTGATGCGCAACGCCGACCTCGCGATGTACCGGGCCAAGTCCGAGGGCAAGGGCCGGGTGGTGCTCTACAACCCCGCGATGCGGGCCGATCTGGAGCGCCGCACCGAACTGGAGGAGCGGCTGCGGGCCGCCGTCCGCGAGGGCGGCTTCACCCTGCTCCACCAGCCCGTGGTGGACCTCGCCAGCGGCGCGGTGACCGGCGTCGAGGCGCAGGCCCGCTGGCGCTCGGCGGGCGGCCTGCTGCTCACCCCGGCCGAGTTCCTGCGCTCGGCCGACCACGGCGACGCGGCCACCCGGTTCTCCCGCTGGCTGGTCCAGGAGGCGGTGACGGCCGCGGCCAACCGGCGCGGCCAGTCCGGCCGCAGCCGCAGCGGCCCCGCGCCCGTCCCGGTCGCGGTCCGGCTCTCCACCGAGCGGCTGTGCTCGCCCGGTCTGTACGAGACGGTGGCTGCGGCGCTGCGCGACAGCCGACTGCCGGCCGGCGAGCTGGTGATCGAGGTGGCCCGGATGGGCCCGGACTCGCTCGCCGACGAACTCGGCCGCCGGCTGGCCGCGTTGCGCCGGCTCGGGGTGACCACCGTGCTGGCCGGCTACGGCGCCGGCAGCGGCTCGCTCGGCGAGCTGGCCCGGCTGCCCCTGGACGGCCTCAAGCTGGACCGCACACTGGTGCAGGACCTCGGGGAGTCCGCGCTCAGCCGCACGCTCGCCGGGCACGCCCTGCGGCTCGGCCACGACCTCGGTCTGGTCACCGGCGCCGAGGGGGTGGACCTGCCCCGCCAGGTCGCCGCGCTCCAGGAGCTGGGCTGCCGGCAGGGCCAGGGTTCGGCCTTCGCGCCGCCGCTGGACGAGACCCGGCTGCGCCGGGCGCTGGTGCGCCGGGGCTACCCGCTGCCCAGGCCGCTCGGCTCGGTCTCGGCCCGGCGCGCGTACCTGGCCGCGGAGGCCCGGACGGGTGGCCGCGGGGAGGGCGGCGGGGGGCGTGTCGTGCATCACCACGGTGCCCCCGACCTGCCCGAACGCCGCGCGGTGACCGGTCCAGGGCCGGGTCCGCATGGCGAGACGGTCATCCCACCTGCTTGACACACGCCCCCGGACAGGAGGAGGGTCGTTGCCATGCGCACCCGAATTCTCGTACTTGGCGGGCGCGTCGGCTGAGCGGGCTCACACGCCCCGCTTGTGACAGACCGACGCGCCACCCCTCGCATGCCCTTGGCACGAGGGGTTTTTTGTTGCACTGACGCTGTTCCACCACCGCAAGACCCCTGGCTCCGACCGCCCGATCCGCCCCGATTCCCGGGGAGGAAGCGGGACGATTGGGGCAGAGCCAGCGATCGGCCCGCAACCGGGACCCCACCCTCGCACCACCGGGGCCCGTAATTACCGGGTCGGCACATTCCGAGAAGAGACAGGCAGATGACTGAGCACGCCGCATCCCCCCGCCGCGGGGACACCACGGCCGCCCACGCTCCCGCTCCCCAGCACGTCGTCGAAACCATGACCGGCGCCCAGTCGCTCATCCGCTCGCTGGAGGCCGTGGGCGCGGACACCGTCTTCGGCATCCCGGGCGGGGCCATCCTTCCCGCGTACGACCCGCTGATGGACTCGGCCAAGGTGCGCCACATCCTGGTCCGGCACGAGCAGGGCGCCGGCCACGCCGCCACCGGCTACGCCCAGGCCACCGGCCGGGTCGGGGTCTGCATGGCCACCTCCGGCCCGGGCGCGACCAACCTGGTGACCCCGATCGCCGACGCCTACATGGACTCCGTGCCGATGGTCGCGATCACCGGCCAGGTCTCCTCCAAGGCGATCGGCACCGACGCCTTCCAGGAGGCGGACATCTGCGGCATCACGATGCCGATCACCAAGCACAACTACCTGGTCACCGACCCCTCCGAGATCCCCCGGGTGATCGCCGAGGCGTTCCACATCGCCGCCACCGGCCGCCCCGGCCCCGTCCTCGTCGACATCGCCAAGGACGCGCTCCAGGCCACCACCACGTTCCGCTGGCCGGTCGAGCTCTCGCTGCCCGGCTACCGGCCGGTCACCAAGCCGCACGCCAAGCAGATCCGCGAGGCCGCGAAGATGCTGGTGGGCGCCAAGCGCCCGGTGCTGT
>NZ_JBIUSS010000034.1:13295-86658 GCF_044741445.1 Kitasatospora sp. NPDC088160 | reverse complement strand
TCACCTCATCGACGGATGCCTCGCCACCACCGGCCTGATCATGGATGGCTGACCAGATCTCAGACCGACATCACGAATTCAACTTCAGTAGCTCCTTGGACAGTGCGCCTGAGATCTCATCAAGCGTTGGCCCGTAGACCTGGGCGTGCACCTCGCGGCGAGCGCGGTGCGCGGTCTCCTCAATGTCACTGAGCTGCCTACTAGCCTCAGAGCGGTCCACCGCGTGATCGAGGATCTGGCCGATGGCTGTGCTCTTGCGGTCGTCGGTCTCCTCGTATGCACGAAGGTCAGCGGAGATGAACACGAAGTCGACAAGCTTGGCGAGCTGGCTCTGGCCCGCGAACCCGAAGAAGTGGGTGTCCTCAACCTCCGACTCAGTGAGCCGGTCGCGGTTGGATGTCTCCCATAGCTGCATTGCCTCATTCACGGCATCAGCATTGGGGGCGGCCGGCAGCCCGAGGCTCGGGTCACTCTCGCGAAGCTCGTTGTAGGCCCGCCGCCTGTCCATCGCTTTGGTGTACTGCCGCACCTCCTCGAACGGACGGTAAGTGAAGGCCTTTCCCGTGATCTTGTCGACACCGTTGTCCCAGGTGCGCCAGATAGAGACGTTCTCAGCACCATCTGGGGCGTAACGACCCAGCGTCTTGCGGTCGTAGTCGGTGAGGCTGTCGAACTCCACCTCAACCGAGATCCGCGCTCCATCTGTTGCCGAGTGGACGTCATCCGTGCTGAGCGCTACGTCCTTTTCTCCCGTGAAGAACCAGTCGAGTGCCCGCAGGACGGTTGATTTTCCCACGCCTGAGGGCCCGATGAACGAGGTGATGTCATCGAACGCGACATCCACCTTGTGTAGGCAACGGAAGTTCTCGATGCGCACACGCTTGATCTTCACTGGTCGTCCTGGAGGTCAATGCCGACGGTGTCAAGGTGTCGGCGGGTACTCCGGTGATACTAGCGGCAGATGTGGCGGGCCCTCATGCCGTTTACGTCCCATAAGTCGGCTGGGACTAGGCCGAGTTGATCAGTAGGACCAGGTCGAGCCTGTACCCCGGTACTCCTCGACCGGGATCGGGTGGACGTCGGGGCGCATGCGGTCGGTGTAGAGGAGGCCGTCGAGGTGGTCGATCTCGTGGGCGATGAGGCGGGCGAGGCCGAATTCGTAGGTGACGGTGGTGATGGTGCCGTCGAGGGTGGTGGCGGTGACGTCCATGCGGAGGGGGCGGGGGACCATGCCGCGGACGTCGAAGAAGCTGAGGCAGCCCTCGTACTGTTCGTCGGTCTCGTCGGAAACGGCGGTGATCTTCGGGTTGAGCAGGATGATCGGCTCGGCGCCGGCGGTCGGGGGCAGGACGAGGGCGGCGGCGCGGGGAATGCCGATCTGTGGGGCGGCGAGGCCCATGCCCTTGGCGAAGGAGTGGACGCGGCCGATGCGGTCGACGGCGGTGAAGAGTTCGTCGATCACGGTCTGGGCGTCTGCGCGTTCGGCCGGGAGATCGAAGGGCTCGGCGGGACGGTTGAGGATGGGGGTGCCTTGTTGGACCACGCCGAGGGACTGCATCTGCTGGCTGGGGCGCACCTCGATCACCTTGTCTCCTTGGTCTGCTGCGGGTTGGGGGCGGAGGCGCGGAAGCGCCATTCGAGGCGGAAGCGCGCGTGGAGCGGCGGGTCGTCGGTGGCCCAGGCGAAGTGCCGGCGCTCGCCGTCGTCGTGGCGGCTGACGGCGGTGCGTAGGGGTGCGGACTCGGCGGTCATGGAGGTCTCGGTGCCCCACACCACCGGGTCGAGGGCGGCAGGGAAGTCGAGGCGTACGGCGAGGTGTTCGGTGGGCAGGCGTACGGCGCGCTGGAACCAGTGGCCCCACTTGTCGGCGCCGACGCTGTAGGCGTACTCGATCCAGGTCGCATCGCCCGGGTAGAGCGGGAAGCGGCCGTGCTCGTTGTCGAACAGGAGCCAGACCTCCTTGAAGGCGTCTCGGTCGTGCTTGGCCTGCCACCGCATGTCCTCGCCCTGGCATGAGGCGGTGAGCGCCAGCTCGTTCCAGGTCAGTGGGTGCTCACGGTAGTGGGCGTTGGAGCGCTCGGGCTCGCCGGGGTAGCGGTCGACGGCGATGCGGATCAGGTAGCGGGTGATGGGCTCGGTGCCGGTGTTCCGCAGGCGGCGGCGCATGGTCAACCGGTAGGTGGCGCCGTCGAATTCGAGACCGGCTTCGTCGTGCTCGACCACGATCGCGGAGCCGGAGGCGTACGGCTGCTCGGGGCTGCGAGGTGCCGGTGGGGAGGTCGGGGTGCGACTGCGAGAACGGGCGGCGTCGTACTCGAGCCAGCGCCGCCAGATGGCTTTCCCGGCGTTGAGGATCTCGTCGGCGAGGCGGGCGAACTCCTCGGTCGGCTTGTGGCGGCCGGCCTCGATGTGGCTGACGTAGGACGGGTCGAAGCCCATCTTCCGCGCCAGCGCGCGCTTCGACAGGCTCCGCACCTCGCGCCAGTGGGCGACTTCGGCGGCGAACGCCTCCGTCGTCTGGTCGGCTGTCTCCTGGTCCGCCTGCGTCTCCATCCGCTCCGCCCCCAGTGAGTGATGAATGAACCGTGAGTGACCTTAGCTCACCATCCCGTCACGGTCCTGCCTGCGGCTGTCATTACCTCATCGGGCACGCACTTCAAGCGTCCGGTCAGCAAGAGATCCCCATCATCCCTCCTGCCGTGAGGAGTTAGCCGTGCACGAGTCCCCGTCCCGCCGTCGAGGTCAGCACCGCGATCCGGTCGGCGCGTTCCTCGGCGGCCTGTGGGCGGTCGGCAACGCCGTGGTGATCGCTCTGCTCGGCGTCATTGTGCAGGACCACTTCGACACGGCCCGACCCGGTGCTCACCCGGCGGCCAACTCGGCGCCGGACAGCACCTACGTGTAGCGCCCTTCCACCCATCGCCCATCACGGGCTGGACTCCGAACTGGAGCGCACAGCATGGAAACCAGGAACGTGATCGTCCCCGTCCACGACGGCCCCATCAACCTCGCCCGCCCGCACTTCGTGGGCATCGGCGGCGCCGGCATGTCGGCCGTCGCCCGCCTGCTGCTGGAGGGCGGCAGCCGCATCTCCGGCTCCGACACCAGCGACACCGCTGCCCTGCGTGAGCTGGAGCAGGCTGGTGCCGCCGTCGCCATCGGCCAAACCGCCGGCAACGTGCCCGCCGACGCCACCGTCCTCGTGTGGTCCAGCGCGGTGCCCCCGAGCAACCCCGAGGTCGCCGCCGCCCGCCGGGCCGGCATCCCGGTCGTGCACCGCTCGGACGTGCTCGCGCACTTGATCGCCACCGCCGAGCGGTCCGTCGCGGTGGCGGGCACCCACGGCAAGACCATGACCACCGGCATTCTCAGCGCCGCGCTGGCCCACCTCGACCCGTCGTACGCCATCGGCGGCACCCCCGTCGACCGCCCGAACGCCCACCAGGGCCTCGGCGGCCTCCTGGTCGCCGAGGCGGACGAGAGCGACCGGACGGCGGGTCGCTACCACCCGCAGATCGCCGTCGTCCTGAACGTGGACGACGACCACCCCGAGCAGTACGTCGACCTGAACGATGCCCTGGAGGTCTTCGAGCGCCTGGCCCGCAACAGCTCCGTCCTCGTCGTCTCGTCCGACGACCCGGGAGCTCGGCTGCTGATCGAGCGCCTGCAGGTGGCGCCCGGCCCGCGCGTGGTCACGGTCGGCGAGGCCAGGGACGCCGACGTGCGGGTGCTGCGGGTGCTGTGGGACGGGACGGCCAGCCACGTCACCGTGCGGGACACGGACGGGTCGTGGCACGAGTTCGCCCTGGCCGTCCCGGGTCGGCACAACGCGCTGAACGCCGCCGCCGCGTTCGCCGCCAGCTGGGTGCTCGGTACCGAGCCCTCCGTTCTGGTGGACGGCATCAACGCGTTCCAGGGCATCAAGCGCAGGCTCACCACGACGGGCAGCTTCGACGGGGTGACGGTGCTGGACTCCTACGCCCACCACCCGAGCGAGATCACCGCCGACCTGGCGACTGCCCGGATGCTCACCGAGGGCCGGGTGATCGCGGTGTTCGAGCCCACCGGCTGGACCCGGACCGCCGCCCTCGGCGAGGAGATGGGCCGCCGGCTCGCGGCGGCCGACGAAGTCGTCCTCCTCGACATCCACGCTTCGGTCGAGTCCCCGCTCACCGGGATCAGCACCGCGCCGATCGCCGCGCAGGTCGTCGCCTGCGGCGGCCGGGCCCACAGGGCGAGCGACGGTCGCGATGTGGCGGACATGGTCGCCGAGCTGGTCGAGCCCGACGACCTGGTGGTGACGATGGGCACCGGGACCGCCGGTCGCGTCGGACGGGCGGTCCTTCTCCGGCTGGCCGAGACCCCGGTGGTCGCGGCGTAGTCAGTGTGCGGCATCGGGCTTGGTGAGCCGCATCGCGGTGTCCTCCAACCCGACGCTGTGGGAGCCCTTTACCAGCACCACGTCCCCGGGCTTGAGGTAGGTCAATAGCAGGTCGAGGGCGGCGTCGCGGTTCGGCACCAGCGTGCCGTTGACGCCGCCCTCCACCGCCCAGGTGTGCACCAGCCGGGCCTCCCAGTCACCGACCGCGATCAGATCAGTGATCCCGCTGCGGGCGACGAGCCGTCCCAGTTCCGCGTGGTGGGCCTCGGACTCCTCCCCCAGCTCCCGCATCTCGCCCAGCACCGCCACCGTCCT
Organism: Kitasatospora sp. NPDC088160; assembly: GCF_044741445.1. NCBI lineage: Bacteria > Bacillati > Actinomycetota > Actinomycetes > Kitasatosporales > Streptomycetaceae > Kitasatospora > Kitasatospora sp. NPDC088160. The sequence goes on along the minus strand of NZ_JBIUSS010000034.1, from coordinate 81,962 downwards.
CCGCCCGCCGCTGGCCATGGCGGTGAGCGCGGACAGGGCGACGGCCATCGAATCGGGGTTCGCGTTGAACGCGTCGTTGATCACCGTCACGCCGTCCGGCCGCTCGGTGACGTCCATCCGGCCCGGCGTCAACTGCCGGGCACCGGTCAGTGCCTCCGCTGCCTGCCGCACGCTCGCGCCCAGGCCGATCGCCACCGCGGCAGCGGCCGTCGCGTTGGACACGTGGTGGGCGCCGTACAGCCCGAGCTTCACGGGGGCGCTCTCGTCCCGGTACGTGAGGTTGAACGACGGCCGCCCGGCGGCATCCAGCTCGATGTCGACGGCGCGCACGTCCCCGGCCTGCACCCCGAACGTCAGGACCGGCGCGACCGTGCGCGGCGCCATCGACATGACGTACGGGTCGTCGGCGTTCAGCACCGCCAGGCCGTCGACGGGCAGGGCCTCGACGAGTTCGCCCTTCGCGACGGCGATCGATTCCTTCCCGCCGCCGAACTCGCCCACGTGCGCGGTCCCGACGTTCAGTACCAGGCCGACCTTCGGCGGGACGATCCCCGTCAGGTACTTGATGTGCCCGGCGCCGCGCGCGCCCATCTCCAGCACCAGCAGACGGGTGCTCTCGTCCGCCCGGAAGACGGTCAGCGGCAGGCCGATCTCGCCGTTGAACGACAGCGGCGTGGCCACCGTGGTGTCCATGGTCTCCAGCACCTGGGCCAGCAGGTCCTTGGTACTGGTCTTCCCGGCCGAGCCGGTCAGCCCGATCACCGTCGGTGCCTTCAGCCGGTCCAGCACCGCGCGGGCCAGCGCTCCCATCGCATCCTGGACGTCTGGTACCACGACCGCCGGCACCCCGACCGGCCGTGCGGCGAGCACGCCCGTGGCCCCGGCGCGGACGGCGGCCTCGGCGAACCGGTGCCCGTCCGTGTGCTCACCCGGCAGGGCGATGAACAGCGACCCGGGCTTCACCAGCCGCGAGTCGATGACCCCGGGCCGGTCCACCATGACGCCCGGATCGGGGACGTCGTGCAGAGCGCCCCCGACAGCCTCGGCGATCTCTTGCAGGGTCATGGGGACCACGGTGGCTCCGATCCATCGACGCACCCGCCCCTCGTTCTGGGCGGCCTGCCTTCGACGCTAGCGGCTTCCCCACATCGCGCCTGTCATCCGGCGCATTCCGAACCAGACTGTGACAAAAGGAAGATGAGATGTCTGCCGCACCCCGTATCGCCCTCGTCACCGGTGGCCGCTCCGGCGAACGCGACCGCTCGCTGATCTCCGGCGAGGCCGTCCGCGAGTCGCTGGTCCGCCAGGGCCTGCCGCACTTCGTCCTCGACCCCACCGACAAGGACTTCGCCGACCGCGTCCGCGAGGCCGACGTCGCGTTCCTCGCCATCGCCGGGCAGTGGGCCGAGGATGGCAAGCTGCAGGGCCTCCTCGACAGCCTCGGCGTCCCGTACACCGGCTCCGGGGTGCTGGCCAGCGCGATGGCGATGCACAAGCCCACCGCCAAGACCCTCGTCCTCGCCGGCGGTGTCACCGTCCTGCCACACCTCCCGCTCCGGGGCCATGACGGCCCCGAGGAAGCCGCCCGAGCGTGCGTGGAGGAACTGGGCCTGCCGGTCATCCTCAAGCCCACCTCGGAGGGCGGTTCGATCGGCATGCGGGTCTTCCGTGACCTGAACTCGCTCACCACCACGCTCACCCACGACACCCGGGGCGGCGAGTGGTTCGTCGAGCCGTTCAAGGACGGCACCGCCGTCACCTGCGGCGTCCTGGAGAAGGACGGCGCCATCATGACGCTCCCGCCGCTGGAGACCGTCCCCACCACCGCCGAGTTCTACGACTACAAGGCCAAGCGCAGCCCGGCCGGCCACCGCTATCGCTGCCCCGCCCAGCTCCCGGACGCGGTCCTCGCCACCATCTCCCGCACGGCCGTCCGCGCCCACCAGGTGCTGCACTGCTCGGGCTACTCGCGCTCGGACTTCCTCGTCACTCCGGACGGCGACGTCCACTGGCTGGAGATCAACACGCTGCCCGGCCTCTCCACCCATGGCAACCTCGCCACCATGGCCGCAGCCGCCGGGATCAGCTACGACACCTTGATCCAGATCATGCTCGCCACCGCCCGCACGAACGGGTACCGGCCGTGAGCGCCGCCGACCTGCCGCTGTCGGTGGACGACATCTACGATGCCCAGCGCCGCCTGCGCGGAGTCGCCGCCTCCACCCCGGTGCTCGCCCACCCGGCGCTGGACGAGATCGCCGGGCGGACCGTGATCTGCAAGGCCGAAGCCCTCCAGCGGACCGGTTCCTTCAAGTTCCGTGGCGCGTACAACGCCATGGCAGCCCTGAGCCCGCGCGAACGCCGATGCGGAATCATCGGCGCCTCCTCCGGCAACCATGCCCAAGCACTCGCCCTGGCCGGCCACCTGCTGTCCGTCCCGGTGACCGTAGTCGTGCCGCACGACGCCCCCGAGGGCAAGGTGAACGGCACCCACACGCTGGGCGCCGACATCGTCGCCTACCACCGCCAGCGCGACGACCGCGACGCCATCGTCGCCCAGCTCGCCACCGACCGAGGCCTCGCCGTCGTGCCGTCCGCCGACGCCCGCGCGGTGATCGCCGGGGCGGGCACGGTGACGCTGGAACTGCTCTGGCAAGCACCCATCCTGACCGTGATCCTGGTACCCGTGGGCGGCGGCGGACTCGCCGCTGGCACCGCTGTCGCCGCCAAGCACATCAACCCGCGCATCAAGGTGATTGGCGTCGAACCCGCGAGTGCGGCCGACACCTACGCCTCCCTGCGAGCCGGACACATCACGGAACTGCCCGCCGTCCCCGACACCATCGCGGACGGCCTCCGCCACACCACCCCGGCCGCCCTGCCTTGGCAGATCAACAAGACTCTGCTCGACGACGCCATCACCGTGACGGACGCTCAGATCGTGCAGGCTATGGGCTGGGCGTTCCAGCACCTCAAGGTGGTGACCGAACCCTCCGGAGCCGTCGCACTCGCGGCCCTGGCCGGCCTCAACTCGCAGCCCGGCCCCGTGGGCGTGATCCTCTCCGGCGGCTCGGTCGACTTGGACGCTTTCCACCGCCTCGTGGCCACCCCGCCACCCCGGAAGGAACCGGCCCTTGCCTGACCATCCCAAGCGCCACCCGATTCCGCTGATCACCCAGTACGCCACCCCCGCGCTGATCAACGCCATCGCCTACGCGGGCCACCCGCCCGGCGACGACGACAACTGGGCCGCCACCGGAGCCCCCGACCGGGACACCTACGCCTACTGGTCCACCCGCCTCTGTGGCATGGCCTGCCTGCGGATGGCCCTCTTCGCCCGCGACGGCCACGCGCCCACCCTGTTCGACCTGCTGGACGGCTGCCTCGCCCACGGCGGCTACGTCCAGCAGGACGACGGGAGCGTCGGCGGCCTCTACTACCAGCCGTTCACCGAGTACGCCCTCGCCACCCACGGCCTCCAGTCGGAGATCATCACCGACCTCACCCCGGACCGGCTCCTCGCCGAACTCGATCGCGGCCACCTCGTGATGGCCTCCGTCCACAAGGAGATCCGTCGTCCCTACCGGCCGGCACCCGCTCGCGGCGGGCACTTGGTGCTCGTCACCGGCCACCACGACGGCGCAGTCTCGTTTCACAACCCCTCGGGCCACACCGCTGATTCAGCCGATGCCGTTCTACCGCTGGACCGCTTCGACGCATTCGCCGCTCATCGAGGCATCGCGATGCGGGTCTGACAGCATCCCGGCACCCCTGGGCCGGCTCCGTGTTGGCGGCAGGTCCTGCCGCCAACACGGAGCCTTGGGGCGCGGACTGGGGGTAAGGACTCCTTACCCCACAACTTGCTCCCCTTGGGGTGGAACGGGGTAAGCAGTGCTTACCTCACAACTTGCTCCGCCTGAAGCCTTATCCGGAAGTCCCGGAACCGACATGCGGAGTTCCGGAACGACCGGTCTGCGCCGCCAGATGCCGCTTGCCCGGTTCCGGATGCGGAACCGGGCAAGCGGTCTGTCAAGGCAGAGTCAGGCGACGACGGCGTGCGCCGGAACCGCCTCGGGCTGATTGGTCTGGTCGCTCTTCACGAGCTCCAGCAGTTTGCCGACCCGATCGTTGCTGATCGATAGGCCAGCGCCGCGCACTGCTTCCTTGATCACTGCGTGGGTGGCTCCCCTCTCGGCGACGGCGGGCCTAACCACCTCAAGCAGTTCGTCCATGCTGGCCGCTGGCTTGCGGCCTGTGCGCTTGCGAGAAGCGGCAGGCTCCTGGCTCGCAGACGAGGCTCGGCTGGTAGAGGCCAGCTGGGCTTCTTCGGCTTCTTCCGCCGAGCCCGGGGCCTGCACCTGATCCGGCTCAGTGTCGCTCTCGTTACCGGCGGAAGGATAGCCCGGCTCGGGCTGGGCGAGGCCAGCCTCCTCCACCCGTGTGGTGGGGGCGGACGGGGTGTGAAGCTGACGAAGAAGAGCTGGGCCGACGACTCCCCAGCCGAGGAGAAGTAGAGGCGCAACGGCGTCGAGAGTGGCCCGTTCGTAGTGTCCAGCAAGGATGGGTTCGGCGGTGTTGAGGGCGAGGGTGAGCACGCCACACAAATGCATCAGCCGGGTGGCGGAGCGCAGTTGGGAGGAGTCCGTACCAATGGCGGAGAGGTGGTGCAGGGCCACCAGGAGGCCGAGCACAGACAGGTCGACCATGGGGGCGATGAGCCGGGGCAACGGGGTGCGGGACGCCTAGGCGCAGGGCGAGGGCCCACACGTTGCCGAAGGAGAAGCCGAAGGCGAGGCCGGCGATGGCCGTCATCACGAGGGTGATCATGGTGCGGGCGATGGTTCCGGAGCCGGTCGGATGGGTGTCCGGCTGGGTGGTGGACATACGAGCGTGTCCTTGCGGCGGAGGGGTGTTCGAGAGAAATCCGTCTTTGCCGTCTTGCCGTTGCATCCGCAGGCCAGGGCGGTACGACAAGGTCCAAGCGCGGCTTGGCCGATGGCGTCCGGTGCGGGAGCTCTTCCGTCTTGGGACGGTGAACCGTCCCAGCAGAAGGGCATTTGACCTGCACTTTTACGACAGGGACGGCTGGGACGGCACGAGACGGGTGTGCTTCCCGTCCCGGGCCCGGCCCGCCGCCCACACTCGGATCCGTGCGGCGGCGGGCCAGTGGCTGTCCTGTTCGGTCTGCCGTCTTGGCCTGACAGGTCAGCTCACGCCGCCGACCGGGGCGATCGGATAGACGGCAGGGCAGTACCGCCGCCAAGCGTCGGTGAACTTGTGCCGCATGTAGCCCTTGCGCTGTGTGCCGTCGCCGATGCGGACGTTGCCCAAGGAGATGCCGAACTCACGCAGCATCGAGCCGAGACCGCGCGGGGTCAGGCCACCTCGGCCCCACTCAGCCCACGGCGCCTCATGGTCGCCGTTGAGGGCAAGCAACAGCTGGTCGGTGGTGATGCTGTCGGGGTCGCCGGCCGCGTGGAAGGTCCGCCGGATGTCGGCCAGGATCTTGGCCCCGCCGGGGTTGTCCTCCTCGGCCTGCACCTCGGCGTCGACCATGCGCTTGCACGCCTGCCGGGCGAGCCTGGGCCAGGGGCCACCCGCCAGGTCGGCAACGATCACCAGAGGTTCTCAGGTGTCGGCGGCCCGATCCTCGACCGGCATGTCCGGTTCCAAGTGCAGAGCCCGTTCGGCGAGCGGCGCCGACCAGCGGGCGATCCGGTCCCGGATCTCGTGAACCCGGGCCTGTCGCGCTCAGAACGGTACGGCGAGACCGTCTCGCCCTCGGCACGCCTGCGCATCCGGATCACGATCGACCGGTCCATGATCGTGTCCGGCAGGTCGCCGATGCCGGCGATGGCCGCCATGGCGAAGGTGTGGAATCGGCCCGGGGTGTGATCCTTGCCAACGACCCGCAGCACGTACCGGTCGCGCTGGTGTCCGGCGTTGAGCAGACCGCGCATCTCCTCGTTCTTCTCCGCCACCTTCGGGCTGCCGAAGATCGTGTCCGCCTCGTCCACCAGCAGCGTCGGCGGGTTCTCGGTGATCGAGCGGAACACGGCAGCCGGAGACGAGTTCACCGTGAGGAGCGCCTGGTGGACGGTCTCGGTGAGCACGTCCAGCAGGCGCAATTTGCCGCACCGCTTCGCCGGGCCGACCACCGCCAGGCGCGGCGCGTGCTGCCACGACCTCTGCAGGTGCGTCGCTGCCCCCCACAGCGTGGTGGCGTCCAGCGCTTCCTCGGAGGGCAGGATCACGAACCGCGCGATCCGGGCCTTCAGCTGCGCGAGCAGTTCGGCACCCTCACTCGCCTCGGCGTCCGGAATCAGGTCGATCCCGTCCGGGACGGCAGGCCCCGCGGGTGCCACCCCTGCTGGCCGCCCACCAGCTGTAGACAACTCGGCCTCGTACCGCCGATCCGGCTGGCCCGGTATCGCGACAGGCGGCCACGACACATTCGGGGGTGCGTCATTGGACTGGGGAGACGTAGGGTTCAACGTGCACTCTCCGGCCGGGCGAGCTCTTCGGGCTCCAGCTCCGGCACGTCGACTTGCTGCACGCCACCGTCACCGTGGAACAGCAGGTCCAGCAGACGGCCAAGCACGGCGTCTACACCGGGCCGCCGAAAACCACCCGGTCCTACCGGACCGTTCCCCTCCCGAAGATGGCCGTCCAGGCGATAGCCGCGCACCTGCGGGACTTCCCGGTTACCGACCCCGAAGGCTGGCTCTTCACCGCTCCCGAGGGCGGCCCGGTCGTCTACACCAGCTTCATGGACGGCTCGTGGCGGCCCGCCTGCCAGCGGGCCGGCATACCGAAGGGCACCGGCCCGCACGCGCTCCGGCACCACTACGCGAGCCTGCTGATCAAGCACGGCGAGTCGGTGAAGACCGTCTCCGAGCGGCTCGGGCACACGAACGCCGCGATGACGCTGAACATCTACACCCACCTCTGACCCGACTCCGAGGAGCGGACCAGGGCCGCCGTCGACCGCGCGTACGCCGACGACGGCGGCGCGGACCGAGGCGACCTCCCGGGCACCGAAGCGGCGTAGCGAGCGCCAGTTGCGTTGGCCGGAGTTGGCAGCCTCGCGGACTCCCTACGGACCGAAAGGCCGCCCAACCCGCTCCGCCGCAGGTCAGACGGCCTTTCCGCAGTTCGACTAGACGTTGAAGCGGAACTCCACCACGTCGCCGTCCTGCATGATGTATTCCTTGCCCTCGATGCGGGCCTTGCCCTTGGAGCGGGCCTCGGCGATGGAGCCGGTCTCGACCAGGTCGGCGAAGGAGATCACCTCGGCCTTGATGAAGCCCTTCTGGAAGTCGGTGTGGATGACTCCGGCGGCCTCGGGGGCGGTGGCGCCCTTCTTGATGGTCCAGGCGCGGGTCTCCTTGGGGCCTGCGGTGAGGTAGGTCTGCAGGCCGAGGGTGTCGAAGCCGACCCGGGCGAGGGTGGCGAGGCCGGGCTCCTCCTGGCCCATCGACTGGAGCAGCTCCAGGGCCTCGGCGTCGTCGAGCTCGATCAGCTCGGACTCGATCTTGGCGTTGAGGAAGATCGCCTCGGCCGGGGCGACCAGCTCGCGCTGGACGTTCTTGAAGTCCTCGTCGGCCAGCTCGGCCTCGTCCACGTTGAAGACGTAGAGGAAGGGCTTCGCGGTCAGCAGGTGGAGGTCGCGGATCGGGGTGGTGTCGAAGCCGGCCTCGAAGAGGGTCTTGCCGGTCTCCAGGACCGCCTGAGCGGCCTCGGCGGCGGCCAGCACGGGGGCGGTCTCCTTCTTCAGGCGCGCCTCCTTCTGGAGCCGCGGCAGGACCTTCTCGACGGTCTGGAGGTCGGCCAGGATCAGCTCGGTGTGGATGGTCTCGATGTCGTCCTTGGGCGACACCTTGCCGTCCACGTGCACCACGTCCGGGTCGGTGAAGGCGCGCACGACCTGGCAGATCGCGTCCGACTCGCGGATGTTGGCGAGGAACTTGTTGCCCAGTCCCTCGCCCTCGCTGGCGCCGCGCACGATGCCGGCGATGTCGACGAAGTCGACGGTGGCCGGGAGGATCCGCTGGGAGCCGAAGATCTCGGCGAGCTTGGCCAGCCGCGCGTCCGGGACGCCGACGACGCCGACGTTCGGCTCGATGGTGGCGAACGGGTAGTTGGCCGCCAGCACGTCGTTCTTGGTCAGGGCGTTGAACAGGGTCGACTTGCCGACGTTCGGCAGGCCGACGATTCCGATCGTGAGCGACATGAAGCGCAGTCCCGTGGGCTTGGAGGAGTTGGGTCGGCACCGTGCGGGCCGACCCCCAAGTCTACGGGCAGCGCCTCACGCCCCGGTCGCCGCCGGGAGGGGCTCCAGGAACTCCGGCCGGCCGCCCGGGCGGCTGGGCCGGACAGGTCAGACCGGTGAACGACGATCACATCAGCACTCCGCCAGGAGACACGGGGCAAGACCTGAACGGTCCATTACACAGTGTGGCGATGATCGGACCGTACGTTGGGCGGGTGGAGCAGAGCATCCGTACCCAGCCGCCAGGGCCCAGACGCCGACCGCCGAACGGCGCGGCCGGGGCCGCCGTCCCCGGGCCCGGCCGGGCTCCCGAGACCGCCGGAGCCCCCGCCGCCGCCCCCGCCGCCCGGCTACGCCCGGTAGCCGGGCCGCCCGCCGCCACCACCGCCCGCCCGGCCACCCCCAGGCTGCGGTTGCGGCTGCCGCTGCGCGGACGCGCCGAGGCCCCGCTGTACGGGCGGCGCCGGACCGGACGGCCGACCCGGCTGACCGCCATCGGCACGGGCGTGGCCGCCGTGCTGGCGACCCTCGCCGTCGCGGGCCTGGACCGGCTGCTGTTCGACGGCCTCGGCTGGCTGTTCGGCCTCGGCTACCTGGCCGTCTGCTTCCAACTGGCCGTCCGGGTGCGCTACGTCGACCTGCTGGCCGCACCGATCAGCGGGCCGATCGCCTTCGCGCTGGCGCTGCTGCTGCTCGGGCCGGTCACCTCCTCGGGCGTCACCGCCCAGGTGGTGGCGCTGGCGACCGGGCTGGCGCTGCGGGCCAGCTGGCTGTTCTCCGGCACCGGGCTGGCCGCGCTGATCGTGCTCGCCCGGTTCGTGGCCCAGCGCCGGATCCAGCGCTCCCGCTGAGCGGCGCCTCGGGCGGGCGGCCTCAGCCCGCCGCCCGGGCCGCCGCCATGGCGGCGCCGACGATGCCCGCGTCGTTGCGCAGCTCGGCCGGCACCACCCGCGCCTCCCGCTCCCGTAGCAGCGGCAGGAACTTCTCGTGCTTGCGGCTCACCCCGCCGCCGATCACGACCAGCTGCGGCGAGAACAGCATCTCGACCAGGTCCAGGTACTCGTCGACCCGCCCGGCCCACTGCTCCCAGGTCAGCCCGTGCCGTTCCTTGGCGGCCGAGGAGGCCCGGCGCTCGGCGTCCTTGCCGCGCAGTTCCAGGTGGCCCAGCTCGGTGTTGGGCACCAGCACGCCGTCCACGAAGAGCGCGCTGCCGATGCCGGTGCCGAAGGTGAGCACCAGCACCACGCCCGACTGGTCGCGCCCGGCGCCGTGCACGGTCTCGGCGAGCCCGGCCGCGTCGGCGTCGTTGAGCACGGTCGCGGGCAGGTCGAGCGCCTCGCGGAACAGGCCCGCGGCGTCCAGGCCGATCCAGCCCTTGTCCACGTTGGCGGCGGTTCTGGTCCGGCCGCCGACCACCACGCCGGGGAAGGTGAGCCCGACCGGGCCCTGGTGGTCGAACTGGCGGACCACCTCGCGGACGGCGGCGACCACGGCCTCGGGGGCGGACGGCTGCGGGGTGAGCACCTTGTACCGCTCCTGGGCCAGCACGCCCCGGGCGAGGTCGACCGGGGCGCCCTTGATGCCCGAACCGCCGATGTCCACGCCGAATACCGCCGCCATCACGTCCACCCTCCGCCGGGGCCGCGGACCGCTTGTCCACAGCCTGTGCACAAAACTACGAGAGGGCACGGGTGGACGCACAGCAGAAAACCCGGCAACCCCGAGGGGGTGCCGGGCTCTGCGCGAAAGGACCCGGGAGCGGTCCGGGAGCGGTCCCGGGACCGGCCCTACAGCTTGCCCGCCGCCTCGGCGCGCAGGTCGCGGCGCAGCTCCTTGGGCAGCGAGAAGGTCAGGTGCTCCTCGGCGGTCTTGACCGTCTCGACCGTGTCGTAGCCGCGCGCGGCCAGCCACTCCAGCACGCCCTCGACCAGGATCTCCGGGACGGAGGCGCCGCTGGTCAGGCCGACCGTGCCGACGCCCTCCAGCCAGGCCTCCTGGAGCTCCTCGGCGAAGTCCACCAGGTGGGCGGCCTTGGCGCCGTACTCCAGGCCGACCTCGACCAGGCGGACGGAGTTGGAGGAGTTCTTGGAGCCGACCACGATCAGCAGGTCGGTCTCGGGGGCCATCTGCTTGACCGCGACCTGGCGGTTCTGGGTGGCGTAGCAGATGTCGTCGCTGGGCGGGCTGACCAGCGCCGGGAAGCGCTTCTTCAGCTCGCCGACGGTGGCCATGGTCTCGTCCACCGACAGGGTGGTCTGGGACAGCCAGACGACCCTGGACTCGTCCCGGACCCGCACGTTGGCGACGTCCTCGGCACCGTCCACCAGGTGGATCCGGTCCGGGGCCTCGCCCATCGTCCCGACGACCTCCTCGTGGCCCTCGTGGCCCACCAGCAGGATGTCGAAGCCCTCGTCGGCGAAGCGCACGGCCTCCTTGTGCACCTTGGTGACCAGCGGGCAGGTGGCGTCGATGGTGGCCAGCCGGCCGGCCTTCGCCTCGTCGTGGACGGACGGCGCGACGCCGTGCGCGGAGAAGACCACGATCGAGCCCTCGGGCACCTCCTCCGTCTCGTCGACGAAGATCGCGCCCTTCTTCTCCAGGGTCTGCACCACGTACTTGTTGTGGACGATCTGCTTGCGGACGTAGATGGGCGCCCCGTACTGCTCCAGGGCCTTCTCCACGGCGATCACGGCGCGGTCTACACCCGCGCAGTAGCCCCGGGGGGCGGCGAGCAGGACACGGCGCGGCGCGGTGTTGGACATGGCTCCATCGTACGGGCGGCGCCGAGCCGCGCCGACGGGAGGCGCTTTCCGGACAGACCCGGTCGCCGGTGCTCAAATGTGGTGTCTATGAGCTCTGCGAACGGGCAAACGGAACCGGGCGGCCTGCGCCGCAGCCTGAGCGTCCGCGACCTGATGGTCTACGGCCTGCTGTTCATCGCTCCGATGGCGCCGGTCGGCGTGTTCGGCGTCCTGGACGCCAGGAGCCACGGCGCCGTCGCCACCGTCTACCTGGCCGCGACCGTCGCGATGGGCTTCACCGCCTTCTCGTACGCCCAGATGGTGCGCGCGGTGCCGCAGACCGGCTCGGTGTTCGCCTACGCGCGGGCCGGGCTGGGCGAGGGGCCCGGGTTCATCGCCGGCTGGATGGCGATGCTCGACTACCTGCTGATCCCAGCGGTCGCCTACCTGTTCTCCGGGATCGCGCTGAACTCGCTGGTGCCCGGGGTCTCCCGCTGGGTCTGGACGGCGCTCGCGGTGGTGCTGACCACCGCGCTCAACCTGATCGGCGTACGGACGGCGGCCGTGGTCGGCTTCGCGGTGCTCGCCCTGGAGATCGCGGTGCTGGCGGTGTTCGTCGCCGCGGCCGTGGTGGCGCTGGTCCAGGGCGGCGCCCGGCGCGGCTGGGACACCCCGTTCACCGCCGTCGGCGCCTTCTCGCTGACCGCGGTGATCTCGGCCGTGTCCGTCGCGGTGCTCTCCTACCTGGGCTTCGACGCGATCGCCACCTTCGTCGAGGAAGCGGTCGGCGCCTCGGCGGCGGTGGCCCGGGCCGTGCTCTGGTGCCTGGCACTGGCCGGGGTGCTGTTCGTCGCCCAGACCTACCTGGCGGCGCTGCTGGAGCCGCTGGGCCCGCAGCAGCTGGCGGCCGACCCGGCGGCGCAGGGCTCGGCCTTCTACGACACGGTGGAGAGCGGGGTCGGGCACTGGCTGCACGTCCTGGTGGCGGCCAGCAAGGCGATCGGCGCGGCCTTCGCGGCGCTGGCCGGGCAGGCGGCGGCCGGGCGGCTGGTCTACGCGATGGGCCGGGAGGGGCGGCTGCCGCGCGTCCTCGGCACGGTCGACCCGGCCACCGCGGTGCCGCGCCGGGCGCTGCTGGCGGCCGCGGTGATCACGCTGGCCGCGGCGGTCTGGGCGGCCGACCGGGACGACGGGCTGGACCAGCTGACCTCGGTGGTCAACGTCGGCGCGCTGACCGCCTTCGCGCTGCTGCACGCCTCGGTGATCGGCTGGTACACGGTGCGGCACGGCTCCCGGGACCGGGTGCGGCACCTGCTCGTCCCGGCCCTGGGGATCGCGGTGATCGCGGCGGTGGTCTACGAGGCCTCGACGACCGCGCAGCTCGTCGGGCTGATCTGGCTGGCGGTCGGGCTGGTGGTGCTGGGCGTCCAGGGCTCCCCCACTCCGGGCGGCCCTGTCGGCGGGCGCCGCTAGCCTCGTGCACACGGCCGGCACCAGCTCCCCGGACAGGCCCTAACCTCGTACGCATGGCCAACACCAGCTCCCCCGAAGCCCCGATCCCGGTCGGCAAGGTCTCCGCGCTGATCGGCGGCTGGATCGACCGGCTCGGCGCGGTCTGGGTGGAGGGGCAGATCACCCAGCTCAGCCGCCGGCCGGGGGCGGGCGTGGTGTTCCTGACCCTGCGCGACCCGCAGGCGGACGTGTCGCTCACGGTGACCTGCTTCCGCTCGGTGTTCGACCAGGTCGCGGAGGTGGTGCAGGAGGGCGCGCGGGTCGTCGTGCACGCCAAGCCGGAGTGGTACGCGGCGCGCGGGCAGCTGTCGCTGCGGGCCTCGGAGATCCGGCCGGTCGGGCTGGGCGAGCTGCTGGCCCGGCTGGAGCAGCTGAAGCGGCGGCTCGCCGGGGAGGGCCTGTTCGCGGCCGAGCGCAAGCGCCCGCTGCCGTTCCTGCCGCAGTGCGTCGGGCTGGTCACCGGGCGCGGCTCGGCGGCCGAGCGGGACGTGCTGGAGAACGCCCGGCGGCGCTGGCCGGCCGTCCGCTTCGAGGTGCGCAACGTCCCGGTGCAGGGGGTCAGCGCGGTGGAGCGGGTGAGCGCGGCCGTCCGGGAGCTGGACGAGCACCCCGAGGTGGACGTGATCATCGTGGCCCGCGGCGGCGGCAGCGTCGAGGACCTGCTGCCGTTCTCGGACGAGGGGCTGGTGCGGCTGGTCGCGGCCGCCCGTACGCCGGTGGTCAGCGCGATCGGCCACGAGCCGGACCAGCCGCTGCTGGACTTCGTCGCCGACCTGCGCGCCTCCACCCCGACCGACGCCGCCAAACGGGTGGTTCCGGACGTCGGCGAGGAGCTGGCCAAGGTCCGCCTGCTGCGGGACCGTGCCCGGCGGCACGTCCTCGGCCGGGTCGAGCGCGAGCAGCACGGGCTGGACGGCGTGCGCAGCCGCCCCGCGCTGGCCGCTCCGCACCGGATGCTGGACGGGCGCGGCCAGGAGGTCACCGCGCTGCTGGAGCGGGCCCGGCGCACCCTGCGGCACCGGCTGGACCACGCGCAGAGCGACCTCGGGCACACCCTCGCCCGGGTGGTCGCGCTGTCCCCGGCGGCCACCCTGGAGCGCGGCTACGCGGTGCTCCAGCGGACGGACGGCACGGTGGTGACCGACCCGGCGCAGGTCACGGTCGGCGAGGGGCTGCGCGCCCGGGTCGCGGGCGGGGCCTTCGACGTCGCGGTGGCGGACGACCAGGGCTCGTAGGAACGCCCGGCGTCGCGGTGGCGGACGGCCAGGGCTCGTAGGAACGCCCGGCGTCACGGTGGACGACGGTCAGGCCTCGTAGGAGCGCTGCCGGGAGAGTGCGCGGGAGTGCTCGCCGAAGCCGAGGCTGCGGTAGAGCGCCTCGCCGCCACTGCTGGCGTGCAGGTCGATCCGGCCGACCCGCTGGTCGTCGAACCAGTCCAGCAGCGCCTCGGTGCAGGCCCGGGCGTAGCCGCGCAGCCGGTGGCCGGGGTCGGTGCAGATGTTGAAGACGAAGCCGAACCGGCCGTCCGGGTTTCCCGGCGCGGGCAGCCGGTGCTCCAGCGTGCCGACCGCGCAGGCGGCGAGCCGGCCGGGCCGCCGCGGGTCGTCCACCACGAAGGACGGCATGGTCAGTTCCCCGGCCGGGGCGGCGAGGCGCTCGCGCAGTATCCGCTCGGCGGTGGCCTGCCAGGGCCCCGGCCCGGTCAGGCCGGCCATGCTGGGCATCGCCTCGAACATCAGGTTGCGCAGCCGGACGAGCTCGGAGGCGTCGGCCGGGGCGGCGGGTCGGACCGTGATCATGCGGCGGAGGGTAGCGCCGCCGGCCGGCCGGTTGCATCCGATTTCGCCGCTGCCTCCACCGCTGCCTTCGCCCGCCGCCTTCGCCCTGCCGCTTTCACCCCGCCACGGCCGTTGTGTCGGTGCTGCGCGGGCTCTGTCGGCTCCAGCCCCTACGCTGGCACGCATGGCAGAGCAGCAGGAGCAGCAGGACGCGGCGGCACCGACCCCGGACGACGCGCTGGGCTACGAGCACGCCCGGGACGCGCTGCTGGAGGTGGTCCGGCAGCTGGAGAACGGCGGGACGTCGCTGGAGGAGTCGCTGGCGCTGTGGGAGCGCGGCGAGCAGCTGGCGAAGGTGTGCCAGCGCTGGCTGGACGGCGCCCGGGCCCGGCTGGACGCGGCGCTGGCCGCCGAGGAGGACGGGGCCGCGGGCGGGCAGTGACGCGGCTCACAGTAGGCCGGGGAATCGTTGAAACTTCATCCATGTTGAGATGGTCTGACCGGCCACGGCCGGTCAATCCGACGAACCCCCTCCCGCATGAGGTGCAGACAAGCATGACCACCGACGCCCTGGTACTCGACGCCGCCGCTCAGGACCTGCTGTTCCGCGAGGCCCGCACCGCGAACACCTTCACCGACGAGCCGGTGACCGAGGAGCAGGTCCAGGCCATCTACGAGCTGGTCAAGTACGGCCCGACCGCCTTCAACCAGCAGCCGCTGCGCGTCGTCCTGGTCCGCTCGACCGAGGGCCGCGAGCGCCTCGTCCAGCACCTGGCGGACGGCAACAAGGCCAAGACCAGCACCGCCCCGCTGGTCGCCATCCTCGCCGCGGACAACGAGTTCCACGAGGAGCTGCCGACCCAGTTCCCGCACTTCCCGCAGGCCAAGGACGTGTTCTTCTCCGAGCGCACCGTCCGCGAGCGCTCCGCCTCGCTGAACGGCGCGCTGCAGGCCGCCTACTTCATCATCGGCGTGCGCGCCGCCGGCCTGGCCGCCGGCCCGATGACCGGCTACGACGCCGAGGGCATCAACAAGGAGTTCTTCGGCGACGGCGAGCACTCGGTGCTGGCCGTGGTCAACATCGGCAAGCCGGGCGACGACGCGTGGTTCCCGCGCTCGCCGCGCCTGGAGTACGACCAGGTCGTCACCACGGTCTGATCCGCCGCACGCGCGAGGGCCCGCACCGGTTCGTCCGGTGCGGGCCCTCTCCGTATGCGCACGGGGGCGTTCGGGGTCGTACGGGCGCGTCCGCGGGGCGTTCGCGGGGGCGTACGGAGCCGTTCCCCCCCGGGGGTGACCCGGGGGGCACGGGCTACTTGAGCGCCTGGGCCAGCTCGGCCAGTTCCTCGTAGGAGGCGGTGCCGGTGAGCACGGTGGTCGCGTCACCGGTCTGCACGGTCAGGGCGCGGGACTTCTCGCCCTGCACCCGCTCCCAGGTGCGCCCGGCGACCTCCGAGGTGCCGTCCGGCTTGCCGCCCGCGATCTTGTCGGCCAGCAGCGCGTCGCGCGGGACGTCGCTCTGCTCGACCGCCGCGTACTGGCCGGACGGCGTGACGAAGCCCAGGTGCCAGGCGTTGCCCTTGCCCTTGCTGATCGCGGCCGGCTGGTAGCCGACGGAGGTGGCCCGCCACCGGTCGGACAGCCCGTCCGGGGAGAGCAGCGGGTACGGCGCGCCGCGCTTCGCGGAGGCCGCCGCCACCTTGTACTCGACCACGTGCACCGGGTCGCTGTTCGCGTCGTGCGGAAGGAACAGGTACCCGATCCAGACCACGGCGCCGACCGCCAGCATCGACAGGACCATGTCCCGTACGGTCTCCCGGCCCCTCATGCGTTTGCTCTCTCCAGCCACCCCCACATGGTGACTCATCCCTACGGCGGTACGGCCACCCGGGGTGCCCGCGTACGGGTGAAGCGGGACGAACCGACCTGGTCGGGCGCCGGGTGGCGACCCGCGCCACAGACAGTCATCTCATAGGCAGATACGATCGCAGGACCCTCACCACGGCGTTCGACCAGGCAGTAGTCGGGCGCTTACTGGCCGTCGCGTACAGAGAGGTAACGACGATGACCACGCAGTACCCGAACCACCTTCCCAGCGCCCTGGAGGTCGCGCCCGAGGCTCCGGACCGGAACCTCGCGCTCGAACTCGTCCGGGTCACCGAGGCGGCCGCGATGGCCGCCGGCCGGTGGGTCGGCCGTGGCGACAAGAACGGCGCGGACGGCGCCGCCGTCAAGGCGATGCGCACCCTCGTCTCGACCGTCTCGATGAACGGCGTGGTCGTCATCGGGGAGGGCGAGAAGGACGAAGCCCCGATGCTCTACAACGGCGAGCGGGTCGGCGACGGCACCGGCGCCGAGTGCGACGTCGCGGTCGACCCGGTCGACGGCACCACGCTCACCGCCAAGGGCATGAACAACGCCGTCGCCGTCCTGGCCGTCGCCGACCGCGGCACCATGTTCGACCCCAGCGCCGTGTTCTACATGGACAAGCTGGTGGCCGGCCCCGAGGCCGCCGAGTTCGTCGACATCACCGCCCCCGCGGCCGTCAACATCCGCCGGGTCGCCAAGGCCAAGGGCAGCGCCGTCGAGGACGTCACCGTCGTCGTCCTCGACCGCCCGCGCCACGACGGCCTGGTCCGGGAGATCCGCGAAGCGGGCGCCCGGATCAAGTTCATCTCCGACGGCGACGTGGCCGGCGCCATCATGGCCGCCCGCGAGGGCACCGGCGTCGACCTGCTGATGGGCATCGGCGGCACCCCCGAGGGCATCATCGCGGCCTGCGCCATGAAGTGCATGGGCGGCGTCATCCAGGGCCGGCTGTGGCCCAAGGACGACGCCGAGCGGCAGAAGGCCCTCGACGCAGGCCACGACCTGGACCGGGTGCTCACCACCGACGACCTGGTCAGCGGCGAGAACGTGTTCTTCGTCGCCACCGGCATCACCGACGGCGAGCTGCTGCGCGGCGTGCACTACCGCCAGGAGACCGCCACCACCAGCTCGCTGGTGATGCGCTCCAAGAGCGGCACGATCCGCGAGATCAACTCCGTCCACAAGCTGTCGAAGCTGCGGGCCTACAGCGCGATCGACTTCGACCGCGCCAACTGACACCGGGCGACCGCACCCGCGGCCTCGGCGGAATCCCCCTCCGCCGAGGCCGCGGCGCGTCCGGCCCGGGGCGCACCAGGAGCCCCGTCAGCCCGCTATCCGCCGCTGCCCCGCGACCACCCGGGTCGCCTCGCGCAGCTCCGACTCCCGGCGGCGGCGACGGGCCAGCACCACCCGGCGCTCGGCGGCCGTCAGCCCGCCCCAGACCCCGTACGGCTCCGGCTGCGCCAGCGCGTGCTCGCGGCACTCCAGCAGCACCGGACACCGGGCGCACACCTGCTTCGCCTGCTCCTCGCGCGACAGCCGGGCCGCCGTCGGCTCCTTCGAGGGCGCGAAGAACAGCCCCACCTCGTCCCGCCGGCAGGCCGCGCCGGTGTGCCAGGGGCTGTCCTCGCCCGAGGACGCGCCCTGGGCGGCGGTCTGGGGGCCCTGGCCGCCCGGGGGGTGCGGCTGCGGACTGCGCTCCAGCAACTGCGCGGCGGCGACGGGCGAGGTGGTGCGGGACTCGATCGGATGCAGCACGGCCGTACTCCTGACGAGACTCTCGGACACGGGGAAGCTCGCTCCCCTGCCCGGCTGCGAGCCCCCGCTGTCCAACCCCGAGTCGGCCGCTGGGCCGCCTCCGGTGCGCAGCCGTACAAGAAGCGATGTGCGGAAGGAACTACCCCGCCCGCCCGCGATTCATGCACACTGCACGCAATCGACTACGGAGCGCACCGGAGACAACGCGGAACGCCCGGCCGGGAGTTGATCCCCGGCCGGGCGTTCGACCCGCCAACCCCGACTACTCGGTGCCGAGTTGCTTGCGCACCCACTCCTTGAGCTTCTTGCCCCGGCGCGGCTTGGCCTCGCAACCGCCGAACACCGCGACGCCCTTGACCCGGACCACCGGCGCGTACGGGTCCGCCGCCGTCTGCTCCTTGACGTCGAATCCGCCGAAGATGCCGACGCCGCCGCCGTGCAGGCTCACGTTCTCCGGCACCCGGATCTCGACGCCGCCGAACAGCGCCGTCACCTCGATCTCCACCTCGGGCGACTCGAAGACGGCGTCGGTCAGGTCGATCTCCACCCCGCCGAACGCCGCGAACGCCTTCAGGTGCGACCCCACCCGCCAGCGGCCCTTGCGGGACGAGCCGCCGAAGATCGCCACCATCGACGGCGACTCCTGGCGGGCGGGCGGCAGCGCCGGCGTCACCGCCCGCGGCGCCGGGGCCTCCAGCGGCGGCTTCTCGAACGACAGCGGCCGGTGGCCCGGCAGGTCCCTGGTCAGCGGCACCAGATCGCCGAAGGTCTTGGCGGCGTACGCGGCCCCGATCCGGTCCGCGTGCTCGTCCGCGTCCAGCCGGCCCTCGGCGTAGGCGTCACGCAGCAGCTCCGCGATCCGCTCGCGGTCGGCGTCCGACACCCGCATCTCCGCCTGCGCCACCGGGGCGTGCGACGGCTGGGTCTGCTGCTCCGGCAGCGGCCGGAGTTGCGGCTGCGGCTCGGGCCGGCTCTCGGGCTTGGTCATCGGTACGGGCGCCGGCACGGACGGCTGCCCCGGATCGTCCTGCGACGGCGAGTTGTCCACGGCCCAAGACTAGTCGCTCGTACGTGCGGCCGAGTGAGCCCGGTCACGCAGGCTGCCCTGTCCGCGTGCGACGCGGAGCCGGGTCCTACCCTTGAGGGTGCTTCGCCGACGCAGCCGGACCACTGGAAACCTAAGGACCGCCCCCATGGCTCCCACGCCAGACTTCGAGTACAGCGACCTGCTCCCCCTGGGCGCTGACCCGACCCCGTACCGCAAGCTGACCTCCGAGGGTGTCTCCACCTTCGAGGCCGGCGGTCGCACCTTCCTCCAGGTCGAGCCCGAGGCGCTGCGGCTGCTCACCGCCGAGGCGATGCACGACATCTCGCACTACCTGCGCCCCGCCCACCTCGCCCAGCTGCGCCGCATCCTGGACGACCCGGAGGCCAGCCCGAACGACCGCTTCGTCGCGCTCGACCTGCTGAAGAACGTCAACATCTCGGCCGGCGGCATCCTGCCGATGTGCCAGGACACCGGCACCGCCATCGTCATGGGCAAGCGCGGCCAGAACGTGCTCACCGAGGGCGGCGACGAGTCGGCCATCGCGCGCGGCGTCTTCGACGCGTACACCAAGCTCAACCTGCGCTACTCCCAGATGGCCCCGGTGACCATGTGGGACGAGAAGAACACCGGCAACAACCTGCCGGCCCAGATCGAGCTGTACGCCACCGACGGCGGCGCGTACAAGTTCCTCTTCATGGCCAAGGGCGGCGGCTCCGCCAACAAGTCGTACCTGTACCAGGAGACCAAGGCCATCCTGAACGAGGCGAGCATGCTCTCGTTCCTGGAGCAGAAGATCCGCTCCCTCGGCACCGCCGCCTGCCCGCCGTACCACCTGGCGATCGTGATCGGCGGCACCAGCGCCGAGTTCGCGCTCAAGACCGCCAAGTACGCGTCCGCGCACTACCTGGACAACCTGCCGACCTCCGGCGACGCCAAGACCGGCCACGGCTTCCGCGACCTGGAGCTGGAGGCGAAGGTCACCGAGCTGACCCAGAAGATCGGCATCGGCGCCCAGTTCGGCGGCAAGTACTTCTGCCACGACGTGCGGGTCGTCCGCCTGCCGCGCCACGGCGCCTCGCTGCCGGTCGCCATGGCCGTCTCCTGCTCCGCCGACCGCCAGGCGCTCGGCAAGATCACCGCCGAGGGCGTCTTCCTGGAGCAGTTGGAGACCGATCCGGCCAAGTACCTGCCGGACACCACCGACGAGCACCTGGACGACGACGTCGTGCGCGTCGACCTCGACCAGCCGATGTCCGCGATCCGCGCCGAGCTGTCCAAGTACCCGGTCAAGACCCGGCTCTCGCTCACCGGCACCCTGGTCGTCGCCCGCGACATCGCCCACGCCAAGATCAAGGAGCGCCTGGACGCCGGCGAGGGCATGCCCAAGTACCTCCAGGACCACCCCGTCTACTACGCCGGCCCGGCCAAGACCCCCGAGGGCTACGCCTCCGGCTCCTTCGGCCCCACCACCGCCGGCCGGATGGACTCCTACGTCGACCAGTTCCAGGCCGCCGGCGGCTCCATGGTCATGCTCGCCAAGGGCAACCGCAGCAAGCAGGTCACCGACGCCTGCGCCGCCCACGGCGGCTTCTACCTCGGCTCCATCGGCGGCCCCGCCGCCCGTCTCGCCCAGGACTGCATCAAGAAGGTCGAGGTCCTGGAGTACGCCGAGCTCGGCATGGAGGCCGTCTGGCGCATCGAGGTCGAGGACTTCCCGGCCTTCATCGTGGTCGACGACAAGGGCAACGACTTCTTCCGCGAGACCACCGAGGGCCCGCTGATCACCAGCCTCCGGGTCCGCTCCAAGGAGTAGCCGCGCCGCGTTCGTCAACCGCCCCGGCCGCGTCCGTCGCGACCGGGGCGGCCGCGTTGCGCGTGCTCACGCGTCGAAGTCGTACTCCAGGACGTAGGAGGCGGCGTCGAGGATCATCTCGTTGAGCTCGACGACCTGGCCGTCGTCGGCGAAGGCGGTGCGGCAGATCAGGATGACCGGGGTGCCCGCCGACAGCTCCAGGCGGGCGGCCTCGTCCGCGCCGGGCATCCGGGAGCGGACCTCCTCGCGGAAGTGGACGGGCTTCGCGCCGATCTCGGCCAGCCGGGCGTAGGTGCCGCCCGGGCCGGTGTCCTCGCGGGTGATGGCCGTACCGGCGACCAGGCCGGCCGGCAGGTAGGAGGTCGACAGCAGCACCGGCTTGCCGTCCAGCACGAAGCGGCGGTGCCGTACGCACATCGACGCGCCCGGATCCACTCCCAGCACCCGGGCGACGTGCTCCGGCGCGCCCCGTTCGGTGACGGACACCTGGTCGACCACCAGCAGGCGGTTGTCGATGTCCGCCGACCATATGGACCGGCCCGAGCCCCACTGCCCCTGCGCCAGCCGCTGGATCCCGCGCCGGCGCAGCGGCCGGAAGTCCCGGACGAAGACCCCCGCTCCCCGGCGCGCCTCGGCGATGCCCTCGCTCTGCAGCACGCCGAGCGCCTGGCGGGCGGTCATCCGGGCCACGCCGTACTCGTCCATGAGGTCGTTCTCGCCCGGCAGCCGGTCACCCGCGCGGTACCGGCCGTCGTCGATGGCCGCCTTCAGCGTGTCGGCGATCCGTTGGTACTTGGGCTGTTTGTCGCCACTGCTGCCGGTCATCGCCGCTCCCTCTCCCTCGGACAAATCGTAGGCGCGCCCACGGCCGACGGTAAGCCGATACGACCATTGACATCTCTAGAGATATTAGCTTCTCTAGAGATGCTGGGTAGTCGCCGAGCACCACACACACGGACAGCGACCAGGGCGCGGCCCCCACCCGGCGCCGCACCCGCACCAGAACAGCGAGGAGCAGTGCGGTGAGCACCCGTCAGCGCGACTCCGCGGCCTACCGGCCGCACGTGGGTGAACTCGTCCTCGACCGGAGGACCGGACGCACCGGCATCTACATGGACACCATCGGCGGGGAGCACTACCTGCGCCCCGAGGGCGGCGGCCGCGAATGGACCGCCGAACCCGGACGGGTCTCGCCCGTTCCCAGGCCCCGCGATTCAGCCGAATACGATCTTCCGCGCTAATTGCGGCAAAAAGCACGCAAACAGCAACATTCCCACCCGCAATCCCCCCGAGTGAATCCGGAATTCCGGAACGCCCCGCACCCACCGTCGGGCACGTTACGGATATCACCGGTCACCATGAGTGCATCACGGGCGGGATTCGGCCACCGGGCGGGCACCGGTGCCGAATGGAGCACGCCCAAAACCCACAGCGCCCCCGTGCCCGGACCGGGACACGGGGGGCACGGGGCCTTCGGCCGGACCGGCTTACGGGTGGCCGGAGATCATGCCTTCCGGCTCGTACCGCTTGCCCGGCCCGCCCGTGGCCGGCGCGACGGGCTCCACCACGTGCGCGGCCTCGTCCCCGAACAGGTCGTTCTCTATCGCCGCCTTCTGCGCGTCGGACGGCGCGGTGTACTCGGTCGTGTTCGAGGACGCGGCCACCGCGCCCTCGACAGCCTCGCCCGCCTCCACAGCGACGGCCGGGACATCCGTCGTCGCCGCGTTCTCGGGCGCCGAAGCCACCGGGGTCTCGCTCTGGTCGTTGGCCATTGGGCGGCCGCCTTTCGGTCATCAAATGTGTCTCGCCCGACCTCCGTGGCACGGGCGTGCGGACAGTATCGTAGGGTTGATTAAATGTCCGATAAACATCGCGCGGCTTGCGCTGCCGCCCGGCAGAGTCGGGCGTCCGCCTAAGCTGAAGCACCACGGCGGACCGCCGAGCGCCCTTTCACGGAATCGACACCACAGGCCATCGGGGGACTTTCATGGAGTTTCGGGAGACGCCGCAGACCCCTGCGCTGCGCTTCCAAGTCCTCGGTCCGGTCCAGGCCTGGCTCGACGGCAAGCCCCTTTCCCTCGGATCTCCCCAGCAACAGGCAGTTCTGACCACCCTTCTGCTGCATTCCGGACGCCCGGTCACCACGCAGGACCTGGTCGACGCACTCTGGGGCGAGCGGCACCCGGCCCAGGCGGTGGCGGCACTGCGCACCTACGTCTCCCGCCTGCGCTCCGTCATCGAGCCCCGGCGGGAGGTGCGCCGGCCCTCCGAACTGCTGATCTCGGTCGCCGACGGCTACGCGCTGCGCATCCCCGGCGAGGCCCTCGACCTGACGGTCTTCGAACGGCTCTGCGCCGAGGCCGCGTCCGCCCGGGCCTCGGGCGACAAGCACGAGGCGCACCGGCTGCTGGCGCGGGCGCTGGACCTGTTCAGCGGCCGGCCGCTCACCGGCATCCCCGGCCCCTACGCCGACACCCAGCGGCTGCGGCTCGCCGAACGGCAGGTGGCCGCCGCCGAGGAGCTGTGCGCCGTCGCCCTCGACATCGGCCTGCACGCCGAGATCGTCGGCGAGCTGAACGGCCTGACGGCCGAACACCCGCTGCGCGAGCGCCTGAGCGAGCTGCTGATGCTGGCGCTGTACCGCTGCGGGCGCCAGGCCGAGGCGCTCGGCGTCTACACCGACACCCGCAAGCTGCTGATCGAGGAGCTCGGGGTCGAACCCGGAGCCGGCCTGTCCGCGATGCACGCCCGCATCCTGGCGGCGGACCCGACACTCGCCCTCCCGGCCGTACCCACCCCGGCGAGCCGTGAGGACGGTCCGGCCGCTCCCCCGGCGCCCGCCCAACTCCCGGCCGACGTATCGGACTTCAGCGGCCGAACCGACCTGGTGAGCGACCTCTCGACGGTCCTGATGAACGCCACCGGCCAGGCCGTGGTGGTGACTTCGCTGGCCGGTATCGGCGGGGTCGGGAAGACCACCCTCGCCGTCCACGTCGCCCACCGCGTCCGCGGCGAGTTCCCGGACGGGCAGCTGTACGTCGACCTGCGCGGCGCCGGCACCTCGCCGGCCGACCCGGTGGCCGTCCTGGGCGACTTCCTGCACGCGCTCGGCGTCACCGACAGCCCCGACTCGCTCGAACAGCGCGCCGCCCTCTACCGGTCGCTGCTCGCCAGCCGGCGGATGCTCATCCTGCTCGACAACGCGCGCGACGCCGAGCAGATCCGACCGCTGATCCCCGGCGTCTCCGGCTGCGCCGTGCTCGCCACCAGCCGCTCCCGGCTGGCCGGCATCCCGGGTGCACAGTTGTTCGACGTCGAGGAGCTGACCCCGAACGAAGCGCTGGCGCTGTTCTCGGCCATCGTCGGCGAGCAGCGGGTCGCCGCCGAACCGGAGGCGGCCATGCAGGTGGTCACCGCCTGCGGGTTCCTGCCGCTCGCCGTCCGCATCGCCGCCGCCCGGCTGGCCAGCCGTCCGCGCTGGAGCGTCTCCGACCTGGCCAGACGGTTAGCCGACCAGCGGCGGCGACTGGACGAACTCCAGCTCGGCAACCTCGCCGTGGAGACCACCATCGGACTCGGCTACGGGCAGCTCTCGACGGACGAGGCCCGTGCCTTTCGGCTGCTCGCCCTGATCGACTCCCCGGACATCCCGCTGCCCGCCGCCGCGGCGCTGCTCGGCGCGAACGAGTACACCGCCGAGGACCTCGCCGAGGCGCTGGTCGAGGCGAACATGCTGGAGTGCTTCACCCCCGGCCGCTACCGCTACCACGACCTGCTCCGGCTCTACGCCCAACGGCAGAACGAGCGGATCGGGGACACCACGGAGCAGGAGCGGGCGGTGCTGCGCCTGCTCGACCTGCTGATCCCGACCGTCCGCAACGCGGCCCAGGTGATCGAGCCCGACGACCAGCTCCCGGAACCGCTCAACCCCCTGGGCTCGTCAGGCCTGGATCTGCCGACGAGCCGGGACGCCCGGCAGTGGCTGCGGACGGAGATCACCTTCCTGCTCAGCGCCGTCGAGGCGGCCGTGCGAGGACCGGACTTCGTGCTGCGCCCGGCCGTCGACCTGCTGATCGTCCTGAACAGCCTGGTCAGGGATCCCACGCACGGCTCGCGGATGCGCCGGTTCCTGGTGACCGCCGAGCGCAACGCCGCCGCCTACGGAGACGCTGCCGCCCTGGCCCGGGTGCACTTCGCCTTCGGCACGCTGCAGTCGATCACCAATGACTTCCAGGGCGCCGAACAGTCGCTCCGCAAGAGCCTGACCCTCCAGCGCTCCGACGACATGACGATCCTGCGGTCGGCGGCGAGCAACGACCTGGGGATCATCCTCAGCCTGACGAACCGCCCCGCCGAAGCCATCCCGCTCTTCGAGCAGGCCCTCGGCATCAGCCGGGTGGTCCGCGTTCCGATCAACGAGGCTCGGCTGCTCGGCAACATGGCGCGGGCACAGCTCAAGCTGGGCGACACCGAGACCGCTGTCCGCTCGGTCATCGAGGCGGTGGCGACGGCCCGGACGTCGAGGAACGGTCCCTGCCTCGCCGACACCCTGTACCAGACCGGTGTGGTGCTCGCCTCCACCGACGAGCCGAGGGCGGCGGTGGGCTACCTGCGAGAGGCTCACCAGCTGTTCCAGGCCCAGCAGAATCCGCTCTGGGAGGGCTACACCCTCGCCCGCCTGGCCTCCGCCCTGCTCGCCGCCGGACAACACGCCGAGGCGGCCGAAGCGGCCGACGAGTCGCTCGTGATCGCCCAGGAACTGGACTCCGCCTACTGCCAGGGCCTCGCGAACGCCACCCTCGGCGAGTCGCTGCTCGCCCTGGCCCAGCCGGCCCGCGGACTCGCCTGCCTGCGCGAGGCGCACGCGATCTTCACGCGGCTCGGTGTGCCGGAGGCCTCCCCCGTGGCGGACCTCATCTCCCAACAGCACACCGAGCCTCCCCCATCTTCCCCAGCGCCGTAGGTCTCCGCCCCCCGGCAGAGCCCCTACCCCCGTTGTGCGCGTCGGCGCCCCCGCAGCCCCCCGGCTGCGGGAGCGCCCTCAACGCTTCCCCGGCGCTGGACTCCACTCTGCACCCCGGCGATTGACGTTCGATAAACGCCCGACGGCCGGCCCTCGCCCCGGCGAAACCGCAGGTCAGCCGTTCCACCACGGCGCGCCATGCGGCGCGCGGAGCCCGCGCGCACCACCCCCGCCCGCACCGTCGTGCTTCCGCAACCCCGTCCACACCGGCCCAAGCATGACGAGTTGGCTGGAAAGGGACCCCATGGCGCAGAGATCACGCATATTCTCAGATGCCAGTACACACACGAGTGTCTGCCGGCAACGTGTGGGCCGGCGAGGCAGGACGGGCGCCGGGGCGGACGGCATCCCGCTCCCGTGCGGCCGCGTGCAGCCGGCCGGAGGCCACGGGTGGAAGGGTGCCTCTCAATCGTGACGACCGGACAGATATCCGACTCGTTCCCCGTCGACGAGGACGCGGGAGACGACGGGCCCGACGTGCGGCGGCGCCGGGCGGCGCGTGCCCTGCAAGCCGTCGCCTTCGACACCATCGGCGCCGGGTACGGCGAGGCGTTCCCGGCCAAGGACGGGCAGCTGGCCTGCGGACGGCAGCTGCTGGCCGAGCTCGAACCCGGCGCGCGGGTGCTGGACGTGGGCTGCGGCACCGGGGACCCGACGGTCCGGCAGCTGGTCGCGGGCGGGCTGCGGGTGACCGGGATAGACCTCTCGGACGTGATGCTCTCGCTGGCCCGGCAGGCCCGGTTCCCGGGCGAACACCCGCCGGAGTTCCATCGGATCGACCTGTTCGATCTGGCCACCGAGCGCGCCGGGCAGGTCTGGAACGCCCCCGGGCTGGGGCCGCTGGGCAAGGACGGGTTCGCCGCCGTCACCGCGTTCTTCTCCCTGATCCTGCTGCCGCAGGACGAGATCCCGACCGTGCTCGCGCGGCTGCGCGAACTCCTCCGGCCGGGCGGACTGCTGGCGCTCGGTATGGTCGAGGCGGATCTGGATCACGTTCCGCTTCCGTTCCTTGGCAGAGAGCTGCGGATCAGTGGGTATCTGAGGGAGGATCTGGAGCGGGTTCTCGTCACGGCGGGCTTCGCCGTCGAGGAGTGCTCGGGGCATCCGTACGCGCCGGCCAGCACCACGCTGCCGCCGGAGGAACAGCTGTTCCTGTGCTGTCGACGCGTCGGCTGACCCACCGCACGGCAGCAGGGCCCGCC
This sequence comes from Kitasatospora sp. NPDC088160, assembly GCF_044741445.1. Lineage (NCBI taxonomy): Bacteria > Bacillati > Actinomycetota > Actinomycetes > Kitasatosporales > Streptomycetaceae > Kitasatospora > Kitasatospora sp. NPDC088160. The sequence goes on along the minus strand of NZ_JBIUSS010000034.1, from coordinate 54,946 downwards.
AGCAGGACACCGCAGACCACCACAGAGACCACACCGAATCCAGGACAGGCAGCCGTGCGCGACCAGCTCAAGACCGAGGCCGGACAGCCGGCTGCCGTCCCGGGCCAGCGCGGCCTGCCCCTGGCACCGGCACCGGCACCGGCACACCAACCGACCGCGCGCCCGGAGCGCGAGGACGTGGCGGGCCGGCTCGGCTACCTCGACCTGGCCACCCGGCGGATCAACAGCGCGCTCGACCTGTCCGCGACGCTGCGCAACATCGGCCGGGTACTCGTTCCCACGCTGGCCGACGCCGCCGTGGTCCACCTGCGCGATCCGCTGCCCAACGTCGAGCGCGAGCCCGGCTTCCCGGACGAGCTGCGGATCCACCACAGCACCGGCACCCGGATCGGGCGACGCGGCCGGCCGAGCGGCGCGGACGACCGGCACCGCTCCCGGTACGGCTCCCGCTCCACCGCCGACACCGGCCCCGCCACCCCGGTGACCCGCGGCGGGGCGCTCGCGCACGCCCTGCTGAGCCGCCGCCCCGCCGAGTCCGCGGTGCTCGGCACGCCCGGCGCCGAACGCACCGAGGCGCTGCTGCGCGAGCTGTACGGCACCCGCGGGCTGGCCCGCCTGGCCGCGGGCACGTCGGTGCTGGCCCTGCCGCTGCGCGGCCGCAAGGCCGTGCTCGGCCTGCTGGTGCTGATCCGCCGCCCTCCTGAACGCACCGGCCGGCCCGCCTTCGACGCCGCCGACACCGCGACCGCCGCGCACCTCGCCACCCAGGCGGGGCTGGCGGTGGACACCGCCCTGCGGTACGCCCGCGAGTGGGAGATAGCCAACGAACTCCAGCGCAGCATGCTGCCGTTGCGCCTGCCGCAGCCGCACGGCGTCCGCCTCGCCCAGCGCTACCTGCCGGGCGAGCGCGGCGCGCAGGTCGGCGGCGACTGGTACGACGCCGTGCCACTGCCCGGCAACCGGGTCGCCCTGATCGTCGGCGACGTGATGGGCCACTCGCTCACCTCGGCCGCCATCATGGGCCAACTGCGCACCAGCGCCCAGACCTTGGCCGCCCTCGACCTTCCGCCGCACGAGGTGCTCTACCACCTGGACGAGCAGGCCCAACGGCTCGGCCGCGAACAGCACCTGGCGACCTGCGTGTACGCGGTGTACGACCCGATCGCCAACCGGGTGGTGCTGGCCAACGCCGGGCACGTCCCGCCCGTCCTGGTCCGGCCGGACGGCACCGCCGAGTTGGTGGAGCTGGACTCCGGGGCCCCGATCGGGGTCGGCGGGGTGGACTTCAACTCGGTCGAACTTCCCGCCCCGCCCGGCTCGGCCCTGCTGCTGTTCACCGACGGCCTGGTGGAGACCCGCAGCCGCCCGATCAGCGACGGCCTGGAGGTCCTCCGCGCCCGGATCGCCGCCGCCCGCTGGCAGTCCCCCGAGCAGCTGTGCCAGGAGGCGCTGCGGATCCTGCCGCCCGGCGACCGCGGCGACGACATCGCCCTGCTGGGCGCGTGCTTCGACGGCATCCCGGCCGGGGACGTCGCGCACTGGTACCTCCAGCCGCGCAACGAGACGCCCGGCCGGGCCCGCCGGCTGGCCGCCCACACGCTGCGCCGCTGGGGGCTCGGCGAGCTCAGCGAGGCGACCGAGCTGATGATCAGCGAGCTGGTGACCAACGCCGTCCAGCACGCGACCCGCCCGGTCACCCTGAGCCTGGTGCGCACCACTCGGCTGCGCTGCGAGGTCGGCGACGACAGCCCGCTGCTGCCGCGGCCGCGCCGTACCGGGCTGGAGGACGAACGCGGTCGCGGCCTGCAGATAGTGGCCCGGTGCGCGGACCGCTGGGGCGCCACCCGGCTGGGCACCGGCAAGGTGGTCTGGTTCGAGCAGCGACTGCCCCAACCGCCCGTCGAGCAGCGGCTACCGTAACCACCCGTAACCACCCGTAACCACCCGCAGCCGCCCGTCGAGCAGCGGCTGCCGCAGCGCGCGGGCGCCCGACGGGAGCGGCCCGCCGAGCGCCCGGGAGCGGTTCAGACCCCGGCCGGCTCCTTCACCGGATGCTGCTCCAGCCGCGCGATCAGCTGCTCGCCCTCCATGTCGACCCGCGGCACGACCTTCTCCAGCCTCTTCGGGAACCACCAGGCGGCCTTGCCGAACAGCGCCATCGCGGCCGGCACCAGCGCCATCCGCACCACGAAGGCGTCCACCAGCACGCCCACCGCGAGGGCGAAGCCGATCGGCTGCACGATCGGGTCGTGGCCGAAGACGAACGAGCCGAACACCGACACCATGATCAGCGCCGCCGCCGTGACCACCCGGGCGCCGCCGCGCACCCCGGCCACCACGGCGTCCCGCGGCGCCTTCCCGTGGACGTACTGCTCCTTCATCCCGGAGACCAGGAACAGCTCGTAGTCCATCGCCAGCCCGAACAGCACGCCGATCAGCAGGATCGGCACGAAGCTCACCACCGGCCCGACCTTCGGCACGTCGATCAGGCCGTCCAGCCAGCCCCACTGGTAGACCGCGACCACCGCGCCGAGCGAGGCGGTGATGCTGAGCAGGAAGCCGGCCACCGCCTTGAGCGGGACGAGCACCGAGCGGAACGCCAGCGCCAGCAGCACCACCGCGATGCCGACGATCACCGCGAGGAACGGCGGCAGTGCCTGGCCGAGCTTGGTGGAGACGTCGATGTTGGCGGCGGTGGTACCGGTGACGGCGATGTCCGCGCCGGTCGAGGTCTTGAGCGGCGCGCGCTGGTCGCGGATCTCGTTGACCAGTGTCCTGGTGCCGGCGTCGTCCGGTCCGGTCTGCGGGATGACGGTGAGCAGGGCGGTGCGCCCGGCCTGGTCGACGGCCGGGGGCAGCAGTGTCCGCACGCCCGGCAGGGTCTGCAGCCTGGCCGCCACCCCCTGCACCGCCTGCTCCGGCTGCGGCACGCCCTCGGCGTCCACGACGACCACCAGTGGCGCGTTGAAGCCCGGCCCGAAGCTCTCGCCGACCAGGTCGTAGGCCTTGCGCGCATCGGTGCCGGCGGCCTGCGAGCCGCCGCCCGGCAGGCCGAGCCGGAGGCTCGCGGCGGGCACCGCGAGCAGGCCCAGTCCGGCCAGTCCGACGAGCAGCACGGCCAGCGGGCGGCGGACCACGAACCGGCCCCAGCGCTCGCCCAGGGTGGTCCGGCTGCCGGTGCGCAGCGCCCGCTTCCAGACCGGCAGCCGGTCGATGGCGCGGCCGGCGAAGCCGAGCAGTGCGGGCAGCAGCGTGATCGCGACCAGGACGGCCACCACGACGGCGCCGGAGGCGGCCAGGCCCATCACGGTCAGGAAGGGGACGCCGGCGACGGCGAGCCCGGCGAGCGCCACGACCACGGTGAGGCCGGCGAAGACGACGGCGCTGCCGGCGGTGGCGGTGGCGCGGGCGGCGGCCTCGTCCGGCTCCAGGCCCTCGTCCAGGTGGCGGCGGTGCCGGGAGAGGATGAACAGCGCGTAGTCGATGCCGACGGCGAGACCGACCATCAGGGCCAGCACCGGCGCGGTGGTGATGATCTCGAACGAGCCGGACAGCGCCATGATCGCGGCCATCGCCACACCGACCCCGACCAGCGCGGTCAGCAGCGGCAGCCCGGCGGCGACCAACGAGCCGAGGGTGATCACCAGGACCACCCCGGCGACGGCCAGACCGATCGCCTCGCCGCCGTCGACCTGCGCCATCCGGTTGTACGCGTCACCGCCGAAGGCGACGTCCAGCCCGGCCGCGCGGGCCGGTTCGGCGGCGGCCTTGACGGCATCGCGCTGCTGGTCGGTGACGTCGGCGAGCTTGTGGTCGAAGGAGACCAGGGCGATCGCGACCCGGCCGTCCGGTGAGACGGCGTGGGTGGCGTACGGGTCGGGCACGGCGGCCACGCCGGGGACGGCGGTGATCCGGGCGACCGCCTCGCTGACCGCCCTGCCCGCCTCGGGCGTGGTGGCGCCGCCGGGCGCGGGGGCCGCGAAGACGACCTGGGCGGAGCCGTGGCCCTGCTCCGGGAAGGTGTCCTTGATCCGGTCCAGGGTGGTCTGCGCCTCGGTGCCCGGCACCTTGAACTCGTCGCTGGTCTTGCCGGCGAAGGCACCCGCGGCCCCGCCGATCGCGATCAGCACCGCGATCCAGACCGCCAGCACCGCCCGCCGTCTCCGGAAGCAGTAGCGGCCCAGTCGGTAGAGGTGCGTGGCCATGGGTGACCCCTCGGTCAGGTCGTCGGGCAGGCAGGTGCCTGAACAGGTCGCGGTCCACCGTACGCGCAATATTGTCAGGCGACAAAGTTGGTCGACAGAATCAAGTGACGGAATCATTCGACGCAGTTATCCGACCATGGCGATACCCTGGCTGGATGGCTCATGTCCCCGCCTCCGAACGCCGACCGCAACTGGTCCAGGCCGCCCTCGACCTGATGACCCGGGAGGGGGTCGCCGCCGGCAGCACCCGGGCGATCGCGGCCGAGCTGGGCGTGGCGCAGGCGACGGTGCACTACACCTTCGGCACCAAGAAGGACCTCTACCGGGCCGTCGTCGAGCAGCTGACCGCCGAGTTCATCGGCCACGTCCGCGCCGCCTACCCGGGCGACGGCTCCTTCGGCGAACAGGTCGCCACGCTGGTCCACGCGCTCTGGGAGAGCTCGACCGGCGCGGACGGGCGCTGCGCGCTGCTGGGCGAGTTCGCGGCGCTGGCGATGCGCGACCCGGACCTACAGGAGATCATGCGGGCGCTCCAGCACGGGATCGAACGCACCGCGGCGGAGATGCTCACGACCCTCGCCGAGGCGCACGGCCTCGAACTGGCCATGCCCGCCGAGGAGATCGCCGTCCACTTCCTCACCGGCTTCGACGGTCTCACCGACCGCTACCTGGCCCTGCGCGCGCCCGGCGAGCAGCCCGACCACGGCACCCTGCGGGCCCTGGACCTGCTGGTGGCCACCACGGTCGGGCTCTGCCTCGGCGCCCCGGCGAAGCCGTGAGGCCGTAGGACCGCAGGCCGCTAGGAGGCGATCCGGACCGGGAGTTCGGCCAGCACCTCGCGCAGCGCGGCCGCGAAGCGCTCGTACTCGGTGCTGCGGGCCGAGCCCGGGCGGGTGGCCAGCCCGATCCGGCGGCCGGGGGCCGGGGCGGCGAAGCGGACGGCGGCCAGCCGGTCGGTGCGGCCGGCCTCGACGTCCAGCGCGGTGGCGGGCAGCAGCGTCACCCCGAGGCCGCCGGCGACCAGTTGGACCAGGGTGGACAAGCCGGCCGCGCGGGTGGTGGAGCCCCCGGGATCGGCACCGACCTCACGGCAGATGTCGAGGGCCTGGTCGCGCAGGCAGTGGCCCTCCTCCAGCAGCAGCACGTCCAGGTCGAGCAGCACGTCGCGCGGGACGTCGATCCGCCCGGCGAGCGGGTGCTCGGGCGGGGTGACCAGGACGAAGTCCTCGTCGAACAGCGGGATGTCGCGGGTCGGCGAGGTACCGCCGGCCGGGAGCGCGAGCAGCAGGACGTCCAGCCGCCCGGCGGCCAGCCCCTCCAGCAGCGCGGGGGTGCGCTCCTCGTGGACGTGCAGCTCCAGCTCCGGGAAGCGGTCGCGGACCAGCCGCAGCACGGTGGGCAGCAGGTAGGGCGCGACGGTCGGGATGACGCCGAGGTGCAGCGGCCCGGTGAACGGGCGGCGGGCGGCCTCGACCTCCTCGGTGAGGGCTTGCAGCGAGGCGAGCACCCGGCGTGCGTGCTCGCGCACGCGCTCACCCAGGGGGGTGATAATCACCCTGCGCGTCGTACGCTCGACCAGCTGCGCGCCCAGCGACTCCTCCAGTGCCGCGACCGCCCCGGACAGGGCCGGCTGGCTGGTCCCGGTGGCGGCGGCGGCCTCCCGGAAGTGCCGGTGCTCGGCGACCGCGAGGAAGGCCTTGAGCTGGGCGACGGTCGGCGCCCGGGGGCTGCGGACTGTGGCGCTCGCCACAGCGGCCTCGGGTTTGGCGGCGGCGACCCTGCGGGGGCGGGGCCGCGACGTGGGCGGTTCGGTACTGATAGCCATCTCCGATCAGACACATCAAGTGTAGCTATTTCCCCGATCAGTCCACGATGTGGAAACGTAGGGCGTGTCCGGAATCCGGACAAAACTCCCCTCAGTCTCACTTCAGGAGAAGCGAACGTGCTCACGATCGGTGACAAGTTCCCCGAGTTCGAACTCAACGCCTGCGTCGACCTGGACGCCGCGAACGCCTTCGCCGAGATCAACCACAAGTCCTACGAGGGCAAGTGGAAGATCGTCTTCTTCTGGCCGATGGACTTCACCTTCGTCTGCCCGACCGAGATCGCCGCGTTCGGCAAGCTGAACGACGAGTTCGCGGACCGCGACGCCCAGATCCTCGGCGTCTCCGGCGACTCCGAGTTCGTGCACCACGCCTGGCGCAAGGACCACAAGGACCTGCGCGACCTGCCCTTCCCGATGCTGGCCGACGTCAAGCACGACCTGATGCGCGCCTGCGGCGTCGAGGGCGCCGACGGCACCGCCCAGCGCGCGGTGTTCATCGTCGACCCCAACAACGAGATCCAGTTCGTCATGGTGACCGCCGGCTCCGTCGGCCGTAACCCCAAGGAGGTCCTGCGGGTGCTGGACGCCCTGCAGACCGACGAGCTGTGCCCGTGCAACTGGACCAAGGGCGAGGACACCCTCGACGCCCAGGCCCTGCTGGCGGGCTGACCCATGGCCCTCGACGACCTGAAGGCCGCCCTCCCGGACTACGCCAAGGACCTCAAGCTCAACCTGGGCTCGGTCATCGGCAACTCCGACCTCCCCGCCCAGCAGCTCTGGGGCACCGTGCTGTCCTGCGCGATGGCCACCCGCAGCGCCGCCCTGCTGCGTGAGCTGGAGCCCGAGGCCAAGGCCAACCTCTCCCCGGAGGCGTACACCGCCGCCAAGGGCGCGGCCGCGATCATGGGGATGAACAACGTCTACTACCGGACGCTGCACCTGCTCTCCGACAAGGAGTACAGCACGATGCGGGCCGGTCTGCGGATGAACATCATCGGCACCCCGGGCGTCGAGAAGGTCGACTTCGAGCTCTGGTGCTTCGCCGTCTCGGCCATCAACGGCTGCGGCCAGTGCCTCGACTCGCACGAGGCCGTGCTGCGCAAGGCCGGCGTCGAGCGCGAGGTCGTCCAGGCCTCGATGAAGATCGCCGCCGTCCTCCAGGCCGTGGCGGGCGTCCTCGACTCCGAGGCCGCCCTCGCCGCCGCCGGCGCCTGACGGACCCCGCACCAACGCCGACGGGCCCTCCCGGACACCACGTCCGGGAGGGCCCGTCGGCGTTGCGCTTCGGCCTCAGCCGTCCCCGGCCGGGGCGGCGGAGGTCCGGCCCGCGGCCTCGCGGGCGGCCTCCATGGCGGTGAAGACGGCCTGGCCGGCCTCGTTGCGGCGGCGCAGGTGGGTGATCACGGTGTTGGTGACGGCGATCAGCGGGACGGCCACCACCGCACCGCCGATGCCGCCGATGATGCCGCCGGCCGCGACGCCGAGGACGACGCCCAGCGGGTGCACCCGGACGGCCCGGCCGAGGATCAGCGGCTGCAGGATGTGGCTCTCGATCTGCATCACCGCGACCAGCACGATCAGCACCATCAGCGCCGTCCACGGCCCCTCGGTGACCAGGGCGATCAGCATCGCGACCGTGCCGGTGACGAGTGCGCCGACCAGCGGGACGAAGGCGCCCAGGAAGATGATCACGGCCAGCGGCATCGCCATCGGCACGCCCAGCAGGTCGATGCCGATGCCGATGCAGACCGCGTCGATGAAGGCCACGCAGACGGTGCCGCGCACGTACGCGGTGAGCGTCGCCCAGGCCTTCGGGCCGGCTCCGGCCATGGCGAAGCGGGAGTGCCGGGGCAGTCCGCGCAACGCCCAGTTCCAGATCCGCGCGCCGTCGTAGAGGAAGAAGAAGGTGGTGAAGAAGGCCAGCGCCACGGCGGTCAGCACCTCGACGGCGATCTGCGCGCCGGTCAGGCTGGCCGAGGTGATCTGGTCGGTGTTGGTGGTGATCGCCTTGCCGATCTGGTCGGCGTAGTCGTTGATCTGCTGCTGGGTCAGGTGCAGCGGCCCGGTGCTCAGCCAGTCCCGCAGTTGGTCGACGCCGTCCTTCACCTTGCTGGTGACCGTCGACAGGTTGGTGGACACCTGCCAGACCACGAACCAGCCGACCAGCCCGATTCCGGCCAGACCGCTCAGGAACACCCCGCCCGCCGCCAGCGAGCGCGGCACCCCGTGCCGGCGCAGCCAGGAGACCGTCGGCTCCAGCAGCGCGGAGATCAGCAGCGAGGCCAGCACCGCGAAGGCGACCAGCCGCAGCATGTCGACGATGTAGAAGACGACGTAGAGCGCGCCGCCGAGCAGCAGCAGCCGCCAGGTCGACTCGGCGGCCACCCGCAGCCCCCAGGGCACGGCCTCGGCCGGGGTGGCCGGCCGGCCGGGGTGGTACTCCCGCGCCAGGCCGGGCGGTGCGGCCGGCGCGGGGGCCGCCGGGGCGGCGGCCGGTACCGCGGCGGGTTCGACCCGCGGGGCCGGCACCGGATCGGGCGCCTCGGCCAGTGCGGGGACGGCGAGCTCGTGCGGGTCGGCCGCCATCGCGGCACGCCGGCGCCGTTCGATCACGGCGGCCGCGCTCGCCACCACGGCCATGCCCTTGGCCACGGCCTTGAAGGCCTTTCCGCCCCGCGCCATCCTCGCTACCACCGCTCCCCTGCTGAGCCGCCGTGCCCGGCGGTACGCCGTGGGTCCCGCCACGGCCGTCAGGGATGACGCTACCCGGCGGCGGCCCGGCGAGTCCGGCCCCCGCCGGGTTCGGCTCGAACAACCTCGCCATCAAACCGGGGCAAAGCGTCAGGTTTCAGATGGTTTCGGACCGCGGTCGCTGGGGAGGAGTCGAAACGAGGCCCCCGGGGAGAGCGAGGTCTCGGACCACGGACCAACTGTCGGCGGACCGGCCGGTGCGGGAAGCGACCAGGACCCCTTCCCGCGCCCCGCGTCCGCACCGGGTCCGCACCGCCCGCAGGCGCACTGGTCAGCGCAGCCCGGGCGGCGCGGCCCGACCCGGCTCCCGATGGGCGAGAACGCGACGGCCCCCGGTCGCTCGTCGGGCGGGACGAGCGGCCGGGGGCCGTACGGGAGAGTCCACCGCCGGGCGGTGGCGGCTCCTAGTACCAGTTGTGGGACTGCCAGAACGACCAGGCGCCACAGGGGCTGCCGTAGCGGCTGTTCATGTAGCCCAGACCCCACTTGATCTGGGTGGCCGGGTTGGTGCGCCAGTCGGCACCGGCCGAGGCCATCTTGGTGCCGGGCAGCGCCTGGACCAGGCCGTACGCGCCGGAACTCCGGTTGGTCGCGGTGTAGTCCCAGCCGCTCTCGCGCTTCACGATCTGGCTGAAGCACTGGAACTGGGCGTCGTCACCGACGACCTGCCGGGCGATGTCCTGGACGGATCCGGGGCTGGCCGAGACCGGCGGGGCGCTGTTGTCGGTGGCGGCCATCGCCGAACGCGCCTTGGAACGGTTGGCAGCGGCCTCGTCGGCCTTGCGCTTGTCCTCGGCGGCCTTGGCAGCCTTGTCCGCGTCGGCCTTGGCCTGGGCATCGGCCTTCGCCTGGGCGTCCGCGGCGGCCTTCTGGCGCGCGGCCTCCTCGGCGGCCTTCTGCTCGGCGGCGGCCTTGGCCGCGGCGTCGGCGGAGGCCTGCTGGGCGGATGCCTGCTGGCCGATGTTGTCACTGATGGTCTGCGCCTGGGCGCCAGAGGGGACTTCGGCAAGCAGGGTCGCGCCCGCGACGTCGACCGTCTGCGTCGTCTTGCCCTCGCTGCCCGAGGCCACACCCACGACGGCACCGACAGCGGTGACGGCGGTGGCGGAGGCCACAGCGACTCCCCGGACCGAGATCCGAGTCACATGGATTCCTTCCAGCATCGCCCACGCGTGACCGTGCGGGCGCAACATGCCCCTTGGCACTGACCTCCGCAGGTGCTCTGGTCACGGGAGGTGCTGGCCCGGCGTCCGGCCGAGGTGAGGCGACCGGGCGTTGGAATCGGGCGGCGTACGGCTCATCGGTCTTCAATTGTGCGTCCACCGACCGGAGTTGGTGGACCATCCGGGCCCGGACTCGTGGAGTCCGGAAGCCCTGCCACGCCGTACGCGGGGCCTGACAGAACCCTCACCATGCCGCACCGGACGCTGTCGACGCAATTCCCGTTCGCGTGGCGCACGTCACATTCACCGCACGGGAGTTCCCCGGGCGGAAAGCACTCGATGTGATGAAAGGGGTGAGGGCCCGCCCCGTCAGGAGCGGGCCCCGCACCAAGAGTTGACCGTATTGTCCGACTATGTCCTGGTCAGGGACGAATCACGGGTGGATGTCCTCCAGCATCTCCGTGACCAGCGCCGCGATCGGCGAACGCTCCGAGCGGGTGAGCGTGATGTGCGCGAAGAGCGGATGCCCCTTCAGCTTCTCCACCACCGCCACCACGCCGTCGTACCGGCCCACCCGGAGGTTGTCGCGCTGCGCCACGTCGTGGGTGAGCACCACCCGCGAACCCTGGCCGATCCGGGACAGCACCGTCAGCAGGACGTTCCGCTCCAGCGACTGGGCCTCGTCCACGATCACGAAGGCGTCGTGCAGCGAGCGGCCCCGGATGTGGGTCAGCGGCAGCACCTCCAGCATCCCCCGGGAGATCACCTCCTCGATCACGTCCGGGGTGGTGACGGCGGAGAGGGTGTCGAAGACCGCCTGCGCCCAGGGGCTCATCTTCTCCGTCTCGGAGCCCGGCAGGTAGCCGAGCTCCTGCCCGCCGACCGCGTACAGCGGCCGGAAGACCATCACCTTGCGGTGCTGCCCCCGCTCCAGCACCGCCTCCAGCCCCGCGCACAGCGCCAGCGCGGACTTGCCGGTGCCCGCCCGGCCGCCCATCGAGACGATGCCGACGTCCGGATCGAGCAGCAGGTCCAGCGCCACCCGCTGCTCGGCGCTGCGCCCGCGCAGTCCGAACGCCTCGCGCTCGCCGCGCACCAGCCGGACCCGGCCGTCGCCGGTCACCCGGCCGAGCGCCCGGCCGCGCTCCGAGGTGAGCACCAGCCCGGTGTGCACGGGCAGCTCGTCCGCCCCCTCGACGTCCACCGCGGCGTCGTGGCCGGCCGCGAACAGCGCGTCCACCTGCTCCGCCGGGACGTGCAGCTCGGACATCCCCGTCCAGCCGGAGGTGATGGCGAGCTCGGCCCGGTACTCCTCGGCGAGCAGGCCCACCGAGCTGGCCTTGATCCGCAGCGGCAGGTCCTTGGAGACGACCGTGACGTCGTACCCCTCGGCCTGGAGGTTCCGGGCGACCGCGAGGATCCGCGAGTCCGCCTCGCCGCCGCCGACCCGGTAGCCGGCCGGCAGTATCGACAGGTCGGAGTGGTTGAGCTCGACCCTGATGGTGCCGCCGAGCTCGCCGACCGGGATCGGCTCGTCGAGCCGGCCGTGGCGGATGCGGTAGTCGTCGAGCAGTCGCAGCGCCTGGCGGGCGAAGTAGCCCAGCTCCGGGTGGTGCCGCTTGGCCTCCAGCTCGGTGACGACCACCACCGGCAGGACGACCTCGTGCTCCTCGAAGCGGGTCATGGCGAGCGGGTCCGCCAGGAGCACGCTGGTGTCGAGAACGTACGTGCGCCGGTCTGGCGTCCGGCGGCTCTTGGAACTGACCACTAGGCCTCCAGAGCGGATGACCCTGCGTCATCCGCGGCAAGCCGGCCCCCGCTGCCCCGGTGGCCTCGGGACCGGACTGCCTGGAGTATTCCCAGGCGAGGGGCGGTGCATTCGCGCCCCCGGCGAACTGACGGATCATTGCCGGTGAACGTTTGGCCTCACGAGGGCTCCGGGTAGGCCAGCCCTACGGCGGTCACTTCACCCGTTCAGAGGCCCAGTCGCCGGTTGCGCTGCTCGAACGCCCGCAGCGCCCGCAGGAAGTCGACCTTGCGGAAGGCCGGCCAGTACGCCTCGCAGAAGTAGAACTCGCTGTGCGCGCTCTGCCAGAGCAGGAAACCGGACAGGCGCTGCTCGCCCGAGGTGCGGATGATCAGGTCCGGGTCGGGCTGGTTGCGGGTGTAGAGGTGCTCGGCGATGTGCTCGACGTCGAGGATCTCGGCCAGTTCCTCGATCGAGGTGCCGCGCCCGGCGTGCTCCTGGAGCAGCGAGCGGACGGCGTCGGCGATCTCGTGCCGGCCCCCGTAGCCGACCGCGACGTTGACCGTGATGCCGTCGATGTCGGCGGTCTCCTCGGCGGCCCGCTTGAGCACGTCGGCGGTGTGCTGCGGGAGCAGGTCCAGTGCGCCGACCGGGTGGACCTTCCAGCGGCGGGCGGCGGCCAGCCCGGTGACGGCGTCCTCGATGATGCCCAGCAGCGGGACGAGCTCGTCGGCGGGGCGGTCGAGGTTGTCGGTGGAGAGCATCCAGAGGGTGACGACCTTGACGTGGGTCTCGTCGCACCAGCCGAGGAACTCGCTGATCTTGTCGGCGCCGCGCTGGTGGCCGTACACGGTGGTGCCCCCGGCGGCCTTCGCCCAGCGGCGGTTGCCGTCCAGGATCACGCCGATGTGGTGCGGGGTGCGGGCGAGGTGGACCTCGACCCGGCGGCCGTAGAGCCCGTACATCCCGCCCAGCAGGGTACGCAGACCCGGCGTCCGTTCGGCGACATCGCGCAGACCCATGATTCCCGGCCCCTCCGTGCTCGTTCAGCTGGTGCGTCAACGCCCCGGCGCAGCCTACTCCGGCGGGCAGGCACACGGTAAAGCCGCAGGTAGCGGTCTGGTCACGGTCCTGTACGGAGTCCGTCCCGGCGGGCGTGTCGCGGGCCTTGCCCGACGGCTCCGACGGCGGACACGGAACGGTTTCCGAATCCTTAAGGAATCCGTAAGCCGACTGTCCAATGCTTGACGACCGGCAATGGTCTAGTCCAGCTTTTGATCCAAGGCGGAACGAACCCCACGGCCCCGCCCCACCCCCACGCACCACCGTGCACCACCATGCACCGCCGCGGTCGCCCACCCCCAGGTACGACGACCCCACGCACCACGACGGACCTCCCCTCCCCCACACGCGGCCGCCGCGCCCCCCACCGCGGCGGCCGCTCCCTCCCCAGGAGCGTCACCCCATGGCCCGTACGCTGAACCAGCCCGCGCACAAGCGCCGGCGCAGCCCCCTCCCGGCCGTCGCGGCCGGCGCCACCGCCCTCGCCCTGGCCGGCGGCGGCCTGGCCCTCTTCGCCGGCGGCGCCAGCGCGGCCGTCGGCAACCTGGTCACCAACGGCGGCTTCGACAGCGGGCTGGGCGGCTGGAACTGCGCCGGCGCGGCGACCACCGTCTCCTCCCCGGCCCACTCCGGCACCGGCGCGCTGCAGGCCACCCCGGGCGCCGGCGACACCGCCGAGTGCACCCAGACCATCAGCGTGCTGCCCAACACCAGCTACACGCTGAGCGCCTGGGTCCAGGGCCCGTACGTCTACCTCGGTGCGCGCGGCACCGGCGGCACCGACCCGTCCACCTGGTCGAACCAGAACAGCTGGAACCAGCTGTCCTCCACCTTCACCACCGGCGCGAACGCCACCAGCGTCACCGTCTACCTGCACGGCTGGTACGGCCAGAGCGCCTACCTCGCCGACGACGTGAGCCTGATCGGCCCCGGCGGCCCCTCCACCCCGAGCCCGACCGCCACCGCCACCCCGTCACCGACCGCCACGGCCACCGCGACCTCCTCCCCCACCGCGACCGGCACGCCGACGGCCACCGCGACCCCGACCGCCACCGCGACCGCGACGCCGACCCCCACGGCCACCGCGACCGCCACCACCCCGCCGGTCACCGGCCTGCCCGCGCACGCGGTCACCGGCTACTGGCAGAACTTCGACAACGGCTCGACCCCGCAGCGCCTCGGCGACGTGCAGAGCGCCTACGACATCATCGCGGTGTCCTTCGCCGACGCCGTGCCCACCCAGACCGGCGCGATCAGCTTCACCCTCGACCCCGGCCTGTCCAAGGCCCTCGGCGGCTACAGCGACGCGCAGTTCCGCGCCGACATCAAGGCCAAGCAGGCGGCCGGCAAGAAGGTCGTCCTCTCCATCGGCGGCCAGAACGGCGCGATCACCGTCGGCGACGCCACCGCCGGCAACAACTTCGCCAACAGCGCCTACGCGATCATCAAGGACTACGGCTTCGACGGCATCGACGTCGACCTGGAGAACGGCGTCCAGGCCGGCCCGCTCGGCAACGCGCTGCACACCCTCCAGGCCAAGGTCGGCCCCGGCTTCATCCTGACCATGGCGCCCGAGACGATCGGGATGTACAGCACCGCCGGCGCCTACTTCCAGCTGGCGCTGAACACCAAGGACATCCTCACCGTCGTCAACACCCAGTTCTACAACTCGGGCGGCATGAACGGCTGCGACGGCAAGGTCTACAACCAGGGCACCATCGACTTCATCACCTCGCAGGTCTGCACCCACATCCAGGGCGGCCTGCGGCCCGACCAGGTCGGCATCGGCGTCCCCGCCTCCGCCAAGGCGGCCGGCGGCGGCTACGTCTCGCCGACCGTGGTGAACAACGCGCTGGACTGCCTGGCCACCGGCAACAACTGCGGCAGCTTCGTCCCGCCGGCCAAGTGGCCGACCATCCGCGGTGCGATGACCTGGTCCACCAACTGGGACGCCAACAACGGCAACGCGTTCTCCAACGCGGTCGGCCCGTTCGTCCACAAGATGCCGTAACCCCCCACCGCCAATCCCCCACCGGCGCGCCGCTCCTTGAGGGTGGGGCCTGCGCGCCGGCGGCGGGGCCCGCCGTACCCGACCCGGTACGGCGGGCCCTCCCGCGTCCGGGCCCGGTAGCGCCAGGTCCGGTCCGGCCCCCGGGCCCAGGCGCCACCTGTGGCGTCGCGGTGGCCCGGGAAGTCCGGCCTCCCGGGCCCGGGGGCTACCGGGCCAGCACCGCCAGCAGCGCGCCGAGCAGCAGGAACGGTCCGACCGGGACGTCGAGCCCGCGCACCGGGCGTCGGCGGGCCAGCGCGACGGCGGCCCGCAGGATCGCCCAGAGCCCGGCGAGCACCACCGCGGCGAACAGCCCGGCGACCGCCACCGGCCAGCCGTACCAGCCGAGCAGCCCGCCCAGGGCGAACCCCAGCGGCGAGTCACCCGGGCCCAACGCGCCGATCCAGACCGCCAGTTCGAGCAGGGCCCCGACCGCGAGGGCCACCAGCAGGCAGCGCAGCAGCACCCCCGGGCGCCCCGCGGCCAGCGCCGCCACCGCCAGCAGGGGGGCCACCCCGCCGACCAGCGGCAGGGTCAGCCGGTACGGCAGCCGGCGCACCCGGGCGTCGACGAAGCCGAGCACCACGCCGAGCCCGGCCGCCCAGCCCAGCGCCGCGGCCGACGGCCCGTCCGCCGCGTACGCCAGCCCGGCGGCGACCACGGCCGCCACCAGCTCCACCGACCAGGCGCCCGCGCCCAACCGCTCCCGGCAGCCCGGACAGCGTCCGGTGGGCGGCAGCAGTCGCACCTCGCGCCCGCACAACGGGCAGGCACCGCACCAGGGTTCGCCCTCCGGCACGGCGAACCTGGTGACCAGCCCGCGCAACAGCGGAGCCACCAGAAATGCGGCCAGCACCGCGCCGACTGCGGCTAGCATCACCGGCGCACCCCCTTTTCGATCAACGCCTGCACGCCCGTGCGGCACCCGGGAACCGGGCGGGGCGCACCGACCACATCATCCAACGGGGGAACGACCATGACGAAGACCCAGTCCATCCGGAGAATCGCGGCCGGCCTGCCGGCGGCGGCGCTCGTCCTGGCGCTGTCGGCCTGCGGGCCGGACAACGCCGACCCGGCGGCCGTCCCGAGCGCCCCGGCCGCGCCGCCCACCGGCGCCGCCGGCGCCTCCACGGCTCCCGGCACCCCGACCGGCTCCGCGGCCTCGACCGCCCCGGCCACCCCGACCACCCCGACCGCCCCGGCCGGACCGCAGCCGTCCGTCACCGCCGGCGGCAACAACGTCACCCAGGTCAGCTACGACCGCCCGCTGCCGCTCGGCAGCGCCGGCCGCTACGTCGGCAAGAGCTCGGTGGTGGACGCCGCCGCGGTCTCGATCGTCAAGGGCACCGCCGCGGAGATCGCCCCGCTCAACCTCCCGTCGACGAGCACCAGCGGCAAGACGCCGTACTACGTCACCGTCTCCTTCACCAACCGCACCGGCGCCCCGCTGGCCGAGGACGCCTACATGATGCGGGTCTGGGTGAAGCCCAAGGACCACTCGGCGGGCGCGCTGCCGGCCGCGACCCTGCAGAAGGCGATCCCGCAGTGCGACACCCGGTCGCTGGTCACGCTCGCGGACGGGCAGTCCGTCAAGCTGTGTGCCGTCTATCTCGTCCCGAACGAGACCCCGCCCAGCTTCCTCACGTACGGGAACATCCTGGACACCGCGCCCCTGGTTTGGAAGGTCGGCTGACACCCCCGCCTGCCGATCCAAGGAGGCCGCTCCGGGCGGTTCGGTGCGCGTCCCGGGACGCGCACCGAAGTGCCCGGAGGTGCCCCTAAAGTAGGCAGGCATGCAGGTCATCCAGTCCAGCAAGCTCGCCAATGTCTGCTACGACATCCGCGGCCCGGTACTCGACGAGGCGATGCGGCTGGAGGAACAGGGCCACCGCATCCTCAAGCTCAACACCGGCAACCCCGCCGTCTTCGGCTTCGAGGCGCCGCCGGAGATCCTCCAGGACATCCTGCGCAACCTCTCGACCGCGCACGGGTACGGCGACTCCAAGGGCCTGCTCGCCGCCCGCCGCGCGGTGGTCATGCACTACGAGGACCGCGGCCTGCACGGGCTGAGCGTCGAGGACGTCTTCCTCGGCAACGGCGTCTCCGAGCTGATCCAGCTGGCCATGACCGCGCTACTGGACGACGGCGACGAGGTGCTCGTCCCGGCGCCCGACTACCCGCTGTGGACCGCCTCGGTCTCGCTGGCCGGCGGCACCGCGGTGCACTACCGCTGCGACGAGCAGGCCGAGTGGTACCCGGACCTCGCCGACATCGAGGCCAAGGTCACCGACCGGACCCGGGCCATCGTGGTGATCAACCCGAACAACCCGACCGGCGCGGTCTACCCGCGCGAGGTGCTGGAGGGCATCGTCGAGATCGCCCGCCGGCACCGGCTGGTGGTCTACGCGGACGAGATCTACGACAAGATCCTCTACGACGACGCCGAGCACGTCCCGCTGGCCACCCTGGCGCCCGACCTCTTCTGCGTCACCTTCAACGGCCTGTCCAAGGCGTACCGGGTCGCGGGTTTCCGCTCCGGCTGGATGGTGCTCTCCGGCGACCGGCAGCGGGCCCACAGCTATATCGAGGGCCTGGCCGTGCTGGCCTCGATGCGGCTGTGCGCCAACATGCCCGCCCAGCACGCGGTGGCCGCCGCGCTCGGCGGCCGGCAGTCGATCCGCGACCTGGTGCTGCCCGGCGGGCGGCTGCTCGCCTCGCGCGACGCGGCGTACCGGCTGCTCAACGAGATCCCGGGGGTCAGCTGCGTCAAGCCCAAGGGCGCGCTGTACGCGTTCCCGCGGCTGGATCCGAAGGTCTACAAGATCAAGGACGACGCCCAGATGGTGCTGGACCTGCTGCGCTCCCAGCGCATCCTGCTGGTCCAGGGCACCGGCTTCAACTGGCCCGAGCCGGACCACTTCCGGCTGGTCACGCTGCCCCGGGCGGAGGAGATCACCGACGCGGTGACCAGGATCGGCGACTTCCTGAGCGGCTACACCCAGCCGTAACCCGGAACGGCCGCACCCAGCCGTGGCCCCCGCGCCCGGCACCCGGCACCCGGCACCCGGGGAAAGCACTACGGCCGGAGTCCCGGCCCGGGCGGTCTCCTTGGTCGGGGAAAGACCGCCCGGGGGAACTCCGGCCGTCCTGTCACTCGGCGGGCGCGCGGTTCGTGCCGCGCGACCGCCTCTCGCTCTGCTGAGGCTCAGGCTCAGCCGAGGCGCGCGACGAGGCTCCGGTACTCGTCCCACAGCTCCTTCGGGGTGTGGTCGCCGAACAGCTCCAGGTGGGCCGGCACCAGCGCGGCCTCCTGGCGCCAGATGTCGGCGTCCACGGTGAAGAGCAGGTCGAGGTCCTCCTGGGACAGCTTCAGGTCGCCGAGGTCGAAGCCGTCGACGGTCGGCAGCACGCCGATCGGGGTCTCGACGCCCTCGCCGGTGCCCTCCAGGCGCTCGACGATCCACTTGAGGACGCGGCTGTTCTCGCCGTAGCCCGGCCAGACGAACGCGCCCTCGGCGTTCTTGCGGAACCAGTTGACGTAGTAGATCTTCGGCAGCTTCGCGGCGTCCGCCTGGGCGCCGACCTTCAGCCAGTGGGCGAAGTAGTCGCCCATGTTGTAGCCGCAGAACGGCAGCATCGCGAACGGGTCGCGGCGCAGCTCGCCGACGGTGCCCTCGGCGGCGGCGGTCTTCTCGGACGCGATGTTGGCGCCGAGGAAGACGCCGTGCTGCCAGGTGAAGGACTCGGTCACCAGCGGGACGGCGGTGGCGCGGCGGCCGCCGAACAGGATCGCCGAGATCGGCACGCCCGACTGGTCCTCCCACTCGGGGGCGATGGTCGGGCACTGCGCGGCCGGGACGGCGAAGCGGGCGTTCGGGTGGGCGGCCGGGGTGCCGGACTCGGGGGTCCAGTCGTTGCCGCGCCAGTCGGTGAGGTGCGCCGGGGGCTCCTCGGTCAGGCCCTCCCACCACACGTCGCCGTCGTCGGTCAGCGCGACGTTGGTGAAGACCGTGTTGCCCCACAGGGTGTCGATGGCGTTGGCGTTGGTGTCCACGCCGGTGCCGGGGGCGACACCGAAGAAACCGGCCTCGGGGTTGATCGCGTAGAGCTGGCCGTCGGCGCCGAAGCGCATCCAGGCGATGTCGTCGCCGATCGTCTCGACCTTCCAGCCCGGGACGGTCGGCTGGAGCATGGCCAGGTTGGTCTTGCCGCAGGCCGACGGGAAGGCGGCGGCGACGTACTTGACCTCGCCGGACGGCGGGGTGAGCTTCAGGATCAGCATGTGCTCGGCCAGCCAGCCCTCGTCACGGGCCATGGTCGAGGCGATGCGCAGCGCGTAGCACTTCTTGCCGAGCAGGGCGTTGCCGCCGTAGCCGGAGCCGAAGGACCAGATCTCCCGGGTCTCCGGGAAGTGCGAGATGTACTTGGTGCTGTTGCACGGCCACGGCACGTCCGCCTGGCCCTCGGCCAGCGGGGCGCCGACGGTGTGCACGGCCTTGACGAAGTCGCCGTCCTCGCCGAGCTGGTCCAGCACCGCCTTGCCCATGCGGGTCATCACGCGCATCGACACGGCGACGTAGGCGGAGTCGGTGATCTCGACGCCGTACGCGGCCAGCGGGGAACCGACCGGGCCCATCGAGAAGGGCACGACGTACATCGTGCGGCCCTTCATCGCGCCGCGGAACAGTCCCTTCTCGCCCTGGAAGACCTCCCGCATCTCGGCCGGGGCCTTCCAGTTGTTGGTCGGACCGGCGTCCTTCTCCTGCTCGGAGCAGATGTAGGTGCGGTCCTCCACGCGCGCCACGTCCGTCGGGTCCGAGGCGGCGTAGTAGGAGTTGGGGCGCTTTTCCTCGTTGAGCTTCTTGAAGGTGCCCTGAGCCACCAGCAGGTCCGCGAGGCGCTGGTACTCCTCGTCGGAGCCGTCGCACCACTCGACGCGGTCCGGCTGGGTGAGCTCGGCGATCTCGTTCACCCACGCGAGCAGGCGCTGGTGGCGGGTGGGCGCGGAGGCGCTGAGAGCAGAGATCTCGTACGACACGATCGCTCCGTTTCACACCATCTCGGCGAGGAGGTGGCGTAGCGGGGGTCTGAGGGTGCTTGCAGCGTAGCTCCGGCTCCAACGCCAAACTGCGGCACAGCGTCGAAATTGACTTATCTTTTACTACAGTAAGTACGATTACCGGCCAGTAATAGGTCGTCCACATCCCGGCCCGGACACCCTCGCGGACACCTCGAATACTCCAAAACGTCCAAGAGTGATGATCACCACTTTCCTACGCGTCAGTAACCTACGGCCCCGTAGGTAGCGGGTAGCATGCTGCGCATGACTGCTGAGCTCATCGAGAGCACGGAGAACGAGGGCGCGGAGAACGAGGCCTCGGGACGCAAGCCGAAGTGGCGCGGCTGGCTGCACGCCGGGATGTTCCCCGCCACCGTCGCCGCCGGGATCGTGCTGATCTGCCTGGCCGACTCCACCCCCGCCAAGATCGCCTGCGCGATCTACTCGATCAGCGCCTGGCTGCTGTTCGGGGTCAGCGCGGTCTACCACCGCTTCGACTGGGGCCCGCGCGGGGACGCCGTGCTGCGGCGGCTGGACCACGCGAACATCTTCCTGATCATCGCGGGCACCTACACGCCGTTCACGATCCTGCTGCTCAAGGGCGCCGACCAGCAGGTGCTGCTCTGGGTGGCCTGGGGCGGCGCGCTGGCCGGAATAGCGTTCCGGGTGTTCTGGGTCGGCGCGCCGCGCTGGCTGTACACACCGGTGTACATCGCGCTCGGCTGGGCCGCCGCCTTCTTCCTGCCGGACTTCCTGCACGCCGGCGGCGTCGCCGTCCTGGTGCTGATGATCGTCGGCGGGGTGCTCTACAGCATCGGCGGCGTGGTGTACGGGCTCAAGCGGCCCAATCCGTCACCGCGCTGGTTCGGCTTCCACGAGGTGTTCCACGCCTTCACCCTGGGCGCGTTCATCGTGCAGTACGTCGGGGTCTCACTGGTGGCGTACAGCGCGGCCGGCTGAACCCGGCGCGCCACGGCGGGCGGCCGCGCGGTCCACGGACCGGGCGACCGCCCGCTCCGCCGTCCAGGGGCGCTCGTACGGCGCCCGGCCCTGCGGGCGGCGCGGGTACGGCGGGTGGTCCGCCACGTCGGCCTCCGGCCACGGCTCCACCGCAGGCCCGGCGGTGCGGCCGCGCGCCTGCCGGGCGTCCAGCGCCTCGCGGGCCCGGCGGCAGCGCTCGCAGTGCGCGGCGTCCGGGGTGACGGCCGACGGCCGGTGCCCCCGCGGGGCGGTCGGCCGGTGGAGCGCCCGCCAGCGGCGGCCCACGTAGACCATGAGCAGCAGCACCTCGACCCCGGCGACGACCAGGACCAGCATCGCCCCGTTGATCAGGTAGGCCGCGACCACGGCGAGCGCGGACGCCACCACCACCGCCGCACCCCACACCTGGGCGTTCGACTCCCTGCCGGCCATTCGACTCCCCTTTCCCGGCGCCGGGCTCGTGGTCGGCTCCGGCCGCCCCACCCCTTCTCCGCTCTCGGCACGCGTCAGTCAGCACTGACCGATTGCCACATGGTATCTACCGTCCGTCACCCGGAGCTGCCCCCGGGCGGCGAACGACAGATCAACGTTGCGTCAATTCCTTGTGCGGAAGCATTACTTCCAGGACACATCACGCAGCACGCCCGCTCGACTACGGGCTGGCGTGCCGGGGCCGCACGCAGCACGGCGGGGCCCGGCTGTGTCAGCCGGACCCCGCCGCATCCCACGTGTGGCGCGCACGTCGCGCCCGAGAGGCCCTACCCCCGTCGGACACCCGCCCTGCGCCGCACGGCCGCACCCGCGCCCACGAGCGCGGTGACGCCCAGGGCCGCGGCCGCCGTCACGGCCGGCAGCGCCGAACCGCCGCCCGCCGCCCGTTCCCGGTCGGCCGCCAGCTGGTAGCCGCCGCCCTTGCCCTCCCGGTCGTACGCCGAGCCGGGCAGCTTGTCCCCGTACCGCTGGTGCACCAGCTTCTGGTACGCGGCCAGCGACACCCCGCCCGCGCCCACCGAGCGCCGGGCCTCGTCGTCCAGCGGCAGCACCCGGCCGTCGCGCAGCACGTACCAGGCGTTCACCTGCGGCTCGCGGAACGCCGTACCGCCACCGCCACCGGCCGCCTTCGCCGCGTAGTCGCTCTCGTCACCGCCGGAGGCGATGTTGACCACCCGCCAGGAGTCACCCTGCCGGATCGTCCACACCGAGGCCGTCTGCCCGTCCGCCGCGACCACCTTGCTCGCGGTGAACTCGGCCGTCGCCACCGGCGCACCCGGGGCGCCGGCCACGAAACCCGCGTCCAGGGTGTACACCGGCACGGTGTCGCCGGCCAGCCGCGGCGCGGCCGCGCTCGCCGCCTGCGCCTCCTGCGCCGCACCGATGGT
Organism: Kitasatospora sp. NPDC088160; assembly: GCF_044741445.1. NCBI lineage: Bacteria > Bacillati > Actinomycetota > Actinomycetes > Kitasatosporales > Streptomycetaceae > Kitasatospora > Kitasatospora sp. NPDC088160. The sequence continues at coordinate 32,724 of NZ_JBIUSS010000034.1, read as the reverse complement.
CAGCTGCTGGGTCGGCGGGACACCCTTGCGGGCGAAGAAGTGGCCCACCTTGTCGAGGACGGCCTGGTCCTGGACCACGCCACGGGCCTTCGCCAGATCCGCGACGGGCACCGGCACCGGGGCGCCGGCCGGCCCGTCCGCGTGCGCGGCCGGGGCCAGCGCCAGCCCGAGGCCGGCGGCGAGCAGGGCGGTGACGGCGGCCCGACGGGCCTTTCCGAGGTCAGTCATGGTCGCCCTCACGCGCCGATCCGGTACAGGGAGTGGGTCCACGAGAACGTGTTGTTGTTCACGTAGTAGTTGTAGTCCGCCCAGTTGTAGCGGTAGTTGGACGGCCACGGGTCGCCCCAGTACACCCAGTTGCTGCTGGTGTCGTAGCCGTAGACGACGTGCATGTGCCCGCCGCCGGAACTCCACTGGATCCGAGTCTCGATCGGCCGGTTCGCGTCCACCTCGGCCTGCACGGTGTTGTAGCGCAGGTAGCCGGTGACGTACGAACCCGGGTTGATGCCGACCCAGTCCAGCCCGTTCTGCACATCGGCCAGCGAGGCCTGGCTGTTGGGGCAGCTGGAGTTGGCCGAACGGCCGAACGCGGCGTTGCAGAACTGGTTCTGGCTGTAGTTGTAGCCGAACCAGGTGGCGATGGTGTTCCCGCTCGCCGCCCAGCACCAGTTGGTCTGCTGTTGCTGCTGCATGGTGATGTTGAGCTTCTTGAACGTGCCGGCCAGATCGGCCGTGCTGCCGGGCGCGGCAGCCTGGCGAACCTGCGCCGGGGCACGGTCCTGGACGGGAGCGAGATCCTGGGCGGGGGCGGCGAGCGCCGGAGTGGCCGCCGCCGCGGTCAACGCCGGGCCCAGCACGCCGAGGGCGAGCAGCGAGACCGCGCGGCGCAGCCGTATCCGTGGAACTGGCATGGGGGAAATGCCTCCTTGCACAAGCGGAGCGAGGTGCTGTGTGGGGGCGCGGTCCGGATCGCGCCATGAGCATCCCGCCGCCCCCGGAAGCCGGTCAACGGCCCCCAGGACCATCACAGTTCAGGTGTGAACGACCGGCCACGGGTGTGAACGCCACCCCGAAAACCCCCGCGTGGCACGCCAGGACCGGTGACAAACCGCCGCCCTGATGTGAATATTCACGGTCAAACACGGTCTGCCCGCGCCCGTCCCCCAGGAGGCCGTCATCCACCGCACCGACCAGGCCGACCTCACCGCCGCCCTCCGCACCGGCCCCTTCCACCTCGCCCTGCGCACCGCCATCGCCACCCGCGGCCTCGCCCTCCACCGCATCCGACGCCACCTCGCCCTGCGCGGCGTCCACGTCGGACTCACCAGCCTCAGCTACTGGCAACAAGGCCGCCGCCGCCCCGAACGCCCCGAATCCCTCCGCGCCGTCGCCGCCCTCGAAGACGTCCTCGACCTCCCCGAACACTCCCTCACCCGCCTGCTCGGCCCCCGCCGCGCCGCCGACACCACCCCCGCCGGCCCACCCGTACGCCCCTACCGCGACCTCATCTCCCCCGCCACCGCCGTCGACGACCTGCTCGCCACCATCGCCGGCCCCCGCGACACCGGCCTGCACACCATCACCCACATCGAACGCATCCGCCTCGGCCCCGACCGCCAACTCGCCCGTCGCGACTCCCAACACGCCCTCCGCGCCCACCGCGACGGCATCGACCGCTACCTCGCCCTCTACCAGGGCGACCCCGGCAGCGACATCACCCGCGTCGGCGTCCGCGCCGAAGAGAACTGCCGCCCCGGCCGCATCCGCCGCGACCAGACCCACCACCTGCTCGTCGCCGAACTCCTCCTCGACCGCCGCCTACGCGCCGGCGACACCCACCTCCTCGGCTACGGCTTCGACGACGCCCCCTCCCCCGACCCCAGCTGCGAATACGTCCGCGGCTTCAACTCCGGCGCCGGCCAGTACGTCCTCCAGATCACCTTCCACCCCGCCGCCCTCCCCGTCCGCTGCCACCGCTTCGCCCTCCACTCCCCGGGCGAAGCCCCCTACGAGACGGAGGAACTGACCCTGGACGGCCACCACTGCGTCCACCTGGTCGCGACGGCACTGCGGCCGTGCCTGCTGGGAATCAGGTGGGACTGGGAGTGACGGGCGCGGCGTCAGTGCGACCAGTACGGGTCGTCGACCACATCGACCTTGGCGTCGAGCGATGTTCGGACGAGCGGGGGCACGGGCTTGTACTCATGGGCGGGCTGGTACAGCACCCCAATGGCCTCTGCCCTGAACGTCACCAGGTAGGTCGAGTCTTGCTGGGCCCTCGCGTAGAACGTCAGGAACGTCTCCCCACCCACGTCTCCCATACCGCGCAGGGCCTGAATCTCATCGGCGGGGTCCGATCGATCGACCACCCGGCTCCCAAGTGCCTTCCAGGCTTGGGTCACCTGATCCATCAAGGTCGGCAGTTTTGCCCGCGAGACCGCGGTCCGCACGGTGACGATCTCGGTGACGGCCGAACCCATACTCCGCTCGCCGTCCCAGAGATCGTCCTCCCTTCGCACCTCGAACTCGGCCCCCGCATAGGTGAATGAAGGCGAAACTCCATCCATGGTGGCGCGCAGGGCATGGTCGATCCGGCCCTTCCCCTCGCTTGTCCTCACCCGGCCCGATCGATCGGCCAACGCCAACGGCCCGTACCCGTTGGCGAACAGCACCGCACCAAGAGCCACCGTGACGACGAACGACAGCACGATCGAGCCGATCACCTTCCAGCGGGTCGTCATCGGCCCTCCGTCAGGTGAACGTCGTCTGCCTTGCCCGTCACGATCGAGGCAATGTTGCCCAACGAGGGGCCGCCGGTCTCCGGGGCCAGGTACTTGGTGTGCATCCCGAAGTCCTCCCAGCTCCACGACTTGCTCCAACCGTCGACGGTGAAGCGCTTTGCCCCGAAGGACTCGCTCGCTGGGTCTCTCCCGTACCAGAGGTCGTGCGGGTCGGCGCCGACCAAGCCGCCGAAGGGCCAGGGCACCGTCGCGGCGTTCGCCGAGGGGATTTGGGTGACCGGGTCGTTGCCGGCCGCGCCCGCCCACACATGCCCGGCGGGCATCCCCAGGTCCGAGGCGTGTGTCACGCCGACACCGGGACTGCCGATGATCACCACGTCGTCCGGCAGCGTGTAGTTCCCCTGGTGGGCGGCCATCTTCGTGGCCTGTCCGACGAGGAGCGAGCCGTAACTGTGCCCCATCGAGGTGATGTGCGGGCTCTGGCCGCTCATGTTGGTCGCCCGGAGCCCGGTGACGAACCTCGCATAATCGGGTGCGCCCTTGACCGCCCGCTCGGACGTGGCCGCTTTGATGTCGATGTCCGGCGGGTCGTATCCGAGCCAGATGATGGAGGCCGCCGATCCACCGGGCTTGATCTTCTTGTTGGCCTCTCGCCAGACGTTCAACGCGTTTTCCGCCTCGTTGGTGCCGGGCGTGGTACCTGGCTTCGCCGCGCCGAGCGAATCGGGGGTGGTCGTGATCCCCGGCACGTAGGAGGAGATGTCGGTGGCGGTGTCAGGGTTTCCGAAGGACAGGATCGCGCGGCCTTGGCCTTCGGTGCCGACGCCGATCAGGTAGGTGGGTGGCCGACCGTCCTTCGCCCGGGCATCCTGGGCGAGGCGCTCTTGGATGGGCCTGAGCTTCTGGTACTCCGCCTCTTCTTCCTTCGTCCGGTTCCTACCTTCGAGTTCCCTCATCCGCTTGTCCAGGTACGCCCGGTTGACCCGGTTTCGCATCTCCGCCGGAACCCCGTCCAGGTTTCCGATGTTCTCCGGGTGGTGGTCGATGTACCACTGCCGGCCCGCCGGGTCGAGGCCGTTCCACCAGTTGTTGACCTCCGTCGGGGGCGTCCCCACGGCGGGCATGTCCCTGAGGTAGGGGGAGCCCGGGCTGTTCGCCGCCTTCTGGTCGGCCTCGGCGACGGCGAGGGTCAGCCCCGACTTGCTGGTGGCGTGCTGGGTGAAGCCCTTGAGCAGCCCCGCCAGGGTCTGGTCGGCCGCACTCGCCTCCGTGATGGCGGCATTGATCCGCTTGGCGACGTCCTCGGCCGCCGTCTTCTGTTTCGTCTCCCAGGTGGCGTCCACGGGGCCGGTCGCCGGGGGCCAGCTCACCGTCCCGGTGTCGCTGACCGTCAGTCCCTTGGCGGTGGCGTCGATGAGGGCCTGACGGAGTTTCGACTGGGCCAGCCCGAAGAGGTCGGCGTGGTCTCGCAGGGTCTGGCCGATGGCGGCCAGTTCGGTTTCGGCGGCGTGCAGTTGGCTGGTGGTGCCGTCCAGTGAGTGGAAGGCGGCGTCGGCCGCCGGGCCGGTCCAGCCGGATCCGTGGACCCGGTCGGCGGTACCGCTCTTCCAGTCGGCGGTGTGCTGCGTGTACGCCTTGTGCAGCGCGTCGTAGGCGTCCGCCGCCGTGTGCAGGTCCTCCGGCTTGGCGTTCTTCAGGCTCGCGAGATCGAGGCGGTTCTCTCCCGCTTGCCGATCCGTGTCAACCATGAGTGCACCCCCCAGTACTCGCCGCTACCATAACCCACGACCGACATCGGACGTCCGGGGGGACATCGTGCCGAGCGACCCAGGATTCACCGTCAAACCGGGCGAGTTGACCGCAGCCGGGAACAGTGCGCTGACCGTCGCCGGGAAAGTGCCTGACGAGACCGCGAAGTTGGCCGAGCCGAGCGCCAAGGCGGCTGCGAGTCTGGCGGGTTGGCGGAGCGGGGCGGCGTTGCAGGGGTGCGGGGCGGCCTGGAAGGCGCTGCTGGACGGCCTGGCCGGTGACATGAAGTCGGCCGGCGGCAATCTGCTGACCTGCGCGCAGACGTACGTGAACGCGGACCACCTGCCGGCACCCGCCGCGACAGCGGCCGTCGACCCCTTCGACACGAAGGTGGTCGGCGGCCGCCCGGTCGACTACGCGTAATTTCCGCCCCGCGTCGTGAAGTCCAGGGTCAGGCAGTCCTCGACCGGCCGGTAGCCGATCTGCTGGTAGATGGAGTTGCTGGTCGGGTTGGCGAGGTCGGTGTAGAGCAGGACCTCGGCCGCCCCCTGGGCGAGGGCGTGGGCGGAGGCGGCGGCGGTGACGGCGCTGGCGTAGCCGCGTCCGCGCTGGTCGGTCGGGGTGTAGACGGGGCCGATGCGGGACATGCCGGCGATCACCGGGCTACTGCCGGCCAGGGCGACGGGGCGGCCGCCGTCCTCCCACAGGTGGAGGCCGCCGGTGGCGATCCGGTCGTCGACGGCCTGGGGGACGTTGGGCAGGTCGACCCCGGCTTCGACGAGGAACTCCTCGTACCAGCGGATCGCCAGTTCGCGGTCGGCCGGGGCGGCGGGCCGGTGGTGGCCGGCGGGCGGGCGGGGCGGGTCGGTCAACTCGCCGAGCCGGTAGAGCCGTTCGTTGAAGCGGACGGACTGGCCGGCACCGGTGGCGGCGGTCCAGGCCGCGGCGAAGGCCCGGACCGCGTCCGCGCCTCCGCCGACGCCGGACACCTCGGTGAACTCGCTCCCGGCGGAGGCCAGTTCGACCGCCAGCTCGACTGCCGCCGCCGGTGTGCAGGAGAGCCGGGGGCCGAACGGCGGCGTCTGGAGGAAGGCTCCTTCGACCGGACCGCCGTCCGTCGGGCGCCACCAGCCGAAGACCGGTGGCCGCTGCCCGAACACGTCCAGGCCGCGTTCGGCCAGCCGGTGTACGACCGTGAGCAGGACGGTGCTCTCGGCCGGGCGGGCGGCGAGGAACTCTTCCGCGTGGCGCCGGAAGTCGTCGAACGAGCTGCTCAAGGTCCAGGTCATGGCCCATTCTGGCCCGGCCGCACCCCTCCCACCAGCGTTTTATTCGACGGCGACGCCCAGCCGCTCGCCGAGGACCGCCGGGTCGGTGGTCGGCGCTTCGCAGGCGAAGTGCCGGCAGACGTAGGCGGCGGGCGCTCCGCCGACCAGCGGCCGGCCCACCAGCAGCGGCACCTCCGCGCCGCCGTCCTCCACCGAACCGTCCGCCGAACCATCCGCCGGGTTCTCCACCGAACCATCCGCCGGGCCCGTCGGCGCGCCCACCGCGACGACCGCCCCGGGCGCGGTCCCGAGCAGCGCGGCCCGGCGCAGTGCGGCGGTGGCCGGGTCGTCGGCCGGGCCGACGACGGCGACTTCGCGCGGCCCGTCGAGCAGCGCCTCGGCGACGGCGAGGCCCCAGCCGATGAACCGGGGGGCCCGGGACGCGAGCGCGCCGACGATGCCGAGGGCCCGTTCGGCGGCCGTCCGGTGCCGGTCGGAGCCGGTGTAGGCGGCGTAGGTGAGCAGGGCGCCGGCGGCGGCTGTCCAGCCGGACGGGGTGGCGTTGTCGGTGGGGTCCTGGGGGCGTCGGATGAGTTCCTCGGCGTCGTCGGCGGTGTCGTAGAGCGCGCCGGAGGCCTCGTCGGTGAAGTGCTTGAGCACGGTGTCGAGGAGTCCGCCGGCCAGTTGCAGCCAGGCGGCGTCGCCGGTGACGGCGTACAGGGACAGGAAGCCCTCGGCGGTGTCGGCGTAGTCCTCCAGGACGCCCGCGTTGGTGCCGGCCCGGCCGTCGCGGGAGGTGCGCAGCAGCCGGCCGTCGGGGGTGAGGTGGACGGCGAGCAGCAGGTCGGCGGCGCGTTCGGCGGCCTCGACGAGGTCGGGGCGCTCCAGGAGGGCGCCGGTCTCGGCGAGGGCGGCGATGGCGAGGCCGTTCCAGGCGGCGACGACCTTGTCGTCGCGGGCGGGGGCGGGCCGCCGGGCGCGGGCCTCGAACAACCGGGCGCGGATGGTCTCGTACTCGGTGAAGTCCTCGGGATCGGCGAGGAGTTGGAGAACGGAGGTGCCATGTTCGAAGGTTCCGCCGGCGGTGACGGTGAACAGCCGGGCGGCGGTGGCCGCGTCGGCGGGGCCGAGCAGGTCGACCAACTGGCCGGGTTCCCACACGTAGTAGGCGCCTTCGGTGGACTGCCCGGTCTCCTCGTCGAGGCTGTCGGCGTCCAGCGCGGACGCGAACGCGCCTTCGGGAGTGCGCAGTTCGCGCAGCAGGAAGTCGGCGGTGGTCAGCGCGGTCCGACGGGCCAGCGGGGAGCCGGTGGACCGCCACAGGTGCAGGTAGGCGCGCAGCAGCAGGGCGTTGTCGTACAGCATCTTCTCGAAGTGCGGCACGACCCAGCCGGCGTCGACCGCGTACCGGGCGAAGCCGCCGCCGAGTTGGTCATGGATGCCGCCGCGGGCCATCACCTCGCCGGTGCGGACGGCCATCTCCAGGGCCGCCTCGGAGCCGGTGCGGGCGTGGTGGCGCAGCAGGAACTCGACGACCATGGCCGGCGGGAACTTGGGCGCGCCCCCGAAGCCGCCGTGCCGGTCGTCGAACTCCCGGCTGAGGGCGACCAGCGCCTGGTGCAGATCTGCGCCGGCGGGCGGATGGTGGGCACCGGCCGAGTAGACGGCGGCGCGCTCGGCGAGGTCGGCCCGGATCCGCCCGGCGACCTCCGCGACCTCCTGCCGCCGGCCCCGCCAGGCGGCGTCGACGCCTTCCAGCACCTGACGGAAGGACGGCATGCCGTGCCGGGGCTCCGGCGGGAAGTAGGTGCCGAAGTAGAACGGCTCCTTGTCGGGCGTGAGGAACACCGTCATCGGCCAGCCGCCCTGCCCGGTGGCGGCCTGCACGGCCTCCATGTAGACGGCATCGACGTCAGGCCGCTCCTCCCGGTCCACCTTGACGGCGACGAACCGCTCGTTCAGGTAGCCGGCGACCCCGGTGTCCTCGAAGCTCTCGTGGGCCATCACGTGACACCAGTGGCACGCCGCGTACCCGACGCTGAGCAGCACCGGGACCCCTCGCCGCTCCGCCTCCGCGAAGGCCTCCGGCCCCCAGGGCCACCAGTCGACCGGGTTCTCGGCATGCTGCTGGAGATAGGGCGAGGTCACGTCGGCGAGACGGTTCATGCGAACCAGCCTCTCACGCGGCTCAGCCCTGAGGGCTCACCCGGGCCGGCGCCGCCGTGGTCCGGGTACCACAACCGGAGTACCTCTCTTGCCTCTGGCGCACGGAGGCGTGGATTCCATCCCGGTGCCGTCGCAACCCTTGCACTCGCACCCGGCCAGGGAAACCCAGATTGAATGACAATACGATTCTGCTAGGTTCCAGTGAATCGGCTCGGGAGAGTTTCCATTCGCTGGAGGGTAAACGGGATGGCGGTCGGGGGCGGTTGGAAGCCGCTGGAGGCGTTCTGGTCCGTACAGCGTCTGGTACGAGACCGCCATCAGTTGGTCCGGAAGATCAGCGAGTGCTACACCGCCGCGCACCCGAAGGACAAAAAGCCGAGTCCCGCCGAGGTCAGAGCCTGGCGTGAAAGCGTCTACGAGCTGGCAACCACACTGGACAACCTCGGGCTCGGCCAGGTGCGGATGTTCATCGAGTACCTAGCCGACGGCCGGATGAACCACATCGACGTGGTCCTGGCCGGCCGGCATCCGTCGGGACGGCTCAGCTACGCGGTCATCGAGCTCAAGCAGTGGGGCAGTATCGAGCGTCCGACCGTCTCGAAGACGGCCGGGCTCTGCGCCTCCTGCAGGACCGCGGGAAACAGCACGCTCTGCGAGCGCTGCGCCAGGGATCTGGTCTATGCGCCGTTCTCTGAGTACGAGAGGCACGTCAAGCATCCTGCGGTCCAGGTCAGTAACAACATGGACGACCTTCTCAGACACCACAGCATGTTCGACGACCGCTACGTCAACCTCGTGGGCGCGGCCTACCTGCACAACCTGATGGATCCGGACCACCAGTGGATCAGCCAGGTGTCCCCTCGCCCCGGGATCCCCACATTCACCGCGCGGCAGCCAGGGGACCTGGAGAAGTTCCTGACCGCGAACTTCAGCTCGGACTCCGGCGCGGAGGCCGCGCAGGAGTTGCTCGGGCGTCGACGCTCGAGCAACCTTCTGACCGACGAGACCGGGGCGATCGTCAACGGGCACACCCGATTCAGTCTCGTCGAACACCAACTGCGGGCGGTCCGGGCGATCGCCGATGCCACCGGAGCCGTCGAGCCTCAGGGGGTGAAGAAGGTCTTCGTCATCGAGGGACGTGCGGGCAGCGGCAAGTCGCTCGTCGCGCTGACCGCTCTGGGAGACGCGCTGCAAGCCGGGCGCTCTGCTGCCTTCGTTTCCGGTGGCGTCGCCTCCCGCGATACCTTCAAGCGGGCCGCCAAGGGGTACCAGAAGGTTTTCAGGCCGCTGGTGCAGGTCGCCGACAAGTTTGGACCCGACGAACTGGACCTGATCGTCTGCGACGAAGCCCACCGCCTCAGCGAGCGGCCCATGACCGGCTCCTTCAGTATGCGGTCGACGGGGCCGAGCTCGGTGGAGGTAGTCGTCACCCGCGCTCGCGTGCCGGTCTTCTTCATCGACGGCGATCAACGCCTCTTCGCGGAGGAGGTCTGGTCTCCGGAGAGACTCAAGAGCGAGCTCTGGAGCCTCGGCGTGGAGATCGTGCCGATCAACTTGGACCGGGTACTCCGAACCGTCGGCAGCTCGACCTACGACACTTGGGTCAGCCGACTCATGGCCGGGGACCCCATCACGTGGCGCCCGGACGGCGCCACCGATCCCGAACCCTTCGAGCTCTACTACGCTGACAGTGCCGCCGAGATGGAGTCCTTCCTCCAAAGCAGGGACCCGGCGGGCGTGAGCGCCCGGATGAGCGCCGGAATGTGCTGGGGCTGGACCGACGACACCGGCACCTTCCCCGACGTCAGCCCCGATCCCGACTGGGCACGCCCCTGGAATGCCGGCGACAACCACAGCACCCAGGGAATACCCAAGCGGAAGTTCTGGGCGACCGACCCCGGAGGCTTCGGGCAGATCGGGTGCGTGCACACGGCCCAGGGGCTCGAGTACGAGTGGGGCGGCGTGATCGTGGGCCCCGATCTCACGTGGGAGGACGGCGCCTGGGTCGCCCAACGCGAGCACGTGAAGAGCAAGGCCTCACGCATCGAGGACGACACCGAACTCACCCGAGCGTTGTGCAGGGCCTACGGCGTGCTGATGACCCGTTCCATCCGCGGCCTGGTGCTCTACTCGGTCGACCCCGCCACCAGGAAGCTCTTCGCTGACCTCGGGGTGCGGAAACTCTGATCCGCCCGTCTCCTGCTTGCCGGGCGGGTGGCTCGCCATGGGTCCTCAGCCCGGGCCGGGCGGTGCCGGTAACGTCCCGCCGGACCGACTACTCGGTTGACGAGTTCACTGGCACCAGTGGCACGCCGCGTACCCGACGCTGAGCAGCACCGGGACCCCCCGCCGCTCCGCCTCCGCGAACGCCTCCGGCCCCCAGGGCCACCAGTCGACCGGGTTCTCGGCATGTTGCAGCAGGTACGGCGAGGTCGCGTCCGCGAGACGGTTCGGCATGCCCCCCATCCTCGCGCATCGGGGGCCGGGCGCCGGGACACCGGCTGCGGCGAGCCGGGCCCCGCGCGCGCCCGCGCGCTACTCCTTGGGGGCTTCCGGCTCCTCCGCGAAGTCGACCTTCTTGAACTGCCGGTTCATGGACTTGGCCAGGAACCAGGTGGCCACGCCGAGGGCGGCGAAGACGACGAAGCCGAGGAGTCCGGGGGTGACCTTGGCGTCGTCGACGGCGAGGTCGGCGGCGAGGTTGACGAGGTTCACGGGGGCGCTCATATCTCTATGGTGGCCCGGCTCACGGGGAGCCGGGCCATCGGGGGGTGGTTCAGTCGCGCGTGTCGGCGGCCTCGACGGCCAGGGTGGGGGTGCGCAGGCCGGCGAACAGGTCGTCCTCCGGCAGGTCCACGTCGATCAGGGTACGGGCGAGTTCGTAGTCCTCGGTGGGCCAGACCTCGCGCTGGACGTCCAGCGGGACGCGGAACCACGGCCCGTCGGGGTCGATCTGGGTGGCGTGGGCGATCAGCGCGCGGTCGCGGGTCTCGAACCAGTCGCCGCAGCTCACCCGGGTGGTGATCTCGCGCTCCTGGCGGCCGCTCTTCTCCCAGCCCGCGATCCACTCCCCGTACGGCGAGTCGTGGCCGTGCTCGGTGAGGTACTGGTGCAGGGCGCGGATGCGGCCCATCGGGAATCCGTGGTTGTAGTAGACCTTCAGCGGCTGCCAGGGCTCGCCGGCCTCCGGGTAGGCGTCCGGGTCGCCGGCGGCGTCGAAGGCCAGCATGGTGATCTTGTGAGTCATGATGTGGTCGGGGTGCGGGTAGCCGCCGTTCTCGTCGTAGGTCGTGATGACCTGCGGCTTGAACTCCCGGATCAGCCGGACCAGCGGTTCGGCCGCCTCCTTCACGTCCTCCAGGGCGAAGCAGCCCTCGGGCAGCGGGGGCAGCGGGTCGCCCTCGGGCAGGCCGGAGTCGACGAAGCCGAGCCAGGCCTGCTTGACGCCCAGGATCGCCCGGGCCTCGTCCATCTCCTTGCGGCGCACCTCGTGGATGTTCTCCTCGATGTACGGGTCCCCCTGGAGCTTGGGGTTGAGAACCGACCCGCGTTCGCCCCCGGTGCAGGTGGCCACGAGCACGTCCACTCCCTGCTCGACGTACATGGCCATGGTGGCCGCGCCCTTGCTGGACTCGTCGTCCGGGTGGGCGTGCACCGCCATCAGTCGCAACTGCTCAGTCAACGCCTTGCGTTCCTTCCACATATCGGGCGTTCCGCGAAGTCCGGTCCGCCCACCGTACGAGCCGCTCACGTCGGGGCCGCGTCGCCGCGGGACCGGCCGCGCACGAACCCCGGCCCGGTCGAGCCCCGCCCCCGCCGGACCGGCCGCGGGCGTGCCCCTCCTATAGTGACGGACTGGAGGAGCGTCGCATTCCCCCGCACCACCCGCGCGGCCCCTCCCGTCAGGAGAGGACTGGGTCCGATGAACGCGAGCACCACCACCCCGCAGCTGCCCGAGGGGCGCTACGGCCGGCGCGGCGACCGCGATTCGGACCGCCGCCTGAAGGTGGTCGGCGCGGTCTGCGGCGTGCTGGGCCTGGGCCTGGTGGCCTGGCTGGGCGGCTCCTACCTGCTGCGCGAGACCACGATCAACGGCTCGGTGCCGACCTTCCAGGCGGTCTCGGACTCCGAGGTCGAGCTGCACCTGGCGGTGCGCAAGAGCGGCGGGACGGCCGGCAGCTGCACGGTCCGCTCGCAGGGTTCGGACGGCTCGGTGGTCGGGGTGGCCGACTTCCCGGTGCCGGCCGACGGCTCCAGCTACGACGCCGTGGTCACGCTGCGGACCACCGCCCGTGGCACCACCGCCGAACTGCTGGGCTGCACGCCGGCGAAGAAGTAAGCCCCCGAAGGAGCGCGGAGGAGGAGGCCCGGCCGCCGAGTCGCACCGGCAGCGCGCCGCGCTCACCGGTACTCTGCCGGGCACCACCGGTACTCTGCCGGGCACCGGCGCATAACCGATCGGGAGAACGGGCATCCGTAGGAAGTCCCGCACCCGGCCCGGCACGCACCGCCCCCGTACACCGTGGCGCATTCGCTGTACACCGTGGCGCAACGCCGACGTCAATGGCGCGCCAACGACCCTTCTGCTTGTCGGCAGGACTTGTTAGGCTCGTGGTTTCGCCCCTTCCGCACCGGATGGTACGGGAGCGGGCGTTGCTTTGTAGTTACGACCGATATCACCACCAACCCTGCTGACGACTCACACCCTCAGCACAGCCCCAGCACCTACGAGGAGCACCCGTGACCCAGACCAGTGAGAACGTGACCTGGCTCACTCAGGCCGGCTACGACCAGCTGAAGGCCGAGCTGGATCACCTGACCGGGCCCTGGCGCATCGAGATCGCCCAGAAGATCGAGGCGGCGCGCGAGGAGGGCGACCTCAAGGAGAACGCCGGCTATCACGCGGCCAAGGAGGAGCAGGGCAAGTACGAGCTGCGCATCCGCCAGCTGACCCAGCTGCTGGAGCGTGCCAAGGTCGGCGAGGCCCCGGCCGACTCGGGTGTGGTGGCCCCGGGCATGGTCGTCACGGTCGCCTTCGACGGCGACGAGGACGACACCATGGAGTTCCTGCTCGCCTCGCGCGAGGTCGCCGGCGCCGACACCATGGACGTCTACTCGCCGCAGTCGCCGCTGGGCCGCGCGATCGACGGCAAGCAGATCGGCGACGAGGCGACCTACGAGCTGCCGAACGGCAAGCCCGCCATGGTGAAGATCGTCAAGGTCGTGCCGCACGCCGGCTGACCAGGCCTGATCCGGCGTGATCCGGCGTGATCCGGCGTGATCCGGCGTGATCCGACCTAGCCAGGCCTGACCGACCGACGAGGGCGGCCGCGGAGTCCAGGGACTCCGCGGCCGCCCTCGCGGCGTACCGGGCGCGGTTCAGCCCACGGCCGAGCGGTACTTGCGCACCGACAGCCAGGAGAACACCGCGGTGATCAGCACCGACCAGAGCACCGATACCAGTGCGGCGTGCTGCATCGGCCAGGTGGCGTCCACCGGGCCGACCTGGTTGCCGAACAGGTCCCGGCAGGCCTGCACGGTGGCGCTGAACGGGTTCCAGTACGCGACCGCCTGCAGCCAGCCCGGCATCGAGCTGACCGGCACGAAGGCGTTGGAGACGAAGGTCAGCGGGAACAGCCAGATCAGGCCGGCCGAGGTGGCCGCCTCGGGGCTGCGCACCGAGAGGCCGATCAGCGCGCCGATCCAGGAGAACGCGTAGCCGAGCAGGAGCAGCAGGCCGAAGGCGCCGAGTGCGTTGAGCACGCCGTCGTGGATCCGCCAGCCGACCAGCAGCGCGACCAGGGCCAGCACGACCACCGTGAACGCGGTCTGGCACAGGTCGGCCAGGGTGCGGCCGACCAGCACGGCCGAGCGGGCCATCGGCAGCGAGCGGAAGCGGTCCACCAGGCCCTTGGTCATGTCCTCCGCGATCCCGGCGGAGGCGCCGGCGACGGCGAAGGTGACGGTCTGGGCGAAGATGCCGGCCATCAGGAACTGGATGTACGAGTCGGAGCTGGAGCTCGCCCCGGGGATCTTGATCGCCCCGCCCATCACGTACGAGAACAGCAGCACGAACATGACCGGCTGCATCAGCCCGAAGACCACGATCTCGGGGATCCTGGTCATCCGGCGCAGGTTGCGCTTGGCGACCACCCAGGAGTCGTGCAGGGTGGCGGCGACGCCGCGGCGCTGCCTGGGCATCGCCTCGCCGATGGCGTGCTCGGTGGCGGTGCTCATCTCAGCGCTCCGTTCCGGCCGCGACGGCCCGCTTGTCCGGTCCCTGGCCGTCGGAGCCGTCCGGCCCCTCGGCGGGCGGCCCCTCGGCGGGCGGCCCCTCGGCGGGCGGCCCCTCGGCGGACGGCCCGACCTTGCCCCGGCCGCCCCGGCCGCGGCCGCCGGAGCCGTTCTCCTCCTCCACCGCCTCGGCGACGTGGCCGGTGAGGGTGAGGAACACGTCGTCCAGGGTCGGGCGGCGCAGGCCGATGTCGTCGATCTCGATGCCGCGGGCGTCCAGTTCGCGGATGACGTCGGCGAGCACCCGGGCGCCGCCGCTGACCGGCACGGTGATCCGGCGGGTGTTCTTCTCCACCGCCGGCTCGCCCAGCGCGTACCCGGACAGCGCCGCGACCGCGTCGGTGACCAGGCCCGGCTCGTGCACCACGACCTCTATCCGCTCGCCGCCGATCTGGGCCTTGAGCTGGTCGGCGGTGCCGCGGGCGATCACCCGGCCGTGGTCGACGACGGCGATGTCGTGCGCCAGCCGGTCGGCCTCCTCCAGGTACTGGGTGGTGAGCAGCAGCGTGGTGCCCTGCTCGACCAAGGTCTCGATGACCTCCCAGAGCGCGAGCCGGTTGCGCGGGTCGAGGCCGGTGGTCGGCTCGTCGAGGAACATCACCGGCGGCCGGACGACCAGCGCGGCGGCGAGGTCGAGGCGGCGGCGCATGCCGCCGGAGTAGGTCTTGGCGGTGCGGTCCTTGGCCTCGGCGAGGTTGAACCACTCCAGCAGCTCCAGCGCCCGGACCTTCGCCTGACGGGCGCTCATCTGGTAGAGCTCGCCGACCATCTGGAGGTTCTCGAAGCCGGTGAGGTACTCGTCGACCGCCGCGTACTGGCCGGACAGGCCGATCAGGCTGCGGACCTTGTTGGGGTGCTTGAGCACGTCGACGCCGGCGACCACCGCGCGGCCCGAGTCGGGACGCAGCAGGGTGGTGAGGATCCGCACGGTGGTGGTCTTGCCGGCGCCGTTCGGGCCGAGCAGCCCGAGCACCGTGCCCTCGGGGACGTCGAGGCTCACGCCGTCCAGGGCTCGTACGTCGCCGAAGGTCTTGACCAGGTTCTCGGCTTGGATGGCTGGCGCCATGGCCTGCCTCATCTCCTCGGACGAATATGGGCGATCTGTCACACTCTGCCCCTTTTTCGGGCATGCGGGCGACTCGGTTTTCGCCTACCGGCGCACAGAACGCGATGTATCGCGAGTCTGGCAGCACGCGATATATCGCGTCAAGGCATAGGGCTCCGCCATAGTGACAGGGACCACTGACATCCACCGAGATCCGCTGAGGCCCGCCCCGCACCATCCGGCGCCCGAGACGCCAGGCCCCCAAGCCCCCCAAGCGCCTCAGGCTCCTTATGCTCCTCAGGCTCCTCAGGCTCCTCAGGCACCTTCGGGACTCAGCTGGAAACGACGTACCCCGCGTCCCGCAGCTCGCCGACCACGGCCGCGCAGTGCTCCGGCCCCTTGGTCTCCAGGTGCAGGTCCACCTCGACCTCGGTCAGCCCCAGCCGCGGGTCGATCCGCACGTGCGCGACGTCCAGCACGTTGGCGTCCAGCCCGGTCAGCACCCCCAGCAGGTCGGCCAGCGAGCCCGGCTTGTCCGCCAGCCGCACCCGCAGCGACAGGTACCGGCCGGCCGCCGCCAGCCCGTGCCGCAGCACCCGCTGCATCAGCTGCGGGTCGATGTTGCCGCCGGACAGCACGGCCACCACCGGCCCCTCGAAGGAGTCCGGCTGCTCCAGCAGCGCCGCGATCGGGGCCGCCCCGGCCGGTTCGACCACCAGTTTCAACCGCTCCAGGCCGAGCAGCAGGGCCCGCGACAGCGCGTCCTCGGAGACCGTCCGGACGCCGTCCGCCAGCGAGTTGACCACCTCGAACGGGATGTCCCCGGGCCGGCCGACCATGATCCCGTCGGCCATCGTGGCGTAGTGCTCCAGCGACACCGGCCGCCCGGCCGCCAGCGAGGGCGGGTACGCGGCCGCGCCCGCCGCCTGCACCCCCACCACCCGGACGTCCGGCCGCAACGGCTTGACCGCCGCCGCGATCCCGGCCAGCAGGCCGCCGCCGCCCACCCCGGCCAGGATGGTCCGCACCTCGGGGCACTGCTCCAGGATCTCCAGCCCGACGGTCGCCTGGCCGGTGACCACGTCCCAGTGGTCGAAGGGGTGGATGAACACGGCGCCGGTCGCCTCCGAGTACCGCTGCGCGGCCTGCAACGCCTCGTCCACCGTGGCACCGTGCAGCCTCACCTGCGCGCCGTACTCCCGGGTCGCCGCGACCTTGGGCAGCGGTGCCGCGACCGGCATGAACACGGTCGAGTGCACCCCCAGCAGCGAGGCCGCCAGCGCCACCCCCTGCGCGTGGTTGCCCGCGCTCGCCGCCACCACCCCGCCGGCCCGCTGCACCGGCGAGAGCCCGGCGATCCGCACGTACGCGCCGCGCAGCTTGAACGAACCGGTGCGCTGGAGGTTCTCGCACTTCAGGTGGACCGGCGCGCCGATCAGCCCGGACAGGTACCGGCTGCCCTCCATCGGCGTCACCCGGGCGATTCCGGCGAGCATCTTCTGGGCGCCGCGGACGTCGTCGAGGGTGACCGGCCAGTTGTGCATAACGCCAGCCTACGGTGGTCGACACCGGCAATCCGGGATGCCGGGGCTGTTCCCGGGCCCGCCCCGCCCGCGTACGCTGCTGCTTCTGAGCCTCCCTCACCGCACGACGATCGTGAGCCGCGATGACGACGACCTCGCCCCAGGCCACCGACCGCACCGACCCCGTGCACGCCCGACTCCAGTACCAGCTGGCGGTGTTCGCCCGCCGGATGGACCAGGTCCGGACCACCGGCGGCGGTCTCGGCGCGCTGGACCGGGCCGCCTACCTGCTGCTCGACCGCCTGGAGCGGCACGGGCCCGCCAACGTCAAGGCGCTGGCCGAGTCGCTCGGCGTCGACTCCTCCACGGTGACCCGGCAGGTCGCCCCGCTGGTCGCGGGCGGGTTGGTCGGCCGGGTCCAGGACCCGGCCGACCGCCGCGCCGTACGCCTCGCGCTGACCCCGGTCGGCTCCGGCCGACTGGCCGAAGTCCGCGACGGGCGGGCCGAGTTGACCCGCCGCCTGACGGCCGACTGGCCGCCCGAGGAACAGCAGGCGTTCTGCGCCCTGCTGGCCCGCTTCAACCACGCGATGGAGTCGTACACCGCGGACCAGCAGGGCCAGTGACCGCCGACGGCCGGAGGCCGTCCCTCGCGCTCGGACCGATCACCCGTCGACACACAGCCGAACGGGTGCATTAACACGATTTTCAGATGACAACACCAACGAGTCACGATGCTCGGCCCTCCAGCCCGGAACACTCCGAGGGCCCCATTGTGTCCACATGGTGAGAGGACTGAGGTGAAGCCCAGTCAGAACCCGGTGACCACCGTCACCTGGAGACGCCGACTCGGCAGGACGGTGGGTTCCGTCCTGGCCCTGACGCTCGTGCCCTTCGGCATGTCACTCGTCGCACCGCCGGCCGCGTACGCGGCCGGTCTTCCGGGCGGCCTCGGGCCGTGCCTGGGTGCGGACTGTCCCGCGACGTTCCCCCCGGTCAACAACGGTCCCTTCGCAGGCCGCGACGACGGCGTGAACATCTTCGTCGGCGGCGACTTCAACGTCGGCGGTTCCGCCGCGGAGGCCGAGGGGCACGTGGTGACCCTCGGCAACTTCGACCTGAACAAGGCCCCGGGAGGCAGCTCCGTCTACAACATCGGCATCGTCGGCGTCGGCTCACGGGTCCCCCCGCCGAACGGCGCCGACTTCCTCACCGCCGGAGGCAACGTCACGGTGGCCCCGGGGCAGAGGCTCCTGGCGGAGGGCGGCGTCGTCCGCTACGCGGGCACGGCCACGGGCACCATCGTCGGCACGAAGGTCCAGGAAGCACAGGCCGTGGCCGCCTACACGCCGCTGCGCGGTCAGCTGCAGACGGCGAGCGAGTGCTACGCCGGGGTCGGCACACCCCGCCCCGTCACCGGAACCGCGGTCAACCAGGGGTACCAGACCCTGTTCACCGGTGACGGCACCTCCGCACTCCAGGTCTTCAACGTCGACTTCGACATCGCCGGGAACGGAGGTTCCACTCAGGGCATCGCGTTCGCCGGCATCCCCGCGAACGCGACGGTACTCGTCAACCTCGTGGGCGGCGCCCGCACCATCAACACCTACAGCGGGAGCCTCCAGGACACCGATCCCTGGAACCGGCTGCGCGAGCGCCTCCTGTGGAACTTCCCCGCCGCGACGTCCGTCACGCTCAAGGGATCGGGGCAGTTCCAGGGCAGTGTGCTGGTCGGCAACCCGGCCAGCACCGCCACCATGAGCCTGCCCGGTCTGAACGGACGGTTCTTCACCACCGGTTCGCTGCTCCAGAACTCCGGCTCGGGGATGACCGGGACCGAGTTCCACGCCTATCCCTTCAACGGCGACCTTCCGGCGTGCGGAAGTCCCGCTCCCACCGCCTCGACCAGCGTGACCAAGGTCGACTCCGCCACCGGGCAGCCCCTGGCGGGGGCCACCTTCCAGCTGTGGCGTGAGACCAACGGCGTCCCCGGCCTCCAGACCTCGGGGGTCACCCCGGACACCGAGGTGGGCGCCCCTTGCACGACCGGGGCGAACGGCGTCTGCTCCACGGCCGGTCTCCCGTTGGGCACCTACTACTGGCAGGAGACCGCCGCTCCCCCCGGTTACGACCTGCCGCAGCCCGCGGTGACGACCGTGGTCCTCGACACGAACGGGCAGAACGTCCCGGTGACCGTCCAGGACACCAAGTCCCCGATCGTCGAGACCGGGTCCACAAGCGTGACCAAGGTCGACTCCGCCACCGGGCAACCGCTGGTCGGCGCCACCTTCCAGCTGTGGCACGAGACCAACGGCGTCCCCGGCCTCCAAACCACCGGAACCAACCCCGACACCCCCGTCGGCTCCCCCTGCACCACCGGAGCAAACGGCGCCTGCTCCACGACAGGTCTCCCGTTGGGCACCTACTACTGGCAGGAAACCGCCGCTCCCCCCGGCTACGACCTGCCGGAACTCAACGTCACCACCGTCGTCCTCGACACCAACGGACAGAACGTCCCGATCACCGTCCAGGACACCAAAGCCACCGCCCCGACCGGCTCCACCACGGTCACCAAGGTCGACTCCGCCACCGGACAACCACTGGCCGGCGCCACCTTCCAACTCTGGCACGAGACCAACGGCA
>NZ_JBIUSS010000034.1:0-13200 GCF_044741445.1 Kitasatospora sp. NPDC088160 | reverse complement strand
AGACCAACGGCACCCCCGGCCTCCAAACCACCGGAACCAACCCCGACACCCCCGTCGGCTCCCCCTGCACCACCGGAGCGAACGGCACCTGCTCCGCAAGCGGCCTCCCGCTGGGCACCTACTACTGGCAGGAAACCGCCGCTCCCCCCGGCTACGAACTGCCCCAGACCGCGGTGACGACCGTGGTCCTCGACACCGACGGACAGAGCATCCCCGTCACCGTCCAGGACACCAAGACCATCGCCCCGACCGGCTCCACCACGGTCACCAAGGTCGACTCCGCCACCGGACAACCACTGGCCGGCGCCACCTTCCAACTCTGGCACGAGACCAACGGCACCCCCGGCCTCCAAACCACCGGAACCAACCCCGACACCCCCGTCGGCTCCCCCTGCACCACCGGAGCGAACGGCACCTGCTCCGCGGACAACCTTCCGTTCGGCACCTACTACTGGCAGGAAACCGCCGCTCCCCCCGGCTACGAACTGCCCCAGACCGCGGTGACCACGGTCGAACTGACCGTGGACTGCCCGTGTGTGACGATCACGGTCGAGGACGAGAAGTGCCCGCCGAAGCCGTGTCCGCGCCCCCCTCACCCGCCGCACTCATGGGCCTCAGCGGACTCATGGACCCTGTGGGGCGGATGGAACCTCTGGGACCTGGTACGCGGTGAGTCCGGTCCGAACGAGGACTGCGCTTCCGCGTCGCCCACTTCCTGGAAGCGCTCCTGAAGGACCGCTCCGGCGCGAGCGCGTGAGGGCATGACGCGATGGACCGGCCGGAGGAGCCCGCAGGGGCTCCTCCGGCCGAGTGCGCCGACAGCGCGTCAGGTGACCACCGAGGTCCCCAGCCGGCTCATCGAGGCCGAAGATCCTCAACAGAATCCGGGCCTCTGAACGCGTCCTAGCCCAGTGCCTGCTTGAGGTCGGCGAGCAGGTCGTCGATCGACTCGATGCCGACCGAGACGCGCACCAGGTCGGCGGGCACCTCCAGCGCCGAACCGGCCACCGAGGCGTGGGTCATCCGGCCCGGGTGCTCGATCAGCGACTCCACGCCGCCGAGCGACTCGCCGAGGGTGAACAGCTGCGCGCGGTTGCAGACCTCGACCGCAGCCTCCTCGCCACCCTGGACCCGGAACGAGACCATGCCGCCGAAGGCCTTCATCTGCTTGGCGGCGATCTCGTGGCCGGGGTGCTCGGGCAGGCCCGGGTACAGCACCTGGCTGACCTTCGGGTGGCTCGCCAGCAGCTCGGCGACCTTCTCCGCGTTGGCACTGTGCCGGTCCATCCGGACACCCAGCGTCTTGATGCCGCGCAGCACCAGCCAGGCGTCGAACGGCCCGGAGACGGCGCCCATCGCGTTCTGGTGGTACGCCACCTCCTCGCCCAGGCTCGCGTCGGCCAGCACCAGCGCACCGCCGACCACGTCCGAGTGGCCGCCCATGTACTTGGTGGTGGAGTGCACGACCGCGTCCGCGCCGAGCGCGATCGGCTGCTGCAGGTACGGGCTGGCGAAGGTGTTGTCGACCACCAGCAGCGCGCCGGCGCCGTGCGCGACCTCGGCGAGCGCGGCCAGGTCGGTGATGCCCAGCAGCGGGTTGGACGGGGTCTCCACCCAGACCGCGCGGGTGTTGGGGCGCAGCGCGGCCCGGACGGTGGCCAGGTCCTGGGTGTTGGCGACGGAGAACTCGACGCCCCAGCGGGTCAGCACCTTGGCGAACAGCCGGAAGGTGCCGCCGTAGGCGTCGTTGGGGATCACGATGTGGTCGCCCGGCTTGAGGATGGTGCGCAGCAGGGTGTCCTCGGCGGCCAGGCCGGAGGCGAAGGCGAGGCCTCGGGCGCCGCCCTCCAGCGCCGCGAGGCACTCCTCCAGCGCGGTGCGGGTCGGGTTGGCGCTGCGGCTGTACTCGTAGCCGCCCCGCAGGCCGCCCACCCCGTCCTGCTTGTAGGTGGACACCTGGTAGATCGGCGTGACGACGGCCCCGGTCTGGGGGTCTGCTTCCTGACCCGCGTGGATGGCGAGGGTCTCGAAGCCCTGGGGAAGCTGGTGCTCGGTCATGGGTCGAGCCTAGTGGCCGTGCGGCCCGGCGCCCTCCGGAACGTCCCAGCCCGCCGTGAACCGGGCCGGCTGCGAACCGGGGCTGCGGCGGAATCCGGGCGGCGCCGGAATCCGGGGGCGGCCCGCCGCGTTGAATCCTGCGCAACCCTCCCTACCCCGCAGGAGCAGGCCGTGCTGTTCAACCGCCACAAGACCTCGCTCGTTCCCGCCGACCAGGCGCTGCCCGGCCGGGAGTCGCCGGGCTTCGCACTGCGCGAGCCGCACACCGTGCTCGGCCACCCGCTCACCGGGCCGTACCCGGACGGCCTGGAGGTGGCCGACTTCGGGCTGGGCTGCTTCTGGGGCGCCGAGCGGACGTTCTGGCGCCTGCCCGGTGTCTGGACGACGCTGGTCGGCTACCAGGGCGGCTACACCCCCCACCCGACGTACGAGGAGGTGTGCAGCGGGCTGACCGGGCACACCGAGGCGGTCCGGGTGGTGTTCGACCCCTCGGTGATCTCCTACGAGCGGCTGCTGAAGACCTTCTGGGAGGCGCACGACCCGACCCAGGGCAACCGCCAGGGCAACGACGTCGGCACCCAGTACCGCTCCGCCGTCTACACCCACTCCCCCGCCCAGGCCGCCGCCGCGGCCGCCGGCCGGGACGCCTTCCAGCCGGCCCTGACCGCGCTCGGCTACGGCCCGATCACCACCGAGATCGCCCCGGCGGGCCCGTTCTACCCGGCCGAGCCGTACCACCAGCAGTACCTGTCCGACGCCAAGAATCCGAACGGCTACTGCGGCCTCGGCGGCACCGGCGCCTCCTGCCCGATCGGCGTGGCCCGCACGCAGGGCTGACCGTCCGTGACCGTTCCGACGGGCCGGCCACCCGAGGTGACCGCCCGCCGGTCGGGGCGCAGACTGGAAGGGCCAGCAGACGGGCCTGCCTCCTCTCCGCGCGGGCGGCCGGGCCGTCCGCGCGGAGAGGAGTGCGCCATGTCCGGTCTCGTCCGCATGAACTTCGACGCCCCCGAGGAGGTCCGCCCCTTCGAGGAGGGCACGGGGGAGCTGCGCCTGGTCAACCTGGACGCCGGCCCGGTGGGCCGGGCCGTGTTCCACCCGGGTTGGCAGTGGTCCAAGCACGTGAAGCCGATCGCCAGGACCGACAGCTGCCGGGCCGCCCACACGGGGTACGTGGTCTCGGGCCGGATGAGGATCGTCATGGACGACGGTCAGGAGACCGAGTTCGGCCCCGGCGACCTGATGATCTGCCCGCCCGGGCACGACGCCTGGATCGTCGGCGACGAGCCGTGCGTCATCGTCGACTGGCAGGGCTTCGCCGACTACGCCAAGCGCTGACCGGCGGGCTCCCGGCGGCTCCCGGCGTCAGACCGCGCTGCCGGCCTTCCAGGCGGCCCAGCCGAGGTTCCAGCCGTTCAGGCCGTTGTCCGGCGCGACGGTCTTGTCACCGGAGTTCACGACCTCGACCACGTCGCCGACCATGGAGCTCTTGTAGAACTTGTAGCCGTCCGTGCTGCCGTCCTGCGCGCCCTTGGCGTCCTGGAGGCCGATGCAGCCGTGGCTGGTGTTCTGGCCGCCGAAGATCGACGACGAGGACCAGTAGTTGCCGTGGATGAAGGTGCCCGAGGTGGTGAGCCGCTGGGCGTGCGGCACGTCCGCGATGTCGTACTCGCTGCCGAGGTTGACGGTCTGCGAGTTCATCCGGGTCTGCTGGAACTGCTCGGAGATCACCATCTTGCCGCCCCAGGTGCGGTGCTCGGGCGACCCGCCGGAGATCTTGTAGACGGCGCTGACCTGGCCGTCGGTGGTGACGGTGAGCTTCTTGGCGCCGAGGTCGGCGACGCTGGTCTGGGCACGGCCGATGGTGAAGCGGACGTCCTTGGACTGGGTGCCGTAGACGCCCTTGGCGCCCTCGACGTCCTTGAGCCGGAGCTTGAGGGTGACCTTGGTGCCCTTGGCCCAGTACTCCTGCGGCCGGAAGTCGAGGCGGGTGCTGGAGAACCAGTACCCGACGATCTCGACGCCCGGCTCGGCTATCACGGTGATCGCCTGCTGGACGGCCTTGCGGTCGGTGATCGGCTTGCTGAAGGTGATCGAGACGGGCATGCCGACGCCGACGACCGAGCCGTCCTCGGGCGTGAAGTAGCCGACGAAGGTGTTGGCCGGGGTGGCCGTGGTGAAGGTGGCGTTGGCGTCCGCCTCCAGCTTGTCCTTGTCGAGGGCGGTGGCGGCCACGGTGTACTTGGTGCCGCTGGCGGGGGCGGCGGCCGAGGTCCAGCTGGCGCCGTCGGAGGCGAGCTGGCCGGCCAGTTCCTTGCCCGTGGAGTCGGTGACCTTGACGGTGCCCAGGGTGCCGTTGCTGACGGTGACCTTGACCGGCTCGCTGAAGCTGGCGGAGGCGGCACCGTCCGCAGGAGTGACGGTGATGACGGCGGTCGAGGTCTTCGGCGCGCTGCTGGTCCCGCCGGAGCCGCTGCCGGTGCCCGGGGTTCCACCGGAACCGCCCGAGCCGCCCGAGCCGCCCGAGCCGTTGGCGTCGGCGCTCTTGGTGTCGTTGCAGGCCGCGAGCAGCAGGACCGGCGCCCCGATCAGGCCCGCGAGCACTCCGCGCCGGCTCCAGTTGCCTCCGCCTGCCCGCCCCTGACCGTCCCGTGCCGTCACGTCGCGTCTCCCTGCTGATCATCCCGGGCATTTACGGATACAGAAACGCAATCCGCCCGTGCACGGTTCCACCTCCGAAGGGTAAGCGATCGTATGAGATGACCCAACTTCCCGGTGAACAGGGAAAAAACGCCCGGCCTGCGGGGCAGACCGGGCGTTCACGAGCGGTGACGAGCCAGCGGGGCGAGGCCGCTACTCGGCGGACTCGTCCACCACGTACTCGTCCCACCCCTCGTTCTCGGGGTCGAACTCGGTCTGCGCCGACTCCCAGGTCGCCGAGGCCAGCTCGACACCCGGCACGTCGCCGAGCAGCGCCACCGGGTCGATGAAGTGGGCGAGCGAACCCGACGGGTCCACCTCGATGGCGTCGACGGACTGGGCGCGCTCGTCGTCGTCGAGGTACTCGTCCTCGGTCACCTGCTTCAGGGCGGCCGCCTTGAGCGCGCCCTCGTCGGTGATCTCCGCGATGAGCTCGATCTTGAGCCGGACGTAGCGCGGCTCGTCCTGGGTGGTTTCAGTGCTGGTCATGCGTGTGAGCGTACGGGAAGGGCCGGTCCCTCGGAGAAGGACCGGCCCTGCCGTTCTCCGCCTCGGTTCCCCCACCCGGGAACCGCGGAGACGCGCCGTGCGGCGCGAGGTGCCGCGGGAGCCGCCGCACCCTGTCGACCGGCCGCAGCCGGGCAGGGGCGGGACGACGGCGCCTCCCGCGGAGGCCCCTCTCCCCCGTTGCCGGGCTGGAGGGCGGACACGGCGGGTCGGGTCAGGACCGCCCGACGTGTCCGGAGCCGACCGCGTCCGCCGGGGAGCCGCTCCCGGACGGTTGCCGTCGTCTCGCTCGGCGTCTTGCCGTTGACCACCACGATGCCGGACCGTTGTTAACCGCGTGCTGCGGGCAGGTGACGCCGGTGTACCACTTCGCCCGTGGGCGAACCGCGGGCAAAGCGTGGGCGAACCCTCGTCCGCCCCGCCGACCGGGGCCGGTGGCGGGATCGGGGCCGGCGGCGGGGCCGGTCAGGGCCGGGGCCGACGGGTCAGTGCGCGGCGCGGCCGGCGAGGAAGCCCAGCAGGTCCTGGCGGGTGACGATGCCCTGCGGCTTGCCCTCCACCAGCACCACCGCGGCGTCGGCCTTCTCCAGCACGGTCATCAGGTTGGTGACCGTCTCGCCCGCACCGACGACCGGCAGCGGCTTGGACATCACCCGGTCCAACGTGTCGGTCAGCTCGATCTCCTTCGCGAAGACGCCCTCCAGCAGCAGCTTCTCCGCCACCGAGCCGATCACCTCGCCGGCCATGATGTCCGGGTGGCCGGCACCCGGGGAGACCACCGGCATCTGCGAGACGCCGTACTCGCGCAGCACCCGGACCGCCTCGGCGACCGTCTCGTTCGGGTGCATGTGGACGAACTGCGGGATGCCCTCGTGCTCGATGGCGTCCTTGCGGGCCAGCACCTCGCCGATGTGCGCCTCGTCGGTGGCCGAGGGCAGGAAGCCGTAGTCGGCCATCCAGTCGTCGTTGAAGATCTTGGACAGGTAGCCGCGGCCGCCGTCCGGCAGCAGCACCACCACGACGTCGTCCGGGCCCAGGTCCTTGGCCACCTCCAGCGCGGCCACCACGGCCATGCCGCAGGAGCCGCCGACCAGCAGGCCCTCCTCCTTGGCCAGGCGGCGGGTCATCTGGAAGGAGTCCTTGTCGGAGACGGCGACGATGCCGTCGGCGACGTCACGGTCGTAGGCGGTCGGCCAGAAGTCCTCACCCACGCCCTCGACCAGGTACGGCCGGCCGGTGCCGCCCGAGTAGACCGAGCCCTCCGGGTCGGCGCCGATCACCTTGACCTTGCCGCCCGAGACCTCCTTCAGGTAGTTACCGGTGCCGGAGATGGTGCCGCCGGTGCCGACGCCCGCCACGAAGTGGGTGATCCGGCCCTCGGTCTGCTCCCACAGCTCCGGACCGGTGGAGTGGTAGTGCGAGGCCGGGTTGTCCGGGTTGGAGTACTGGTCCGGCTTCCAGGCGTTCGGGGTCTCCCGGACGAGCCGGTCGGAGACGTTGTAGTACGAGTCCGGGTGCTCGGGGGCCACGGCGGTGGGACAGACGACCACCTCGGCGCCGTACGCGCGCAGGGTGTTGATCTTGTCGGTGGACACCTTGTCCGGACAGACGAAGATGCACTTGTAGCCCTTCTGCTGGGCCACGATCGCCAGGCCGACACCGGTGTTGCCGGAGGTCGGCTCGACGATGGTGCCGCCCGGCTTCAGGGCGCCCGAGGCCTCGGCGGCCTCGATCATGCGCATCGCGATGCGGTCCTTCACCGAACCGCCGGGGTTGAAGTACTCGACCTTCGCCAGCACTGTCGCGCTGATGCCCTCGGCGACCTTGTTCAGCTTGACCAGCGGCGTGTTGCCGACGAGGTCGATGATCGAGTTGTGGTACCGCACGGGGGTCCTCCCGGTTGTGGGCATGCGAGTGCTTTCGGTACTGCAAAGCCTAGGCCGTGCCGCCCGCCCCAGCCCGCCCTTCCGCCCCACCCGTCCCTCGCCCCGCCCCGGCCCCTCGCGGCGGCCCCCCACCCGCCCTCCTCCCCCAATGGCCCAGCCCCGCAGGTAGCCCCGGCCCCCGCGCGGGTAGGAGGGGGGTGCAGGCATCGCCATGGCCCCGGAGGGGGCGGCACGAGGACGCGAAGGGGGCATCGGATGCCAGGGGCACAGGACTCGCGGGCCCGGGTGGCCCGCCGGATCGCCACCGCGGCGGCGTACGGCGGCGGCGGGCTCGGCCTGCTGGGCGTGGGCCTGGTGGGCGTGCTGCTCACCGAGAGCAAGCTGGCGATCCAGGCCATCGGCGTGCTGGAGGGCGATCCGCCCAAGGCCGACGGCGTCTACGGCGAGGCCTTCGCCGACAGCTCCGCCGCCACGCAGCCGCCGCTGGTGCTGGCCGTCCTCGGCGACTCCACCGGCGCCGGCCTCGGTGTGCTGCGGGCCCGGGAGACCCCGGGCGCGCTGCTGGCCGCGGGCCTGGCCTCGGTGGCCGAACGCCCGGTCCGGCTGGTCAACGTGGCCCGCACCGGCGGCCGTTCCGCCCACCTCTCGGGCCAGCTGGAGCAGGCGCTGCCGCACCACCCGGACGTCGCCGTGCTCATGATCGGCGCCAACGACGTGACCCGGCACAGCCCGGCCCAGCTGGCCGTCCGCCAGCTCGGCGAGGCGGTCGCGGCGCTGCGGGCGAACGGCTGCGAGGTGGTGGTCGGCACCTGCCCGGACCTCGGGACGATCAAGCCGGTGCACCCGCCGCTGCGCTGGGTGGCCCGTCGGCTGAGCCGGCAGCTGGCGGCCGCGCAGACCATCGCGGTCGTGGAGGCCGGCGGCCGGACGGTCTCGCTGGGCTCGCTGCTGGGCCCTGAGTTCGCGGCGCGCCCGGAGATGTTCGCCGCCGACCGCTACCACCCGTCCGCCCAGGGCTACGCGACGGCCGCGATGGCCGTGCTGCCCTCGGTGTGCGCCGCGCTCGGTCTCTGGCCGGAGGAGGAGCGCCCGGCCGCACCCGTGCCGGGCGGGACGGTACTGCCGGTGGCGATGGCCGCCGCCGCCGCGGCCGGGCGTTCGGGCACCGAGGTCGCGGCCGTCGAGGCGGAGGGCGCCGGCCGCCGCTGGGCGTTGCTTCGCCACCGGCTGCGGGTCGGGCTGCCCGGCTCGTGGGCGCCCGAGGAGGCCGGGGAAGAAGCCGTTCCAGAGGCCGGCGACACGTCGGCCAGCTCACACGCCGGGACGGGTGACGCCTGATCTACCAGGCGGTAACTTTCCTCCCGGACGCCAGTCCGCCGTCACCCAGCGAGGAGCCCGCCATGCCCGAAGCCGTCATCGTCAGCGCCACCCGTTCGCCGATCGGCCGGGCCTTCAAGGGCTCGCTCAAGGACGTCCGCCCCGACGACCTGACCGCCCACGTCATCCAGGCCGCCCTGGCCAAGGTCCCGCAGCTCGACCCGCGCGAGATCGACGACCTGATGCTCGGCTGCGGCCTGCCCGGCGGCGAGCAGGGCCACAACCTGGCCCGCATCGTGGCCGTCCAGATGGGCATGGACTACCTGCCCGGTGCCACCATCACCCGCTACTGCTCGTCCTCGCTGCAGACCACGCGGATGGCACTGCACGCGATCAGGGCCGGCGAGGGCGACGTCTTCCTCTCGGCCGGCGTGGAGACCGTCTCGCGCAGCGTGAACGGGACCTCGGACGGCATGCCGGGCACCACGAACCCGGTCTTCGACGAGGCCCAGGCCCGTACCGCCAAGCGCGCCGAGGAGGGCGGCGGGGAGTGGCACGACCCGCGCGAGGACGGCCTGCTGCCGGACGCCTACATCGCGATGGGCCAGACCGCCGAGAACCTGGCCGCGCTCAAGGGGATCACCCGCGCCGAGCAGGACGAGTTCGGCGTCCGCTCGCAGAACCTCGCCGAGGCCGCCATCAAGGCCGGCTTCTGGGAGCGCGAGATCACCCCGGTGACGCTCCCGGACGGCACCGTGGTGAGCAAGGACGACGGCCCGCGCGCCGGCGTCACACTGGAGGGCGTCTCCGGCCTGAAGCCGGTGTTCCGGCCGGACGGCACCGTGACCGCCGGTAACTGCTGCCCGCTGAACGACGGCGCCGCCGCGCTGGTCATCATGTCCGACACCAAGGCCCGGGAGCTGGGCATCACCCCGCTCGCCCGGGTGGTCTCCACCGGCGTCAGCGCGCTCTCCCCCGAGATCATGGGCTACGGCCCGGTCGAGGCCTCCCGGCAGGCGCTGCGGCGGGCCGGCCTGACCATCGACGACATCGACCTGGTCGAGATCAACGAGGCCTTCGCCGCCCAGGTGATCCCGTCCTACCGGGATCTCGGCATCGACCTGGACAAGCTGAACGTCAACGGCGGCGCGATCGCCGTCGGCCACCCGTTCGGCATGACCGGCGCCCGGATCACCACCACCCTGATCAACTCCCTGCAGTGGCACGACAAGCAGTTCGGCCTGGAGACCATGTGCGTCGGCGGCGGCCAGGGCATGGCGATGGTGATCGAGCGGCTCAGCTGACCCGCCGGGCCGCCCCGAAAGGGTCTGGACCACCCATTTGGAGTGACCGTGAGTAATTGAGGGCCGGATCACATCGCGAGGTCGATCCGGCCCTCTTTTCGCTCGTTTTCAGCTCGGAAATCGACACTGCGGAGCGGATCAACTCCACTGCGTAGAACGGTGTTACCTAACAATTTGGGGACAAGAGCGAAAGTCCCCCACAAATTAGACATTCGCCACTGCGGCAACAGCCCCGGATGCGGCAGTGTGGACACGTAACCCCGTTCCGCTCCTCGCTAGGAGTACGTTCCGTGAGCGCCGTCTACACCATCCTGCTGCTGATCCTGATCACCGTGTCGACCGCCGTGCTGCTCCACCTCCGGGGACTCTCCCGCCGGCTGGACGCGCGGGCCACGGCCCAGGCCGCCCCCGCCCCGGTGGACCAGGCCGCGATACGCCAGGCCGTCACCGAGGCACTCGCCGCCGACCGCGAGCGGGAGATCACCGAGGCCCGGGCGTTCTGGGCCGAGCAGGAGGCCCGCGCGGCCGAGGACGCGCCACTGTTCGACTCCCCGTACACCGGCCCGTTCGCCAGCACCGACGAGTGGCCGCTGTTCTTCCCCCGCCCCACCGGCCCGCAGGACGCCGTCGACAACGCCGGCACCATGGACCCGGAGTTCGGCGAGGCGCTGCGCTCCGCGCTGGAGGACCTGATCAACGAGGGCCCCGCCGAGCCCGGACCCGAGGGCGGCTCGTCGCTGTTCCCCGGCCAGGGCACCGGCACCTTCTCCGCCGGCACCTCCTCCGCCGGCACCTCCTCCACCGGCTCCGCCGAACCCACCGGGGACGCCCGCGCCCGCCGCGAGGCCGACCTGCTGGCCACCGGCCTGGAGGCCGGGCTGCTGGACGCCGACCAGGCCGTCGAGGACGCCCCGGTCGCCGCGCCCGACCCGCGCCGCCACCCCTCCCACCCCGACTTCGTGCCCAGCCAGGCGCCGTCCCGCGAGTGGACCGACACCCGGCTGGCCACCCTCGCCGACGAGGCCGTCGCCCTGATCGACGTCCGCCCGGGCCCGCTGGGCACCCTGGACGTGTACGCCTTCGCCGACGGCACCACGCTCTGCGTGGCCCCGGGCGACCGGGAGGCCGCCTACCGGCTGATCGACGCGGTCCGTGCCGGTGAGCACGTCCGGCTGCTCGGCGGCTCGCGCTTCTCCGGCTCGTACTCGCTGACCTTCTCCACCGACGAGGAGGCCGTCTACGTCCTCGCCGACCGGGTGGTCGCCAGCATCTGACGCCGCCCCAGCAGCGCGGCACACCACAGCACGCCGAAGGCCGGCCGGGTCAAGGGGTTACCGACCCGGCCGGCCTTCGGCGTGTCCGGACGTCTATCCGCAGAGCGCCGCCGTCTCGCGCACCGCGGCCAGCGCCCCGGCCAGCA
This sequence comes from Kitasatospora sp. NPDC088160, assembly GCF_044741445.1. NCBI lineage: Bacteria > Bacillati > Actinomycetota > Actinomycetes > Kitasatosporales > Streptomycetaceae > Kitasatospora > Kitasatospora sp. NPDC088160. Next base: position 2,008 of record NZ_JBIUSS010000034.1, on the reverse strand, counting down.
CCTCCGCGGCCGCCACCGGCCCGCCCGGCAGGGCGACCGCGTCGCCCTCCGGCAGCGCCGCCAGCGCGGCCGCCAGGTCGTGCCCGGCGACGGCCAGTTGGTCCCCCGCCGCGAAGGCCCCGGCGTCCGGGAACTCCCGCTCCGGCCCGCCCTCCGCCGCCAGCGCCAGGGCCGCCAGCCGCCGGGCCAACGCCAGCGCGGCCCCCGCCCGGGACTCGTACCCGGGCACGGCGCCCAGCAGTTTGCTCTGCGGCAGCGAGCGGAAACGATCCGCCAAGGAGTCGACGGCTTCGACCAGGAGCTGTACGTCATGCATGACAGGGAGCCTAAACGCCGCCGGGCCCCCGGAGCGTTTCGCTCCGGGGGCCCGGCGGCAGTGGTACGGCGGGAACGCGATTAGTCGTCGCCGCGCAGGATCGCGATCAGGCGCAGCATCTCGACGTAGATCCAGACCAGCGACAGGGTGAGCCCGAAGGCGGCCCGCCAGGCCTCCTTCTGCGGCGCGCCCTGGGCGATGCCCTCTTCGATCGCCGCGAAGTCCAGCGACAGGAAGAAGGCGCCGAGGGCGATGCCGATCAGGCCGACCACGATGCCCAGCGGGCCTGAACGCAGCCCCATGTCGGCGCCGAACGCCATCGCGATCATGTTGACCAGCATCAGCAGCACGAAGCCCATGGCAATCGCGATGCCGATCCGGGTGTAGCGCGCGGTGACCCGGATCCGGCCGCTCTTGTAGGCGAACAGCATCGCCGCGAAGACCGCCGCCGTGCCCAGCACCGCCTGGATCGCGATGCCGTTGATGACGGTGTTGAGCGCGTGCGTGACCGCGCCGAGCGCGAAGCCCTCAAGAGCCGCGTAGGTCAGGATCAGCGGCGGGCTGACGCTGCGCTTGAAGGAGACCACCAGGCCGACGACCATGGCCACCAGGCTGGCGCCGATCGCGAAGCCGAAGTTCTCGAACGGCAGCACGAACCAGGCCACCGCGCCGGCGGCGACCAGGGTCAGCAGCGTCATGGCCGTGCGCGCGACCACGTCGTCGAGCGTCATCCGCCCGGTGGCGGCGGGGCCGGCCGACGGCCCGTTGTACATCTCGTACAGCTGCTCGTCGGTCAGCGGGCCCTGCGCCTGCGGCTGCTGGGCGTAAGGGGTCCCCGCGTAGGGGTTGTTGCCGTACTGGCCCCCGGCCTGCGTGGTGGTACCGAACCCCGCGTAGCCGGGCTCGCGGGTGAAGGACCCCTCCCGCGAGAAGACCGGGTTGCTGCTTCTCATTGCACATTCCCTCCGTGGCGGCACTGCACCGCCCAGCCACCAGGGTAATGGCTTGGCAAAAATATCGGGATACGCCGCGAGGAGGATCACTGAACGACTCCCGGCGGGGACGCCGTCGGCGCCCCCGCGAGTCGAGCGGTGCCCGGAGCCGGACTCGAACCGGCACGGCCTCGCGGCCAAGCAGTTTTAAGCTGCCCGTGTCTGCGTTCCACCATCCGGGCGTCCTGAGGACGGACCCCTCCATCGGCCGGAGAAGAAGCGCTCCACCCCCGGTGCGGGCCACCCCAGAGCCTAGTCGCCCGCCTCGCCCTTTCGCATGTTCCCAGCCAGGGAAGTTGTCATGTTTCCTTGCGATCTGACGAACAGTCCGCAATTCGGCCACGAAGTGTACGAGTTCCGGCCACCGCCCAGCGCTCAGGGTCGGCGTCATACCCCAGGAGGAGGGCGTCACCTGGCCGTACGCCCAGCGGTGGTCAGGCCAACCGTCCGGCGGAGCGACGAGAACTCGTGATCACACGGCGGAGCATGGAGGTACGGCCGGGCGCCCCTGGCGGCCCGGCCGTCCAGGCGCCCAGCGCGTCTCCCGCAGCCCGCGACCACCAAGGAGCACCCCCGTGACCACGTCGACCGCAACCGCCGTCCGGACCGGCCTGGCGGCCGCCCGCGCCACCGGCCTCAACAAGGTCTACGGGGACGGGGAGACCCGCGTCGTGGCCCTCGACAACGTCAGCGTCGACTT
>NZ_JBIUSS010000033.1:0-91157 GCF_044741445.1 Kitasatospora sp. NPDC088160 | reverse complement strand
TGACTTTTGGCACGCTGTTGAGTTCTCAAGGAACGGACACTTCCTTCGGACCGCCTTCCAGCGGGCCCTCCGGGCGCTTCGTTCTTTCGTGTTCCAGCTTACCAGACGTTTTCCGCCCCGTTTACCGGAGGTTTTCGCATCTGAAATCTGGTGTTAACCGCCAAGTCGCGGCGACTCGGCCAACCATAGCGGGTCACCCGCCGGAGTGCGAATCGGGGCGCTCCCGGTGTCACCCGGTCGGCGGCATGATTTGTTGCTCTCGCGAGCATATACAGCAATGGTCCCGATTCGCCAAGATGCCTGTAGAGTGCGGCGCATCGACTAAGAGGACTAGACCACTAAACGGTCGGTGAGCCGCCGGACGACGAGCCGGACTGGGTGTGGGTCTTCGCCCGGGAATGTCAGCAGATGTCCGAAGTTGACATGATTTAGGCTTCAGTCGATCGTCCTGCCGCTGCTCGCGGCCGCTCGCTGTACCGCTCACTTGGGAGGCAGAACCATGACCACTGTGACGTCGCCGCTGACCGGCAAGGTCGTCGGGCTCGCCGGCGTGCCCGACCCGGTGTTCTCCGGCGCGATGGTCGGCCCCGGCACCGCGATCGACCCGGAGCGCCGGCCGACCGAGGCGGTCGCTCCGGTGGACGGCGTCGTCGTCTCCATGCACCCGCACGCGTTCGTCGTGGTGGACGCCGAGGGCCACGGTGTACTGACCCACCTGGGGATCGACACCGTGCAGCTGAACGGCGAGGGCTTCGAGCTGCTGGTCAACAAGGGCGACACGGTGACCCGCGGTCAGGCCGTCATCAAGTGGGACCCGGCCGCCGTCGAGGCCGCGGGCAAGTCGCCCATCTCGCCGATCGTGGCGCTGGAGGCGAACGCCGACTCGCTCGGCGACCTGCGGGAGGACGGCGAGGCCGTCTCCGGCGAGGCCCTGTTCAGCTGGAGCTGACCTCTTACTTTGCACACACCCGCCCCGCAGGAGCTGTCGGGGCGGCCCGGCACACAGCGGTTCCCGGCGGGGCCGCTCCTCTCAGCGGAGACAGGTGACATGAAGAAGACGCTGCGCGGCGTGGGTGTCAGCCACGGGGTCGCGATCGGCCAGGTGCGGCACATGGGGACGGCGGTGCTGGAACCCCCGGCCACCCAGATCCCGACCGAGGACGCCCCCCGCGAGCAGGCCCGTGCCCAGGCCGCCGTCGAGGCGGTCGCCGCGGATCTGATCGCCCGCGGCAACCTGGCCGGTGGCGAGGCGCAGGCCGTCCTGGAGGCCCAGGCGCTGATGGCTCAGGATCCGGAGCTGATGGCCGACGTGTCCCGCCGGATCGCCGTCGGCAGCAGCGCTGAGCGCGGTGTGTACGACGCCTTCGCCGCCTACCGGGCCCTGCTCGCCTCCGCCGGCGACTACCTGGCCGGGCGGGTCGCCGACCTGGACGACGTCCGCAACCGCATCGTGGCCCGGCTGCTGGGCGTGCCGATGCCGGGTGTGCCGGACAGCGACGAGCCGTACGTGCTGTTCGCGCGGGACCTGGCGCCGGCCGACACCGCGCTGCTCGACCCGACGCTGGTGCTCGGCTTCGTGACCGAGGAGGGCGGGCCGACCAGCCACAGCGCCATCCTGGCGCGGGCGTTGGGCGTGCCGGCCGTGGTCGCGCTGCCCGCTGCGACGGACGTCGCCGAGGGCACCGTCGTCGCCGTGGACGGCAGCTCCGGTGACGTGCTGCTGGACCCCTCGCAGGAGAAGCAGGACGAGCTGCGGGCGGTCGCCGCCCAGCGCAAGGCCGCGCTGGCCGCGTCCTCCGGCCCGGGGCAGACCTCCGACGGGCACCGCGTGCCGCTGCTGGCCAACGTGGGCGGCCCGGCGGACGTGCCGGCCGCGCTGGAGAACGGCGCCGAGGGCGTCGGCCTGTTCCGGACCGAGTTCCTCTTCCTGGACGACTCCGCGAAGGCGCCCACCGAGGAGAAGCAGGTCGAGGCGTACCGCAAGGTGCTGGAGGCGTTCCCGGAGGGCCGGGTCGTGGTCCGGGCGCTGGACGCGGGCGCGGACAAGCCGCTGGACTTCCTCACCCCGGCCGACGAGCCGAACCCGGCGCTGGGCGTGCGCGGTCTGCGCACCCTGCTGGAGCACCCGGAGGTGCTGCGGACGCAGCTGCGGGCGCTGGCCAGGGCCGCCGAGGGCCTGCCGGTGCACCTTGAGGTGATGGCCCCGATGGTGGCCGACCGCAAGGACGCCAAGGACTTCGCCCAGGCGTGTCGCGAGGCGGGGCTGGAGGCCAAGTTCGGCGCGATGGTGGAGATCCCGTCGGCCGCGCTGCGGGCCCGGTCGATCCTCCAGGAGGTCGAGTTCCTCTCGCTGGGGACCAACGACCTCGCGCAGTACACCTTCGCCGCCGACCGTCAGGTGGGCGCGCTGGCCCGGCTGCAGGACCCGTGGCAGCCGGCGCTGCTGGACCTGATCGCCGCGGCCGCCGAGGCGGCGCAGGCCACCGGCAAGAGCTGCGGCGTCTGCGGTGAGGCGGCCGCCGACCCGCTGCTGGCCGTGGTGCTGACCGGTCTGGGCGTCACCAGCCTCTCGATGGGCTCGGCCTCGATCCCCTACGTGCGGTCGACGCTGGCCAAGTACACGCTGGCGCAGTGCCGCCGGGCGGCCGAGGCGGCCCGGGCGACGGACAGCGCCGAGGAGGCGCGGGCCGCCGCGCAGCAGGTGCTGTCGGGCGAGTAGGACAGGTGAACAGCAGGAAGGGGTGCTCCCACCGGGCCGGTGGGAGCACCCCTTCGGCGTGTCCGGTCAGGCGGGGCTCTGCCGGTCGCGGCGAAGCTGCTCGAAGAAGCGCAGGTGGTCGATGTCGTCGACGGAGCCGGGGTTGACGGCCTGCTCCAGCGGGGTGCCGGAGAGGATCCGCTTGACCGGGACCTCGATGCGCTTGCCGGTGAGGGTGTGCGGGAGGCCGCGCACCGCGATGACCTCGTCGGGGACGTGGCGCGGGGAGAGTTCGGTGCGCAGCGAGGTGCGGATGCGGCCGATCAGCCCCTCGTCGAGCTCGGCGCCGGGGGCGAGGACGACGAACAGCGGCATCCAGTAGCCGCCGTCGGGCTCCTCCAGGCCGATGACCAGGGATTCGGCGATCTCGGGGAGGCGCTCGACGACCTCGTAGATGTCCGAGGAGCCCATCCGGACGCCCTGGCGGTTGAGCGTGGAGTCGGAGCGGCCGTGGATGACGACGGTGCCGCGGGAGGTGACGGTGATCCAGTCACCGTGGCGCCAGACGCCGGGATACATGTCGAAGTAGCTGTCGTGGTACCGGGTGCCCTCGGGGTCGTTCCAGAAGCCGGTGGGCATGGACGGGATGGGCTTGGTGACGACGAGTTCGCCGACGGTGTCGGTGTGCGGGTGGCCCTGGACGTCCCAGGACTCGACGGCGGCGCCGAGGCAGGGGGCCTGGATCTCGCCGAGGTGGACGGGCAGGGTGGGGACGCCGCCGACGAAGCAGGAGCAGACGTCGGTGCCGCCGCTGACGGAGGCGAGCCAGACGTCCTCCTTGACCTCCTCGTAGATCCAGCGGAAGCCGTCGGGCGGGAGCGGGGAGCCGGTGGTGCCGATGCAGCGGACGGCGGAGAGGTCGAGGTCGCGGCCGGGGTGCAGCTCGGCCTTGCGGCTGGCGATCACGTAGGCGGCGGAGGTGCCGAGGACGGTGGCGCGGGTGCGGGCGGCGACCGACCAGAGGGCGCCGGTGTCGGGGTGGCCGGGGCTGCCGTCGTAGGTGACGATCGTGGCCCCGACCAGGAGGCCGGCCAGTAGGAAGTTCCACATCATCCAGCCGGTGGAGGTGTACCAGAGGAAGCGGTCCTGGGGGCCGAGGTCGAGGTGGAGGCCGGCCTGCTTGAGGTGTTCGAGCAGGACGCCGCCCTGGCTCTGGACGATGGCCTTGGGCAGGCCGGTGGTGCCGGAGGAGTAGAGCACCCAGAGCGGGTGGTCGAAGGGGACGGCCTCGTAGACCGGCTCGACGTCGGCGGCGACCAGGTCGTCCCAGTGCAGGGCGCCCTCGGGGGCGGGGGCGCCGAGCAGCGGGACGTGGACGACGGTGCGCAGGGTGGGGAGTTCGCGGCGCAGTTCGGCGACGACCTCGGTGCGGTCGTGGTCCTTGCCGCCGTAGTGGTAGCCGTCGACGGCGAAGAGGACGGCGGGTTCGATCTGCTGGAGGCGGTCCAGGACGCTGCGAGCGCCGAAGTCGGGGGCGCAGCTGGTCCAGATCGCGCCGACGGCGGCGGTGGCGAGGAGGGCGACGGCGGCCTGCGGGATGTTGGGCAGGTAGGCGCTGACGCGGTCGCCGGGGCCGATGCCCCGGGCGCGCAGGGCGGCGGCCAACGAGCCGACCTGGCGACGCAGTTCGGACCAGGTGAGGACGGCCGGCTGCTCGGTGGTCTCGTCGAGGTGCAGGACGGCCGGGCGGTCGGCGTTGGCCGGGTCCTCGGCGGCGCGCAGGGCGTGTTCGGCGTAGTTGAGACGGGCGCCGGGGAACCAGCGGGCGCCGGGCATGGCGGGGTCGGCGAGGACGGCCTCGGGGGCCTGGGTGAAGCGGACGTCGAACCACTGGGTGATCGCGGTCCAGAAGCGGTCGAGGTCGGCGGTGGACCAGGCGTGCAGGTCGGCGTAGCGCTGGGCGGCCTGCTGGTCGTCGGCGGCCGGGGCGAGCGGGGCGGCCGGGGCGCCGTGGTGTTCGGCGGCCCAGGCCTGGAAGGCCACCAGGCTGGTGGCTGCGGCGCGAGCGGGGTTGGGGCGCCAGAGCGGCTGGTCCTGGGGTGGGGTGCTCACGGTGGTGGTCTCCCGGCCGGTGGTGGGGACGGGAGTGCTTGTGGCAGGCCCGTCCGGTTGGGCTGTCGGTGCAGACCATGCCATGCGAGCGGCCGCCGCGCCAGGGTCCGCCCGGTGGGTGCCGGGCCGGTCAGCGGCCGGAGATCCCGCCGCCGGACTCACCGCTGAACTCGCCGCCGAACCAGGAGCGGGAGACCCGGGTGTGGAAGGGGAAGGCGAGCGGGGTGTCGGGGGCGGCGAGCTGCCAGCCGTCGGTCTCGTCGGTGGGGCGCGAGGGCGGGAGGTCGGCGAGCGGACGGGCCGGGAGCAGGCCGAAGAGGCAGAGGAAGCCGCCCCTGGCGTCGGAGTCGGTGGCGACCAGGGTGATGTCGGCGGCGTCCGCCAGGATGCCGGTCTCCTCGCGCAGTTCGCGCACGCACGCCTGCTGCCAGCTCTCGCCGTAGTCCACGTAGCCGCCGGGGAAGGCGAGTTGGCCGTAGCCGGGCTCGATGGTGCGGCGGATGACGACGAGGGTGGGGTCGGCGTCGGGGCGGGTGACCGGGAGGAGGGTGACCACGACGGGCAGCGGGTTGCGGTAGCTGATCTCGGCGCAACCGGGGCAGGTGCGGGGCCAGTGGTCGGTGCCGGCCGGGTAGGGCGTGCCGCAGAAGTGGCAGTGGGAGAACGGCTGGTTGACCGCGCGTGTCGGGTCGTCAGTGGTCATGGCCGGATGGTAGCCGGGTGCGCGCGGCTGCCGTCAGCGGAGCTCGCCGTCGCGGGTGGGGCGGAGCAGGGCGGGGTGCAGGAGGCTGGCGTCGCCGGCGTGGTAGGTGCGGGCCCGGGGGCCGCCGCGGGCGCCGCCGCGGGCGGTGGTGGCGCCGGTGCTCTCGACGAAGCCGGGGACGGAGAGGACCTTGCGGTGGAAGTTGCCGGGGTGGAGCTTCTCGTCCCAGACGGCCTCGTAGACGGCGCGCAGGTCGGGGATGGTGAAGTCGTAGGGCAGGAAGGCGGTGGCGAGCGGGCTGTACTCGAGTTTGGCCCGGACGCGGTCGAGGCCGTCGGCGAGGATGCGCGCGTGGTCGAAGGCGAGCGTGCGGGAGGACTGGCCGGTGGGCCCGCCGACACCACCCCCGTGGGTGTCGGCGGGCGCACCGGCGGCTCGGGGTCGGCCGCAGGGCCGTATGCCCAGGTCGAGGTCGGCGACGGGGTGCCAGGTGGCAGCTGCGGCGTCCGTGCCGGCCTGCGGGTCGGGCAGGTCGGGGGCGAAGGCGAGGTAGGCGACGGAGACGACGTGCATGCGCGGGTCTCGCTCGGGGGCGCCGTAGGTGCCGAGCTGTTCGAGGTGGACGCGGCAGAGCGCGGCCTCGACCTCGGAGCCGCCGAGCAGGCCGGTCTCCTCGGCCAGTTCGCGGGCGGCGGCCTCGTCCAGGCTCTCCTCCCCGGCGCGCAGGAAGCCACCGGGCAGGGCCCAGCAGCCCTGGTGGGGCGGGGCGCCGCGCTGGACGAGCAGGACGTGCAGGCCGCCGTGGCGCAAGGTCAGGGCGACCACGTCGACGGTGACGGCGATCGGGGCGTAGGCGCGCGGGTCGTAGACGGCGAGCCACTCCTGCTCGCTCGCGGGCGTGGTCGGGGGCGGGGTGGCCGGGTCGTCCGCTTCCATCACCGGCTCCTCTCCGCGCTCGCCGCCGTACGGGGTGCTGTCGTTCTCTGGCTGAGCACAACGTAGCGATTCCGTTCCCCGGCGGCAAATGGTTTTCCGGGTCCGCGGGGATGCCCGGCTTCTAGGCTGTGACCAGGAACGACCGCGCCCGAGGAGGCCCCATGCCCACTGCTCCCCCGCCGGACTTCGCCGCGGCGCTGGCGGCCGGTCCGCTGGTGCTGGACGGCGGGATGTCGAACCAGCTGGCGGCGGCCGGGCACGACCTCCTCGACGAGCTGTGGTCGGCGCGGCTGCTGGCGGACGCGCCGGAGGCGGTGGTGGCGGCGCACCGGGCGTACTTCGCGGCCGGTGCGGACGTCGCCATCACGGCGAGCTACCAGGCGAGCTTCGAGGGCTTCGCCCGGCGCGGAACGGGCCGGGCCCAGGCCGCGCGGCTGCTGGCGCGCAGCGTGGAGCTGGCCCGGGAGGCGGCGCGGGCCGAGCCGGGCGGGCGGCGGCGCTGGGTGGCGGCGTCGGTGGGGCCGTACGGGGCGGTGCTGGCGGACGGTTCGGAGTACCGGGGCCGGTACGGGCTGAGCACCGCGGAACTGGTGGCCTTCCACCGGCCGCGACTGGAGGCGCTGGCGGCGGCCGGGCCGGACGTGCTGGCGCTGGAGACGGTGCCGGACGCGGACGAGGCGCGGGCGCTGCTGGAGCTGGTGCGCGAGCTGGGCGTGCCGGCCTGGCTGTCGTTCAGCGTGGCGGGCGACCGGACCGGGGCGGGCCAGCCGCTGGCGGAGGCGTTCGCGCTGGCGGCCGAGGTGGACGAGGTGCTGGCGGTGGGCGTGAACTGCTGCACCCCGCAGGACGCGGACCGGGCGGTGGCGCTGGCGGCCGAGGTGACCGGCAAGCCGGTGGTGGTGTACCCGAACAGCGGGGAGGAGTGGGACGCCGCGCGCCGGGACTGGCGCGGCGAGCCGACGTTCCGCTCGGCCCGGGTGGGCGGCTGGCTGGCGGGCGGCGCACGGCTGGTGGGCGGCTGCTGCCGGGTGGGGCCGGACGGGATCGCCGCGCTGGCGGCGGAGGTCGCGGTGCGGCGGGGGCGCTCGAACGGCGTCGAGGAGTGAGGGACGTCCGGGGGTGAGCGGCGCGGCGGGTCGGCGGGCGGGCGGAGGTTAACAAACGGCCGAGCGCGGGTTACCGAGGGGGAAGGTGCACGGACCGGCGACGGCCTGGCAGACTCGTCCCGTTACCACCGCGGTCGACAATGTCGACCGCCTGTCAGCGCGGAGGTCCCCATGCCCGGCCCGATCCAGTCGCTCTCCCGGGCCGCCGCGATCTTGCGCCTGCTGGCCGGCGGTGAGCGCCGCCTGGGCCTGTCCGAGGTCGCGACGTCGCTGGACCTCGCCAAGGGCACCGCGCACGGCATCCTGCGCACGCTCCAGCAGGAGGGGTTCGTCGAGCAGGACCCGGAGAGCGGCAAGTACCAGCTGGGCGCCGAACTGCTGCGGCTGGGGCAGAGCTACCTGGACGTGCACGAGCTGCGGGCACGGGCGCTGGTCTGGGCGGACGACCTGGCCCGGGCGGCCGGCGAGACCGTCTACCTGGGGGTGCTGCACCAGCAGGGCGTGCTGGTCGTGCACCACGTCTTCCGGCCGGACGACACCCGGCAGGTGCTGGAGGTCGGCTCGATGCAGCCGCTGCACAGCACCGCTCTGGGCAAGGTGCTGGTGGCCTACGACCCGGTCGCGCGCGGCGAGTTGGGCGACGGGCCGTACGAGTCGTACACCCTGCGGACGCTGACCGAGGCGGCCGACGTGGACGCCGAGTGCGCGCTGATCCGCGAGCGCGGCTGGACGGACTCGATCGAGGAGACCTGGGAGGGCGTGGCCTCGATCGGCGCGCTGATCCAGGACCGGCGGCGCAACCCGGTGGGCGCGGTGTGCATCAGCGGCCCGGTGGAGCGGGTCTGCGAGGACGGCTTCGTGAAGCCGTCGCTGGTGGCCTCGGTGCGCAGCGCGGCACGGGCGATCTCCCGCGATCTGGGCGCCGGGCGCTTCTGAAACCCGAGGCCGCACCGGCGGCCACATCGTCACGCTGAGGCGCGGACGGGCATCGGCCTGTCCGCGCCTTGGCGTTTTGCCCTGGTTTGGCCCGCTCCGCTGGGTAACTTCGGGGGAAGGGTCACAGCTCCGTAACCCTGCCTTGACGTGAGGGCAACCAGGGGAGGAAGCTTCCGCATAACGGTCGACATTGTCGAACGATGGCCGGGAAGATCACTCCCCCGATGCGCTCACCCGCACAACGATCGGCCGGCCGCCCCCACCCACACCTCCGGGCCATATGGACAAGGGAGTCTTTGTGTCCGCGTTCTCCAACGGCGACGTCTTCGTCGGCGAAACCCTCGGCACCGCCGCCCTGATACTTCTCGGTGGCGGCGTCTGCGCCGCCGTGACCCTCAAGAAGTCGAAGGCCCTCAACGCCGGCTGGCTGGCGATCACCTTCGGCTGGGGCTTCGCGGTCCTGATCGCCGCGTACATCTCGGCTCCGAAGTCCGGCGCCCACCTCAACCCGGCCGTCACCGTCGCGCTCGCCATCAAGAGCGGTGACTGGAGCCAGGTGCCGCTCTACCTCGGCTCCCAGTTCCTCGGCGCGATGATCGGCGCCGTGCTGGTCTGGCTCACCTACCTCGGCCAGTTCCAGGCCAACGAGGAGCCCACCCTCGGCATCTTCTCGACCGGGCCCGAGATCCGGAACCCGATCCAGAACGTCGTCACCGAGGTCATCGGCACCTTCATCCTCTGCATGGCGATCCTCACCCTCGGCAAGAACGACGGTCTGGCCGCCGGCGGCCTCAGCACCCTGATCGTGGCCCTCACGGTCGTCGGCATCGGCCTCTCACTGGGCGGCCCCACCGGCTACGCGATCAACCCGGTCCGCGACCTCGGCCCGCGCATCGTGCACTCGCTGCTGCCCATCCCGAACAAGGGCGGCTCCGACTGGTCGTACGCCTGGGTGCCGGTCGTCGGCCCGCTGATCGGCGGCGCACTGGCCGGCGGTCTGTACAACGCGATGTTCTGACGGGCCGGGTTCGAACCCGCCGAGCACGGGGACCGACCACTGTGTCGGGCCCACCCACCCCGTAACCCCCGAATCCTGAGCCGAGGACCCTCTGATGACCTCCACTGGCAACTACATCGCCGCGATCGACCAGGGCACCACCTCCAGCCGTTGCATCATCTTCGGCGCCGACGGCCGGATCGTCGCCGTCGACCAGCAGGAGCACCGGCAGATCTTCCCGCAGCCCGGCTACGTCGAGCACGACGCCGCCGAGATCTGGACCCGGGTGCAGTCGGTCGTCCGCGGCGCGCTGGAGAAGGCCGGCCTGACCAAGGACGACATCCGCGCGATCGGCATCACCAACCAGCGCGAGACCACCGTCCTGTGGGACAAGAACACCGGCGAGCCGGTCCACAACGCGCTGGTGTGGCAGGACACCCGCACCGAGGGCCTCTGCCGCGAGCTCGGCCGCAACGTCGGCCAGGACCGCTTCCGCCGCGAGACCGGCCTCCCGCTCGCCAGCTACTTCGCCGGCCCGAAGATCCGCTGGCTGCTGGACAACGTCGAGGGCCTGCGCGAGCGCGCCGAGGCCGGCGACATCCTGTTCGGCACCATGGACACCTGGGTGATCTGGAACCTCACCGGCGGTGTCAACGGCGGCAAGCACGTCACCGACGTCACCAACGCCAGCCGCACCATGCTGATGAACCTGCACACCCTGCAGTGGGACGAGAAGATCGCCGAATCGATCGGCGTGCCGATGGCCGTCCTGCCGGAGATCCGCTCCTCCGCCGAGGTCTACGGCGAGGCCGTCGGCGACCTGGCCGGCGTCCCGGTCGCCTCCGCGCTCGGCGACCAGCAGGCCGCGCTGTTCGGCCAGACCTGCTTCGACGAGGGCGAGGCCAAGTCCACCTACGGCACCGGCACCTTCCTGCTGCTCAACACCGGCGAGAAGATCGTCAACTCGTACCACGGCCTGCTGACCACCGTCGGCTACCGGATCGGCGACCAGGCCCCGGTCTACGCCCTGGAAGGCTCAATCGCCGTCACCGGCTCGCTCGTCCAGTGGCTGCGCGACCAGCTCGGCATCATCTCCACCGCCGCCGAGATCGAGACCCTCGCCAACACCGTCGAGGACAACGGCGGCGCCTACTTCGTCCCGGCCTTCTCCGGCCTGTTCGCCCCGTACTGGCGTTCCGACGCCCGCGGCGTGATCGCCGGCCTGACCCGGTACGTCACCAAGGGCCACCTGGCCCGGGCCGTCCTGGAGGCCACCGCCTGGCAGACCCGCGAGGTCGTCGACGCCATGCAGAAGGACTCCGGCGTCGAGCTCACCGCCCTCAAGGTCGACGGCGGCATGACCAGCAACAACCTGCTCATGCAGAACATCGCCGACGTCCTGGACGCCCCGGTCGAGCGCCCGTACGTGGCCGAGACCACCGCCCTCGGCGCCGCCTACGCGGCCGGACTCGCCGTCGGCTTCTGGAACGACCTCGACACCCTGCGGGCCAACTGGCACCGCGCCGCCGAATGGACCCCGCGCATGGACGAGGCCACCCGGGAGCGCGAGTACAAGAAGTGGCTCAAGGCCGTGGAGCGCACCATGGGGTGGGTGGAGGAAGAAGAGACCGACTGACCGACAAGCCGGTCGGGGCCCCGAGCCCCGACCGGCCGCCCGCCGTTCCGGCAGCGGGTGTCACCGCGTTTCACCGGCCCGCCGCACCGGGCCGACCGGCCTCTCAGCAGAGGCCGCACCGCACACGAGAGGAGTAACGGCGCCGCCTGACCCGCGCGCCGTACACAACCACCATGGCAACCATCCCGACCCTGGGCGCCGAGCGCACCGCCGGCCACACCGCCTCCCGCGCCGAGACCCGTGAGCTGCTCGGCAAGGCCACCTACGACCTGCTGGTGATCGGGGGCGGCATCCTCGGCACGGCCGTCGCCTGGACCGCCTCCCAGGCCGGACTCAAGGTCGCCATGGTCGACGGCGGCGACTTCGCCGGCGCCACCTCCAGCGCTTCCTCCAAGCTCGTCCACGGCGGTCTGCGCTACCTGCAGACCGGCGCGGTCAAGCTCGTCGCCGAGAACCACAAGGAGCGCCGCGCGCTCGCCACCGACGTCGCGCCGCACCTGGTCAACCCGCTGACCTTCTTCGTGCCGGTCTACAAGGGCGGCCCGCACAGCGCGCCCAAGCTCGGCGCCGGCGTCTTCCTGTACTCCGCGCTGTCCGCCTTCCGTGACGGCATGGGCCGGGTCTCCACCGCCGCGCACGCCGCCCAGCAGGTGCCCGCGCTGCGCACCGAGGGACTGCGCTCGGTGGCCGTCTACGGCGACCACCAGATGAACGACTCGCGCGTCGCCGTGATGACCGTGCGCGCCGCCGTCGACGCCGGCGCCGTGGTGCTCAACCACGCCGAGGTCACCGGCCTGCGCTTCACCGCCGGCCGGGTCACCGGCGCCGAGCTGCGCGACCGCCTGGACGGCACCGAGTTCGGCATCGACGCCCGCCTGGTGCTCAACGCCACCGGCCCGTGGGTGGACCACCTGCGCAAGATGGAGGACGCCGGCGCCGCGCCGTCGATCCGCCTCTCCAAGGGCGCGCACGTCGTCGTCAAGCGCCGCTCGCCGTGGCGCGCCGCGCTGACCATCCCGATCGACAAGTACCGCGTCTCCTTCGCCATCCCGTGGGAGGACCACGTCCTGCTCGGCACCACCGACGAGGAGTACACCGGCGACCCGAAGGACGTCCGGGCCACCGAGGCGGACATCGACCAGATCATGGGCGAGGCCGCGCACGCCATCCGTGACGAGCACCTCGACCGCGACCTGATCACCTACTCCTTCGCCGGCCTGCGGGTGCTGCCCGGCGGCCCGGGCGACACCGCCGCCGCCAAGCGCGAGACGGTCGTCACCGAGGGCAAGGGCGGCATGCTGTCGGTCGCCGGCGGCAAGTGGACCACCTACCGCCACATCGGCCGCACCGTGCTGGAGAAGCTGGCGCACGTGCCCGGCACCAGCCTCGGCGAGGACATGTCCCCGATCGCGGCGACCGTGCCGCTGCCGGGCGTCGGCGCGCCGAACGCCGTCGCGCACCGGCTGCTGATCGACCGCGACCCGGGCTCCCGGATGGAGCCGCTGGTGGCCAAGCACCTGGCCAGCCACTACGGCACGCTGTCCTTCGAGATCGCCCGCATGATCGACGAGAACCCGGAGCTGGGCCGGCCGATCCACGAGGACGGCCCGGACGTCTGGGCGCAGGTCGCCTACGCGGCCGACAGCGAGTGGGCGTACACGGCGGACGACGTGCTGCGGCGCCGCACCACGATGACCGTGCGCGGGCTGGACACGCCGGAGATCCGGGACGAGGTCGAGGCCTTCCTCGCGAAGCGCGGAACCAAGTAAGCACAGCCTCGCGAAGCGCGGAACCAAGTAAGCACAGCCTCGCGAAGCGCGGAACCAGTAGGCACAGCCAGCTGGGCAGAGCCTCGCGAAGGGCGGGCACCCGGGTTCTCCGGGTGCCCGCCCTTCGTGCGCCCGGCTCGCGGGCGGGGTACGAAGGGGCTCCCGGCCGGCCGCTCAGATCGGCGTGCCCGCCTTGATGACGTGGCGGAGGCGGCGGTCGGGGCGGGTGAGGACGGTGAGGTCGGCGAGCGGGTCGCCGTCGACGAGGAGGAGGTCGGCGTGGGCACCCGGGGCGAGGGTGCCGATCCGGCCCTCCAGGCCGAGCGGGCGGCGGTCGTGGTGGCCGAGCGGAGCACGTCGGCGGCGGGCTGGACCCGGCCGCCGTCCTGGAACGGGCGCTGCCCGAGCTGGTACCGCCGCCCGCCACCGCCCGGCAGACCGCCGAGGTGGTCCTGGCCGCGCGCGGGGGCTGCTGGCCCGGACGGCGGCGGGCGGCGCGGCCGCGGAGGACCTGCTGGACGCGACGGCGGCCGTGCTGTCGGGGCTGCTGGGCTGAGTCCCGGTCGTCGGACACGCCCGAGGGGCGGTACCCGTACGGGTACCGCCCCTCGGCGGATGTCGGCGGCGGCGGGCGCCGTCCGGCCTAGATGATCAGGCTGAGCGGCATGATCAGGGCGATGGCGACGACCGAGATCACCGTCTCCATCACCGACCAGGACTTCAGCGTCTGCCCGACGCTCATCCCGAAGTACTCCTTCACCAGCCAGAAGCCGGCGTCGTTGACGTGCGACAGGAAGAGCGAGCCGGCGCCGATCGCCAGGACCAGCAGGGCCGCGTGGGTGGAGGACATGTCGGCGGCGAGCGGGGCGACGATCCCGGCGGCGGTGATGGTGGCGACCGTCGCCGAGCCGGTGGCCAGGCGGATCAGCACCGCGATCAGCCAGCCGAGCAGCAGCGCCGAGATGTGCCACTTGCCGGACCACTCGCTCACCGCGTTGCCGACGCCCACGTCGATCAGGGTCTGCTTGAAGCCGCCGCCGGCGCCGACGATGAACACGATGCCGGCGATCGGGCCGAGCGACTTGCCGACGGTGTCGGAGATCCGGGCCTTGTCGAAGCCGGCCGCCTTGCCGAGGGTCAGCATGCCGAGCAGGGTCGCGGCGAGCAGCGCGATCAGCGGCGAACCGATGAAGTCGAAGACCCGCTGGGCCATCGCCTTCGGGTTGTCGACCACCACGTCGGTCAGGGCCTTGCCGAGCATCAGCACGACCGGCAGCAGGATCGTCGCCAGCACCGCGCCGAAGGACGGCGTGTGCTCGGGCCTGGTGGTCTCCTCGGGGGCGGTGGCCTTCGGGATCTCCAGCGGGCCGACCCAGCGCTCGGCCAGCCGGGAGAACAGCGGGCCGGCCACGATCAGGGTGGGCACCGCGATCAGCAGGCCGAGCGCCAGGGTGATGCCGAGGTCCGCCTTCAGGGCGTCGACGGCGACCAGCGGGCCCGGGTGCGGGGGCACCAGGCCGTGCAGCACGGACAGGCCGGCCAGCGCGGGGATGCCGATCCGCATCAGCGGCACGTTGCCGCGGCGGGCGACCAGCAGCACGATCGGGATCAGCAGGACGACGCCGACCTCGAAGAACAGCGGCAGGCCGAGGACGGCGGCGATCAGCGCCATCGCCCAGGGCAGCGCCTTGTTGCCCGACCGGGCCAGCACGGTGTCCGCGATGATGTTGGCGCCGCCGGAGTCGGCGAGCAGCTTGCCGAGCATCGCGCCCAGCCCGATCAGCAGGCCGACGCCGGCCACGGTGGAACCGAAGCCCGTGGAGAAGCTGTTGAGCAGCTTGTCGAACGGGGCGCCCGCGACGGCGGCCAGCAGGCCGGAGCCGAGCGTGAGGGCGAGGAAGGGGTGCAGCTTCAGCTTGGTGATCAGTAGGACGATCACACCGATGCTGAGCAGGACCGCGATCAGCAGCTGGGAGTCGCTGCTGGTGTGCGGCAGGGCCGGTGGGGCGGCCGCGAGCAGAGTGGGGGCAATACTCACGCGAGGTCTCCATTGACCGGCCGCAGCAGCGCCACGGCCATCTCGACGAGTTCTTCGGGGGACGGACCGACGTCCAGGACGGCGCCGCGCTCGTGCGCGCCCAGGGATTCCAGGGCGGCGTACTGCGAGTCGAGCAGCGACGGCGGCATGAAGTGGCCGGTGCGGTGGGCGAGCCGGTCCTCGACCAGCTCGTGACCGCCGCTGAGGTGCAGGAAGTAGGCGCCCGGGCAGGCCGCGCGCAGGGTGTCGCGGTAGCGGTGCTTCAGCGCCGAGCAGGTGACCACGCCGCCGGTGCCGCCCTCGGCCCGCTCCTTGAGCCAGGCGCCGAGGGCGCGCAGCCAGGGGGCGCGGTCCTCGTCGTCCAGCGGGATGCCGGCCGACATCTTGGCGATGTTGGCCGCCGGGTGGAAGTCGTCCGCCTCCGCGTAGGGGAGGTCTAGGCGTTCGGCCAGCAGGCGGGCCAGGGTGGTCTTGCCGACACCGGAGACGCCCATCACCACGATGGTGAGAGGGGTGTCCGGGAGGTCGTGGTTCTCGACGCTGAGAGCCATGGGTGGTGCTCCTTCGTTGCCTGGCCGCCACTATCGCCTCAAAGATATGACGTATTCAAGTGGCGGAAACCAAATCGTCATACTTTTGGGCTGTGGGGTAGATCGCAGGACGCAGGACCCGGTACGCGCCGGTGGTGGCGGCGGGGTGGGCGTCTACGCTGGGCGGATGGAGATCCAGGGGCTGCCCGGTCGGCTGCTTGACGAGCTCGGGCCGGCGATCGCGTCGGGGGAGATTCCCGAGGGCGCGGTGCTGCGCGGCGAGGAGCTGGAGGAGCGGTTCGGGGTGTCCCGGACGGTCGTCCGGGAAGCGGTGCGGATCCTGGAGGGGATGCGCCTGGTGGCGTCCCGGCGGCGGGTCGGGATCACCGTGCAGCCCAGGTCGCTCTGGGACGTCTTCGACCCGCTGGTGATCCGCTGGCGGCTGGCCGGCGCGGACCGCTCGGCCCAGCTGCGCTCGCTCGGCTCGCTGCGGGTGGCCGTCGAGCCGGCCGCGGCCGCGCTCGCCGCGGTGCACGCGAGCGACGACGACCGGCGCCAACTCGGCTCACTGGCCGTGGAGTTGACCGTCTCGGCGCGGGCCGCCGACCTCACCACCTTCCTCCGGCACGACATCGACTTCCACGCCACCGTGCTGCGCGCCTCCGGCAACGAGATGTTCGCCCACCTCGGCGACACCGTGGGGGCGGTGCTCACCGGGCGGACCGAGTACCATCTGATGCCCCATCAGCCGGAGCCGTACGCGATCCGGCTGCACCGCGAAGTCGCCGACGCGATCTGCGCGGGGGACGCCGTCCAGGCCGAGCAGGCCATGCGGACGATCGTGGCGGGCGCCCTGGAGGAGCTCAACCAGCAGTTGGGCTGACTTCCCCCGGCAGCGGGCCGCCCGCTGCCGGCTGCCCGGATCACGCGCTTTGACGGCAGTTCGGTGGATTCGGACGCATAGTCCTGGTTCGACGGGGCAGAGTGAGGCGAGGGGGCGCTTTTCGCGTGCGCCCGTCCCGTGTCCGCCGCCGAGTCCGCGCCTGGGGGTCGATCGATGTCCGTGCCACGCCGCCGTCGCCGCCTGCCCGACGAGGTGCGCGCCGCCGCCGTCCGGGCGGTGCTCTGCCTGTCCTTCACGCTGGTCGGCGTGGTCGTCGCCACGCTCGCCTCGTACGCGGACAGTTGGCTGATGACTCCGGCGCTGATGGCGATGGGGCTCGGGGTGTTCGGCACGATGTGGTGCCTGCTGGAGATCCTGATCTCGCGCCAGGTCGCCGCCCAGCGGCAGCGCGCGCCCGGCTCCGCGCACCCGATGGCGGGCAGCCGGGCGCCCGACCCGCTGGCCGCCCGGCCGCTCCCCCGCCCCGGCGGGCCGCAGCGTCAGCCGCGGCTGCCGGCCGCGTAGGACACCCGCGGCCGGCGCCGCGGGTCAGTCCTCCGGGACGGCCCGGTAGTGGGTGGTGAGCCGGCCCGTGTCGTCCAGGACGTGGAAGGCGAGCATCGGCGGCTGGGTGAAGGAGATGCCGGGCCCGCCCTCGCAGGGCAGCGTGACGGTGGAGACCACACCCGGGGCGACCAGCAGGGGCAGTCCGGCGAAGGTGGTGGCGGCGCCGGTGTGGGAGTGGCCGCAGAGCAGGCCGGCCACCCGCGGGTGCCGGGCCAGCACCGCGCCGAGCGCCTCCTCGCCGAACTGGCGGATCGGGTCGACGTTCGGCAGGTGCAGGATGGCCGGCGGGTGGTGGAAGGCCACCAGCGCGGGCAGGTCGGCGCGGCCGGCCGCCAGTTCGGCGTCCAGCCAGGCCAGCGTCTCCTCGTCCAGCAGGCCGTCGTCGCGGCCCGGGATCGAGGAGTCCAGCATCAGCACGTCGGCGCCGGGCAGTTGGTGCAGCCGGTTGACCGGGCCGTCCGCGGGGGCCTCGCCGAGCAGCACCTCCCGGTAGGGCGCCCGGCGGTCGTGGTTGCCGGGGCAAGTGAGCACCGGGTACCGGGAGTCCAGCACCTTGGCCACCTGCTCGTACTCGGCGGCCAGGCCGTGGTCGGCGAGGTCCCCGGTGACGAGCACGGCGTCCAGCGGGCCGGGCAGGGCGTCGAGGTACGCCATCACCTGCCCGGCCCGCCGCAGGGCGCGCCTGCCGCCGTCCCGGCGGTGCTCCTGCCCGAGGTGGATGTCACTGAAGTGCGCGATCGTCAGCATGGACGCCACGCTAGTCAGTTGCGGACTGCACCGGAACCTCGGCCGGACGCTTGAACATCCGGGTGGCGGTGATCTCGCCGTGGATGGCCGGGCCGTCCGGGTCCTGCGGGGCGGGCAGGCCGGGGCGCAGGTGCTCCTCGACCGAGATGTACTTGAGGCCCGCCCGCAGGTCGGCATCGTTGCGCAGCCGGATGACCAGCGGGAACTCGGCGAGCGCGGTGGTGTCGAACAGACCGGTGGTGTAGATCAGTTGGACGCCGAGCGCATCGGCCACGGCCCGCTGGAGCTCCAGCAGGTAGGTGGCGTTCGCGCGGCCGATCGGGTTGTCCAGGAACAGCGTGCCGGCGTGCCGCAGCTGGGACTGGCCGCGGTCGTTGGCGCGCAGCGCGGCCATCGTGCAGTACAGCGCGATGGCGGCGGTGAGCAGCTGGCCGCCGGAGAAGACGTCGGACATCTGGCCGACGCCGACCCGCTCGGCGCGCAGCACCGCGTCCGGCTTGAGGATCTCGACGCTGACGCCCTTCGGGCCGATCGCGGCGGCGACCCCGCGCAGCAGCAGGGACATGCCGTCGCGGCGCAGGTCGCTGTTCTTGCGGACGGCGGCGCGGGTGGCCTCGTCGATGACCTCGCCGAGGCGCTCGACCAGGGTGGCGTGGTCCGGGTCCTCGAAGCGGATCCTCAGGAACTCCTGGCCGGACCACTCCCCCAGGCCCTCGGGCAGCCGGGAGAGCCGCTGGGCGGCGCGCAGGGTGGTGAGCGAGGACTCGACCAGGCCGCGCAGCCGGTCGACGATCGAGCCGCGGTTGCGCTCCAGCTGGGCGAGTTCGTCGGTCAGCACGCGCAGCCGGGGCGCGAAGGCGGCGGCCCAGGCAGCGGCGTGCTCGGGCAGCGCGGCGGCGGGCAGTTCGCGGATCTGCTGGCGGGCGGGAGTGCGGACGGCCTCGTAGCGGGCGGCGTTGGCGTGCCGGACGAGGGCGTCGGAGGCGTCGCGGACGGCGAGTTCGGCGGAGGACAGCTCGCCGGCGGCGGTGCGCAGGGCGCGGCGGGCCTCGGCGGCGGTGCCGCGTGCCTCCGGCAGCGAGCCGAGGTAGGGCTCGACGGACTGGCCGTCGTCCTCCTGCTGCTCGCGCAGGCCGTCGCGCAGCTGGCCGGCGATTTCGTCGAAGTCGGCGGCGGCCGACTGGGCGGCGTCGAAGGTGCGTTGCAGGTCGGCGTGCGCGGTGCGGGCGGCGTCCAAAGCCTCCCGGCGCTCGGCGAGCCGGCTGGTGGCGGTGCGCAGCAGGACCTGGGCGTGCTCGGGGTCGGCGGGGACGAGGTCCTCGGGCAGTTCGGTGTGCGCCTCGCCGTCGGCGGGGGCGGAGCGCTCGGCCTCGCCGCGCAGGCGTCCGAGCTGCTCGCTGGCGGCGGCGGAGCGGGCCTCGATGGTGGCGACCAGGTCCTCGGCGCGGGCGGCCGCGGCCTGGCGGGCCGGGCCGTCGGCGCCGTCGGGACTGCCGAGGAGTTCCTCGGCGCGGGTGCGGACCTTGTTGGTGAGGCGGTCGAGTTCGGTCGCGGCGGCGGCCTCGTCACCCTCGGCGCGGGCCTGCTCGGCGCGCAGGTCGGCGCCGACGCCGACCTTCTCGTACAGCTGGGAGGCGGCGCGGTAGGCCTCGCGCAGGGCGGGCAGTGCGGCGGGGGCGGTCTCGGAGGGCTCGTCGGCCTGCTCGGCGGCGGGGATCTCGGCGCGTTCGGCGCGCACGGTACGGGCGGTGCGGCGGGCGTCGTCGGCGGCGCGCTGGGCGGCGCGGCGGTCCTCGTCGCAGGTGCGGGCGCGTTCGGCGCAGACGGCCTGGCGGCGGTCGCACTCGGCGGCGTCCTCGGCGAGTTCGCGCTGGCGGCGGGCCCAGTTGGCGCGCTCGCGCAGCCGGAAGGCGAGGCCGGAGAGGGCGTCGGCGCGGCGGCGGGCGCGCTGGGCGGCCTCGCGGTGCTCCTCGTGGGCGGCGGCCGCGGCGGCGTGGTCGGTCTCGGCCTCGTCGTGGTCGGCGCGCAGGGTGGCCAGGGCGGCGGCGGCCTGCTCGGCGTGCTCGCGGGCGGCCTCGGCGGCGGCGGCGAGTTCGGCGAGGGTGCCGGGCGGGCAGCTGGCGTGCCAGGAGGCGAGGCGGGCGGCGAGGGCGCGGTCGGCACCGAGGCGGGCGGCGAGTTCGCGGATGTGCTCCTCGCGGGCGCCCGCCCGGGCGCGCAGTTCGCGGCGCTCGTCGTCGGCGGCGGACTCGTCGTGCATGGCCGGGTTCGGCGGCACCAGGAAGAACGCGGGCTGGTCGGTGATCGGGGCGATCAGGGAGGCGGCGGCGCCGACGGCGACGGTGGAGCGGGGCAGCAGGGCGGCGGCCTGCAAGGCCTCGCGGGCCCGCTCCAGCGAGGCGGGGTCGGTGACGACGACGCCGTCGACGAGTTCGGGGCGGGCGGCGAGGATCGCCTCGTGGTCGGCCGGGTCGACGGACTGGGCGAGGTAGCGCCAGCCCGGCAGGGCGGGGATGCCGTGCTCGGCGAGGTACTCGACGGTGGCCAGGACGTCCGGGCCGGGCGGCAGCAGTCCGCCGTCGCCGAGGGCGGCGAGGATGCGGGAGTCGTCGGCGGCTGCGGTGCGCAGGTCGAACAGGGTGCGTTCGGCGGTGGCGATGGACTCGTCGAGGAGTTCGCGCAGGTACTCGGCGTTGCGGTCGAGGACGGAGGGGGTGAGGAAGCCGGCGTCCTCCTCGGCCCCTGACCCGTCGTCGCTCCAGTCGGTGGGTGCGGGGGTCAGGGAGAGCAGGTCGGAGAGGCGCTGCTCGGTGGCGAGCAGGGCGGCGGTGCGCTGCTCGGCGGCGAGGGCCCGGGCGGCGGCCGTGCGGGCGTCGCCGGCGCGTTCGGCGGCGAGTTCGGCGCGGCCGGTGGCGGCGGCGGCCTCGCGCAGCCGGGCGGCGCAGGCCTCGGCGGTCGTACGGGCCTGGGCGAGGGCGGCGCCGGCGGCCTTCTCGACGTCGGCGGCGTGCAGGGCGGCGCGGGCCGGGTCGACGTCGCCGTCGGCGTCGATGAAGCCGGCCTCGACGGCGGCGGCGGTCTCCTGCTCGACCTCGGCGAGGCGCTGGCGCAGGTGGTCGACCTCGCTGCGGGCCTTCTGGGCGGCGGTGGCGGCCTCGGTGGCGTCGGACTGGGCCTTGGCGCCGTCGTCCTGGAGCTCGCCGGCGCGCTGCTCCTCGGTGTCGGCGCGGGCCTCGGCGGCCGCGGCGGCGCCCTCCAGGGCGCGGGCCAGGGCGGTGGCGGCGCGGGCGCGGGCGGCGAGCGCGGGGGCGGCGTCGAGTTCGGCCTCGCGGATGGCGGCGGCGACCCGGGTGACCCGGTCGGCGGCGGCGCGCTGGCGCAGGACGGTCTCGGCGGCCTGCCAGGCAGCGTGCAGGGTGCGGGCGTCGATGAGTTCGCGGCGCAGCGCGGCGGCCTCGGCGGTGGCCGCCGCGAGGCCCAGGGTGGCGTGCCGGTGGGTGAGTTCGGCGGTGATGAGGGTGTGCCGGGTGCGGTCGGCCTCGGCGGCGGTGACGGCGCCCGCGGCGGCGGCGACCTCGATGGCGAGGTCCTGGGCGCGGTCGCGTTCGGCGGCGGCGCGGGAGGTGAGGGCGTGGGCGAGGCGGCGGGTGCGGCGTTCGGCGGTGCGGTGGGCCTCGCGGACGCTCTCGCGGGCGCCGGTGGCCTCGACGATGCGTTCCAGCAGGTCGAGGGAGCCGGCGGTGAAGTCGCGTTCGGCGGTGAGTTCGGCGCGGCGGCCGAGCTTGGCGGCGAATCCGTGGACGAGGTCGGCGAGGCCGTCGGTGTCCCGGGTGTCGGTGACGGCGCGCAGCAGCAGGTCGGTGAAGTCACTGTCGTGCTTGACCGCGAAGAGGCCGGCGGCCTCGCCCTCGTCGGCGTTCATCTCACGCTGGTAGCGGAAGAGTTCGGGGTCGAGGCCGAGTTCGCCGAGGTGCTCGGTCCAGCGGTCGTGGCCGTCCTCGAAGACCAGGTCGAGGTGCGGGTGGGCCTTGCCTGCCTCGGTGAGGGCGTCGCGGAAGCCCTTCATGGTGCGGCGGCGGCCGCGGGCCTTCTGGTCGCCGGCCAGGCTGATCCGTTCGGCGACCGGCAGCGAGTCCAGGGTGAGGCCGGGGCCGGGGCGGAAGGAGTACCAGGTCTCGGCGAACTTGCGCGGGTCGGAGGAGACCTGGCGGCCGCGCCACTCGCTGACCTTGCCGACCACGATCAGCTCGCCGGTGACGGTGTGCTGCCACTCCAGCGCGACGTGGCCGCAGTCGTCGGCGAGCAGGAACTTGCGCAGCACGCCGGAGCTGGCGCCGCCGAGGGTGTTGCGGTGGCCGGGGAGCATCACCGAGAAGATCAGCTTGAGCAGGACGGACTTGCCGCCGCCGTTCTCCAGGAAGAGCACGCCGGCCGGGGCGGGGCGGCGGACCGGGCCCTCGGCGTCCTCGCCGAACAGGCCGATCTGCTGCGGGGCCGGGTCGGCGACGGGCTCGCCGACGCCGCGCAGGTCGAGCACCGTGTCGGCGTAGCGGGCGCCGGCCGGGCCGATCGAGTAGAGGCGGACCCGGTTGAGCTCGTACATGTGCGGCGGTTCTCCGTGGCTGGGGGGTGGTCGGGACTCGGGCTCAGAGCGAGTGGAACGGCAGGCCTGCGTCGGCCACCAGTTCGTCGCCGGTGTCCGGCGGCAGCAGGCTGGCGGTGCCGTCGGAGACCGGGACGATGCCGAGGTCGAGCAGTTCGGCCATGGCCGCGCTGCCGGCCAGGTCGCGGACCTGGAGCTGGTAGCGGGCGGTGGTGCGGTAGGTGCCGCCGGCGTCGTCGGAGACCTTCTGCAGGAAGCCGGAGTCGACCAGGAACAGCACGGCCTTGGCGACGATGCCGATGGTGGAGCCGGAGAGCCGGCGGGCGTCCTTGGTGGCGCCGGTGGCGGTGCGCCGGGCCCACACCCGCCAGGCGGCCTCCAGGCCGGGGGCGTCGGACTGCGGGTCGGTGTTGTCGCCCTCGGTCGCGGCCTGCTCCTCCAGGCGGCGGCAGGCCTGGCGGACGAAGGCGTCGACGCCGTTGACGGTGATCCGGCCGAGGTAGCCGTCGTCGGCGAGGTCCTCGGGCCGGGGGAAGGCCATCGCGGCGACGGCGAGGTGGGCCAGGCCGTGCAGGAAGCGGTCGGTGGACTCGGTGGCGGCGCGGCGCGAGTAGTCGCCCATCCGGACGGCGAACAGCGAGTCCTCGGCGGCGGCGACGGCCATGCCGGCGCGCGGCGAGACCTCCAGGACGACCAGGCCCATGCCGGTGGCGACGGCGTCGGCGAGCCGGGCGAACGGCGGGTCCTCGCGGTGGCGGCGGACGAGTTCGGCGTACTCGGCGTCGCGGGCGGGGAGCAGCTTGGCCTGGAGGCCGAAGGAGACCAGCCGGGCTGCGTCGGCGACGTCGCCGGGGGTGATCGGGGCGGGGGCCGCGGGTTCGGTCTCGGCCGCCCAGGACGCGTCGTGGTGGGTCGTCACGGGCGGTGCTCCTCGGGGCTGTTGCTGGTACGGGCGATCTGGTGGTGCGTCAAGGCGGCGGCTTGGTCAGCCGGCGTCCTTGCGGTCGGCGGCCATGCCGGCCGCGTCGAGCAGGGCGCTGCCGACGATCAGGTCGGCGCCGCCGAACTGCGGGTCGCGCAGCGGGGTGCCGTCGTCCACGGCGAACAGCAGCCGCTCCTCGCCCTGCCGGTAGGCGGTGCCGACCGGCGGGCTGGCCGCGTGGACGGCCAGCAGGGCGACGAGGTACGGCAGCTCCGGGTCCTGCTCGCGGGCCTCGGCGAGCAGGCCGGAGAGCCGGCGGGGGGCGTCGGCGGGCAGGTCGAGCAGGAGCAGCGCGGCCTCCAGCTGGGCTTCGGAGAAGCGGCTGTCGTCCGGGGTGGCGACCAGGTCCGGGTCGGGCAGTTCGGCGCCGAGGTGCTCGCGCTCGACCGGCGGGGTGAGCAGCAGGTCGACCAGGTCGACGACCCGGACGGAGACGGGGGTGCGCAGGCCGGCGCCGCGGGCGAAGAAGGCACCGGTGGGGCCGACGGCCTGCTCGACCGGCAGCCGCAGCACGGGGGCGAGCAGCTGGCCGTAGAGGTCGATGCCGCTGCGGGCGCCGGGGGTGGCGAAGGCCTGCCGGTCCTGCTCGGCGCGGAACAGCGGGCCGGCCTCCAGCAGGCGGGTCTGCAGCTTCGTGTGCCGGCGGATGCAGTCCTTGACGATGTCGAGCAGCTCGGCGGCGCGGCGCTTGTGCTCGGCCCCTTCGGGGGTGTGGGGCTCGGCCTCGTCGCGGGCCTTGCGGATGTTGGTGAGAATCGCGTTCTCGTGCCGGTAGCGGTCGGCGATGTGGTCCAGCGCCTCGTCGATGAGGTCGGGGATGGCGCACATCCAGTCGACGGCGCGGACGTTGCGCCGGGTCGCGTCGAGGGCGCGGCGCAGCGTCTCGGCGTACTGGACGGTGCGGTAGCGGGCCTGCTCGGCGGCGAGCTGGGCGTCGGCCAGGCGGCCGCGGCGGATCAGCACCTCCAGCTTGACCTCGGCGGCGATCTGGGCCGAGGTGACGTCGGTGTCGAGCGCGCCGACCAGGACGTTGACCGCCTCGTCGGTGGTGCGCAGGTAGACGCCGCCGTCGGGGCCGGGGACCTCCTCGATCAGCTTGAAGTCGTAGTCGCGCCGGACGTACGCGCCGTCCGCGCCGAAGGTGCCGTAGACGGCGCGGAAGCCCCGGTCGACGCTGCCGACGTTGATCAGCGACTCCAGCACCCAGCGGGCGACCCGCTCGTGCTCGGCGGCGGGGCGGTCGGCGGCCTGGGCGGCGACCCGGGGCAGCAGGCGGGCGAGCACTATGTCGCGGTCGGCGCCGGTGTCGAAGTCCATGTGCAGGGTGACCAGGTCGATCGCGGCGAGACCGACCTCGGCCATCGCGTAGCCGCCGTACTCGCCCGCCAGGTTGACCTTGCGGTTGTCCAGGTCGTGCAGGGGGGCGGTGCAGGCCAGCGCCTTGAGCCGGCGGGCCAGGCCCTCGTCGGCGGCGGGGCCGGGCGCGGGCCTCGCCGCGACGGACCCGGCGGGCGGCCGGGGGCCGGGCAGGGTGGGCGGGTCAGCGATGGCGGTCACGGTGGACAAGATTAGAGGTTCGCACCGACATCGACCGAAACGGGCCTTGTGGGCGGGCTGCGCGGCAGGCCGGAGGGCGTGTCGGGGGTGAATTCAGAACGGGGTTTCGACGGGATTCCGCCATTCCCGAACCGATATTCGGGAAACCCGTGAAGGTGGCGCGTCGCCACCGTGATGATCGGCCTATGATCACTCGACTGGTCAAAGCAGGCTTCGCCGCCGCGCTGTCCGTGACCACCCTCGCCACCGGTGCCGCCGCCTCGTCGGCCGCCCCCGCCGACGCCCCCGCCGTTCAGGGGCAGCACGTGACCGCGGCCCTGAACGGCTTCCTGCCGGGCACCACCCCTCCCGGACCGGGCAAGCTCTCGGTCGGCTGGACCTCCGCCGGCACCCAGGACCTCACCGGGCCGACCCACATCACCGTCGACCTGCCGCCCGGGCTCACCACCGAGCTCGGCATGTTCTTCTCCACCCCGTACGACTACACCTTCACCGAGTCCGTCTCGCCCGACGGGCGCCACCTGGACGCCGTCCTCATCGGCACCCGCAGGCCCGGGCGCTACGAGTTCATGAAGCTGAACGTGGGCCGCGACTACACCCAGCAGCTGACCGGCCAGATCGTCGTGACCGTGTCCAATCCGAACGACACCGACCCGACCGGCCACGTGACGGCCCTGTCGGTCGACGGGACCACCCCAGCGCCGGTCGTCCAGGCGCCGCCCACGGTCGACGGCCTCGACACCACCACCGGCCCGGGCGCGGGCGGCACTGCGGTGACCGTCAGCGGTGGCAACCTGGCGCACGGCATGGTGCTGGTCGGCGGCGTCCCGGCGGCCGGCACCTGCACCGACACCGCCTGCACGGTGACCACGCCCGGCGGCTCGGGCAGCGCACCCGTCTCCGTGGTGACCCCCGGCGGCACGGTCGCGGCGCCGGCCGCCTTCGACTACACGGGCGCCCCGCCCCCGCCGCCGCCCGCGCCGACGGTCGGCAATCTGACCAACGCCGGCGGCCCGGCCGCCGGCGGCACCCAGGTGTACCTCCAGGGCACCAACCTGACGTACGGGACGGTCGCGTTCGGCGGGGTGCCGGCCGCGCACGTCTCCTGCGGCCCGTCCTTCTGCTCGGCCACCTCCCCGGCGGCGGCGGGCCCCGGCCCGGTGGACGTCACGGTGACCACGGCGGGCGGCACCAGTGCCCCGGTGACCTTCACGTACACCGCGTAGTCCCGACGTACACCGCGCGGTCCCGGCGGTTCCGATGCCCGGGTGCTCCGGCACCCGGGCATCGGCGTGTCCGGGGGCGCGCCGGCCCGGCGTCCGGGGGTGCGCGCCCGCCCGGCGTCCGGGGCGTGCCCGCACGTCAGGGGCTAGTTGAACGCGTTCAAAAGCAGGGTCTAGAGTCGGTTCCGTACAGACGGGACAAGACCCCGCCTGCTCTTCGGCATGGAGGTTCGCACCATGGACACCAATCCGGGCACCGGTCCCGCGGCGGTACTGCGCAGAGTCCGGCACTGGCTCTGGATCTTCGTGGTCTGCCTGGTGCTGAGCGGCCTGACGGCCTTCCCGCTGGAGACCGAGACCCGCTGGCTGGCCGACCTCGCGACCGGGCCGGCCGCGCCGCTGGCCGACCGCTTCCCGGCCGCACTGGACTGGATCGAACGCGTCCGCACCGGCGTCGCGGAGACCAATGACCGATACCCCTTCCTGGCCTACGGCACCGACTGGCTCGCCTTCGCCCACCTGGTGATCGCCGCCGCCTTCTGGGGCCCGATCAAGGACCCGGTCCGCAACATCTGGGTGATCCGCTGGGCGGTGCTCGCCTGCGGCGCCGTCATCCCCCTGGCCCTGGTCTGCGGACCGCTGCGGGGGATTCCCCTGAGCTGGCGATTCATCGACATGTCGTTCGGAATCGTCGGTGTCGTCCCGCTGCTGATCGTGCTGCGGGCGCTGCGCCCGCTGGAACGTTCCTTCCAGGGGCCGGTGGCCGCGCCCTGAGCCGGAGCCGCCCGGCGCCGCCCCAGGGCGTGTGACCAGGGGTCGCACGCCGGTGGGCCCCCCGGGCCCGGGTCACGGGCAACGGCCTTCATCCGCAGGCCCTACCATCTGGCTCAACAGCTGCTGGAAGGCGGACGGGCGTGGCCGATGCGGTGATCGATCTCAATGCGGACCTCGGTGAGGGGTTCGGACGCTGGACGCTGACCGACGACGAGGCCCTGCTGTCCGTGGTGACCAGTGCCAACGTCGCCTGCGGCTTCCACGCGGGAGATCCGTCGACGATGCGCCGGGTCTGCGCGCTGGCCGCCGAACGCGGCGTCCGGATCGGCGCCCAGGTCTCCTACCGCGACCTGGCCGGCTTCGGCCGCCGGGCCATGGACGTCCCCCCGGAGGAGCTCGCCGACGAGATCGCGTACCAGATCGGCGCCCTCCAGGTCTTCGCCCGCGCGGCCGGCTCCCGGGTCTCCTACGTCAAACCGCACGGCGCCCTCTACAACCGGGTGGTCACCGACTCCGAACAGGCCGAGGCCGTGGTGGCCGGCGTGCTGCGGGCCGGGGCGGTCTGCGACGGACCGCTGCCGGTGCTCGGACTGCCCGGCTCCCGGCTGCTCGCCGTCGCCGAGGGCGTCGGCCTCGCGGTCGTCGCCGAGGCCTTCGCCGACCGCGCGTACACCTGGGCCGGCACCCTCGTCCCGCGCCGCGACCCGGACGCCGTGGTGCACGACCCCGAATCGGTGATCACC
The DNA here is from genome assembly GCF_044741445.1 of Kitasatospora sp. NPDC088160. Lineage (NCBI taxonomy): Bacteria > Bacillati > Actinomycetota > Actinomycetes > Kitasatosporales > Streptomycetaceae > Kitasatospora > Kitasatospora sp. NPDC088160. The sequence continues at coordinate 63,617 of NZ_JBIUSS010000033.1, read as the reverse complement.
CGCGCCGTCGGCATCGCCCGGGACGCCTCGGTGGAGGCCGTCGGCGGCGAACAGATCGCCGTCGAGGCCCGCTCCCTGTGCGTCCACGGCGACACCCCCGGCGCCGCCCAGCTCGCCTGGCGGATCCGCGGCGCCCTCGCCTCCGCCGGGGTCCGGGTGGAGGCGTTCACGTGACGCCCGCCGCCGTCCGGCGGGTCGGCGAGCGGGCACTGCTGGTCGAACTCGACGACACGGCGCAGGTCGCCGCGCTGTACGGATGGCTGCGCGAGCGGCAGGAGAGCGGGGCGCTCGGCGCGGTCGAGGAGATCGTGCCGGCCGCGCGCACGGTGCTGCTGGACGGCGTCGCGGACGTCGACGCGCTGGCGGCCCTGCTGCGCACGGCCCGTCCGTCGGCGGCCGCGGCGGCGACCGGGCCGCTGGTGGAGGTGCCGACGGTGTACGACGGCGCCGACCTCGCCGAGGTCGCCGCGCTGTGGGGGGTGTCCGAGGAGGCCGCCGTACGGATCCACACCGGGCCCGAGTACGTGGTCGCCTTCTGCGGGTTCGCGCCCGGCTTCGGTTACCTGACCGGGCTGCCGCCCCGCTACGAGGTCCCGCGCCGGGCCACCCCGCGCAGCAGCGTCCCGGTCGGCTCGGTCGCCCTGGCCGGCCCGTACACCGGCGTCTACCCGGGCTCCTCCCCCGGCGGCTGGCAGCTGATCGGGCGCACCGGGCTCGCGCTCTGGGACACCGGGCGCGAGCCGGCGGCGCTGCTGGCGCCCGGGGTGCGGGTGCGGTTCACGGCGGAACGGGCGTAGCGGGGGTGCGGGCCCACGACGGGCGGCGCGCGGGCCCCGGACGGCGGGGGACGAGGCGGACGGGATGGGGGCGTTGAGCGGTTTGCTGGTGGTGCGGCCCGGACCGTTGACCACCGTCCAGGACCTCGGACGGCACGGCGTCGCCCACCTCGGAGTGCCCAGGGCCGGAGCGCTGGACGAGCCCGCGCTGCGGGCCGCGAACCGGCTCGTCGGCAACGAGCCGGGCGCCGCCGGGCTGGAGACCACGCTCGGCGGGGTCGCCCTGCGCGCCCTCGGGCCGGTGGTCGTGGCCGTCACCGGAGCACCCTCGCCCGTCCGGGTGGACGGACGGGCGGCCGCGTGGGGTGCGCCGGTCGCGGTGCCGGCCGGGGCGGTGCTGGAGGTGGGGGCGGCGACCGCCGGGGTGCGCGGCTACCTGGCGGTCGCGGGTGCGATCGCCGTCCCGTCGGTCCTGGGCAGCCGCTCGACGGACCTGCTCTCCGGCCTCGGACCGGCCCCGCTCGCCGCCGGCGACCGGCTGCCGATCGGCCCGCCTCCGCCCGACCGCCCCCGGCCCGACCTGGTGCCGCTGCCCGCTCCCCCGGCCGAACTGGTGCTGCGGCTGCGGCTGGGCCCGCACGCGGACTGGTTCAAGCCTTCGGCGCTGACCCGGCTGGCCCGCGACGGGTACCTGGTCTCCCCGGCCGGCAACCGGATCGGGCTGCGCACCGAGGGCCCGCCGATCACCCGCGCCCGGGCGGGTGAACTACCCAGTGAGGGCATGGTGTTGGGCGCGGTGCAGATCCCCCCGGACGGGCGGCCGGTGGTCTTCCTGGCCGACCACCCGACCACCGGCGGCTACCCGGTGATCGGCGTCGTCCCCGCCGCCGACCTCGCGGCGGCCGCCCAGGCACGCCCGGGCACGCCGGTGCGCTTCGTACCGCTGCGGGAGCGCTGAGCGCCCGCCCGCACGCCTTCCGGCGCTCCCGGCGCGACGGCTGTTCGCACGCCGCCGAGGCCGCGGCGGTGCACTCAGGCGGCGGGGGCGCCGAACCACCTGGACAGGTGGTCGCGCAGGCCCTGCTGGTCCTCGCCGACCCACGCCACGTGGCCGTCCGGGCGCAGCAGCACCGCGGGCACGTCCAACTCGTCGCTGACGTCGACGACATGGTCGACCCGGTCCGCCCAGCCCGCCACCGAGAGCCCGCCGGTCTGGTCGAGCAGCAGCCCGCGGCCGCCGTGCATCAGCCCGTAGAGCCGGCCGCGCTTCAGCTCCACGTCGCGCAGCCGGCGGCCGAGCAGTTCATGCCCTTCGCCGAGGTCGTAGCGGACCCCGATCGCGATGATCTTCTCGATCAGGTACCGGTTCACCTCCTCGAATTCCGTCAGTTCCGCCAGCAGCCGGCGCACCGCCTGGGCTCCGGGTTCCAGGGACATCAGGTGGATCTGCGCGCGGGTGTTGTCCAGCACGTCGGCGGCCACCGGGTGCCGTTCCGCGTGGTAGCTGTCCAGCAGCCCCTCCGGCGCCCAGCCATCGACCTCGGCGGCCAGCTTCCAGCCGAGGTTGAACGCGTCCTGGACACCGAGGTTGAGCCCCTGCCCGCCGGTCGGCGGGTGGATGTGCGCCGCGTCGCCGGCCAGCAGCACCCGGCCGACCCGGTAGCGCTCGGCCAGCCGGGTGGCGTCGCCGAAGCGCGATAGCCAGCGCGGTGAGTGCGCCCCGAAGTCGGTGCCCGCGACGGCCCGCAGCTGCTGCTTGAACTCCTCGAAGGTCGGAGCGGCCGTCCGGTCCTCGGCCACCCCCTCGGCGGGCACGATGACGCGGTACCCCCCATCCCCTTCGCGAACGGCGCCGAACCGCAGCTGGGTCTTGCGGACCTCCGCGATGACGGCGGCGATCGTCTCCGGCTCCTCGGCCAGCTCCATGTCGCCCAGCAGCGTCTCCACCCTGGAGGGCTCGCCGGGGAAGCCGACGCCGAGCAGCTTGCGCACCGTACTGCGGCCTCCGTCGCAGCCGACGAGGTAGCGCGAGCGCAGCCGTGTGCCGTCGGCCAGTTCGGCGCTCACCCCGTCCTCGTCCTGGCTCAGCCCGACCAGTTCGCAGCCGCGCCGGAGCTCGGCGCCGAGTTCGGTGGCGTGCTCGGTCAGCAGCCTCTCGGTGACCGCCTGCGGGATGGCCAGGACGTACGCCTGGGTGGTGTCCAGCCGCTCCGGCCACTCCTTGCCGATGCCGGCGAAGAAGCCGCCGACCGCGAACTTCCGGCCGAGCGGGAGGAACCGCTCCAGCAGCCCGCGCTGGTCCATCACCTCAAGACTGCGCGCGTGCAGTCCGCGCGCCCGGGCCGGCAGGGGCGGCACCGTCTCCTTCTCCAGCACGAGCACCTGCACGCCGTGCAACCGCAACTCGCCGGCCAGCATCAACCCGGTCGGCCCGGCACCGACCACGATCACGTCAATCATCACAAACCCCCAGGTATGCCCGCAGATCCCGGCTTCGGCCGGTCATTCTGCGGCACGACCGGGGCCTTGCGGCAAGCCCCCCGGCGCGCTATACCTTGAGAGTGGCAAGGAGAGTCGACGACCTCCTTGCCTTCGTTGTTTCCGGTCATTGTTTGCCGGTCGCTGTTTTCCGCTCGCTGTTTTCCGCTCGCTGCGTGCGCTCCGCTCAACGCCCCGACAGCAGTTCCGCCACCGCCCGCTGCCCCGGGTCGAGCGCCGACTCCCCGTCCTCCGCCGCCCATACGGCGTTCTGCAGCACCCGGGCGAGCGTCCAGGCGAGCGCCGCCTCGCGGTCCAGTTCCAGTGCCTCCACCAGGACGTCGAACCGCCACCGCAGCGCCCGGGCGACGTCGCCGGTGGCCAGGACGTCGGCCCAGCGGTTGCGCAGCGCCGGGAGGAGTTCGAAGCCGGGGTGCCCGACGAGCGGTTTGGGGTCGATGGCGAGCCAGGGGGCGCGGCCGCCGCTTTCGGGCGGGGCGAGGACGTTGCCGTAGTGCAGGTCCCAGTGCAGCAGCCGGTCGCCGGGCTCGGTGCGGGCCTCGCGCAGGGCCGCGGCGCAGTCGGCGAGCAAGCGCCGCTCGGCCGGGTCGGCGAGGGCCGCTGCCGCTGCCGGGGCCCGCGCGAGCAGATCGTCGGCGAGGTCCGCCAGCCGGCGCAGGTCCGGGACTTCGACCTGACGTTCAGTCAATTCCCCGAGCAGGCCTGCAAGGACGTGCAGCGCCTCCCGGTCGTCCGCGACATCCAGCAGTGAACGCCCCGGGTCGAGGCGCTCCAGCAGCATCGAGCCCGAAGCCGGTTCGTGGCCGAGGAGCCGAACGGCCCCTCGCCCACCCCAGGCCCGGAGGGCGACCGGCTCGCCCTCCGTCTCCTCGTCCACCGGCTGGAGTTTGAGCGCCGCGGGCGTGCCGTCGGCGCGCCGCACGGGCAGCACCAGCGCGTGGATGCCGTGCGCGGGCGGGCCGTCCAGGCGCAGCTCCCAGTGGTCGAGCAACTCGTCTGCCAGAGCGGGGAGTCGGGCCACCCAGGCGCGACCGTCCGGGCCGAGGGACTGCTCCAGCGACGCGGCCAGCCCGGGCGGGACCTCAACAGGCGGGACTTCAAAGGGCATTGTGCGGGCTCCTCTCCGACTCCCCCAGCCTACGGTCGAGGTTCGAGGCCGGCCGCCGAAACGAAGCCGTCGAGGTTGTCGAGCATGATGTTGTGCCCGCAGTCCGAGACGGCCGCCAACCGGACGCCCGCCTCCCGGAGTTGGTCGGCGCCGCGCGGCTCGCCGCCCGCCTCCGGGTACAGGAAGGTGCGCGGGAGGTCGAGGCCGAGCAGCAGTTCGCGCATCGTCGGCACCGTCGCCCGGGCCAGGTGCACGGCGCTGCGGTACAGCGCCTCGGGCCCGGCGAGGCGCATCGTGGACCACCAGGACGGGCCGACCCACGTGGCGACCTCGTCCCGGCCGCCGGCCAGGAACTCCTCCTCGGTGAAGCTCGCGATACCGCTGCTGCCGGGGCCGCGGCCGGGGGTGACCGGGTCCAGGTTGGCGTCGACCAGGACGAGCCGGGAGACCAACGCCGGATGCCGGTGGGCGAGGACGACGGCGATCGCGCCGCCCATGCTGTGGCCGATCACCTCGACTCCGGCGAGCCCGGCCTCCGCCAGGGCCGCGGCGACGGCGTCGGCGTGCCCCTCCAGGGTGTATCCGAAGTCGGCGGGTCGGTCGCTGAGGCCGAAGCCGAGCAGGTCGAGCAGCAGCGAGCGGCGCCCGGCGAGCCCCGGGTGGGCGGCAGCGGCCGCGAAGTAGGCGGGCGAGCTGGCGCCGAGGCCGTGCAGGTAGAGCCGGGCGGGCTCGACTCCGGGCAGCTCGACCCATCGGATCCGGTCGCCGTTCGGGGTGACGGGGGCGTGGCGCAGCACGGGGACTCCTCCTCCAGCGGGGGCTGGGACATCAAGGGCTGAGACATCAGGGGCTGGGAACGCCCAGACCATACCTCGACATCGAGGTATCACGGAACCGATATACCGAGGCTTCGAGGGACGAATCTGCGAGAGTGGCCCCATGCTGAAGCTCGCGATCCTCGGATTCCTCTACGACCGCCCGCTGCACGGCTACCAGCTGCGCCGCCACCTCGCCGCACTCACCGGGCACGTCCGCCCGATCAGCGACGGCACGCTCTACCCGGCGATCAAGCGCCTGGAGACCGACGGCCTGCTGGTCCGCGAGACCGAGCCCGGCAGCGCCGCCGCACCCCGGCACACCCTCCACCTCACCGAGGCCGGCCGCGCCGCACTGCTCGACCAGCTGCGCGCGCCCGAGCCGCTGGACATCAGCGACGAGAACCGCTGGTTCACCCTGCTCGCCTTCCTGCGCCACCTCGCCGACCCCGCCGCCCAGGCCGCCGTGCTCCGCCGCCGACTGGCCTTCCTCTCCGAGCCGGCGAGCTTCTTCTACGACGGCGACCGCCCGGTCGGCGCCGAGGAGTTCGCCGACCCGTTCCGCCGCGGCCTGCTGCTGATCGCCCGCGCCACCAGCGAGGCCGAACTCGCCTGGCTGCACTCGACCCTGACCGAACTGGAGGACGTACCGACGGCCTGACGGACCCACGGGCCAACGAGACCCACGGGCTGACGGACTCACGGGCTGACGGACTCACGGACTGACGGACTGACCGAAAACCCGCTGCGGTGCCTTCCCTCCCCGCCCTGCCCGTGTTCCGATGACGCCCATGGGTAACGACACGCACACCGGCAACGTACGACGCGAGGGACACGACGGAACGGGCCCGGGCGCGATCACCCCGGACGGCTGCGCCGTCGAGCTCTGGGCCCGGCTCCCCGTCGGCGACGCCCCGGACGTGATCGAGGCCGCGGTGCCGGCCGGCGCCACCATCCTCGAACTGGGCTGCGGCGTCGGCCGGATGACGCACCCGCTGACCGACCGCGGCTTCACCGTGACGGCGGTGGACGAGTCCGCCGAGATGCTGGCCAGGGTGCGCGCGGGCATCCGCACCGTGCGCAGCCCGATCGAGCGGCTGGACCTCGGCGAGCGCTTCGACGTCGTCCTGCTCGCCTCCTTCCTGATCCACGCGGGCGACGAGGCGGTCCGCCAGGGCCTGCTGGAGACCTGCCGCCGCCACGTCGCCGCGGACGGCTGCGTGCTGATGCAGCGGGAGGGCGAGGACTGGCACCTCAACGTGCCGCGCGAGGGCAGGCTCGGCACCGACGGCGTGTCGCGCATCGTCTCCTCGACGCCGGTAGGGGACGGCGTGAACTCCGTCCACGCCGAGTACGAGTTCCCGGACGGCCGCTGGACGCACACCTTCCGCTCCCGGCCGCTCACCACCGCCGCGTTCGACCGGGCGCTGGCGGACGCCGGTCTGACGGTCGAGAGCTACCTGACGGAGGACCGCACCTGGGTCCGCGTCCGACCCGCCGGCTGAGCGGCGAAAGGGCAGGCGGAAGGGCAGGTGGAAGGGCAGGCGGACGAGTCGGCGGGGCACGGAAGCGCCGGCGGGCAAAGCCGGGTCAAAAGGTGAACAAAGAATAGTCATCTTCACCCCGTACCATCGGCCGCGCGCCCGCCCGTGCGCGGCCCGAGGGCCGTGCGGGTCGCGGCCTGCCCGCCTGCCCGCACGCCCGCTCCGACCTGCGAGGACCGCACATGTACGACGACCCACGGATACCCCCGGTGGGTGTCTGGTGATCGACTGGTTCCACGGGGCCGTCCTCGGCCTGATCCAGGGACTCACCGAGTTCCTGCCCGTCTCCTCCAGTGCCCACCTGCGGGTCTTCTCCGCCCTGCTGGGCTGGGACGACCCGGGCGCGGCCTTCACCGCCGTGACCCAGCTCGGCACCGAGACCGCGGTGCTGATCTACTTCCGCCGGGACATCGTCTCGATCGTGCGGACCTGGACGCTGTCACTGTTCCGCCCGGCGCTGCGCTCGGACCCGGACGCCCGGATGGGCTGGTTCGTGATCATCGGCACGCTGCCGATCGGCATCCTCGGCAAGCTGTTCCAGGACACCATCGAGACCCATCTGCGCGATCTGCGGATCATCGGCACCACGCTGATCGTCTTCGGCCTGCTGCTGGCCTTCGCCGACCGCACCCGCGCGGTCCGGCACGCCCGGCCGATCACCGACCTCACCCTGCCGCACGCGTGCGCCTACGGCCTCGCCCAGGCGCTCGCACTGATCCCGGGGGTGTCCCGCTCCGGCGGCACGATCAGCGCGGGCCTGCTGCTCGGCTACAGCCGGGAGGCTGCGGCCCGCTACTCCTTCCTGCTGGCGATCCCGGCGGTGCTCGCCTCGGGGGCGCTGGAGCTGTTCAAGATCGGCGAGGGCCCGGCACCGGCCTGGGGGCCGACCATCCTGGCCACCGCGATCGCCTTCGCGGTCGGCTATGCGGCGATCGCCTGGTTCCTCAAGTACATCTCGCACCACAGCTTTCTGCCGTTCGTGGTCTACCGGGTGCTGCTCGGCGTCCTGATCATCGGACTGGTGGCCGGCGGCGTGCTGGCCCCGGACGCGGGCGTCGTGAAGTAGAACCGCGTTCCACCAGGACCGCGTTCCAGCACGCCCCCGGAACAGCAGTGGGCCGGGACACCCGAGGGGGTGTCCCGGCCCGTCGTTCGCCAGAAGCGGGGAGGCAGCCACCGGACTGCCGGGACCTACCGCCCGAACTCCCGGGCGGCGGTCAGCCGGCCGCGGACGGCGGCGTGGACCTCGGCCTCCTCGGCCGGATCGGCGGCGAGCCGGCGCAGGCGCTCCAGCACGCGCGCGTCACCCGTGGTGGCGACATGGCGCGCGGCGAGCTCCCGCGTGGCCTCCTCGCAGTCCCAGAGGCACTCGACGGCGGGGCCCTCGGGGAAGTGCACATCGGTCACGGCGAGCGCCCGGGCGGCACGGCCGCGCAGTTCGGAGGAGGCGGCCTCCCCGTAGATATGGCGCAGCACGGGGACGGCGTCGGCGGCGACCAGCCGCCCCGCACCGTCGACCAGCGAACCGAGCCCGGTACCGCTGACCCCGCGGACGGACACCCAGCGGCGCAGGCCGTCGACGACGAACGGCGCGTCGGCCGGCTCCCCGGCGTCGGCGAGCAGTTTGACGGCGGCCTCGCCAAGCGCGCTGTCCGCGCCCCCGGTGGCCGGGTCGGCCCAGCGGCGGGCCTGCGCCAGGACCTCGGGGCCGCGCATCCGGCCGACCAGTTCCAGGGCCGCGCGCACGATCCGGTCGTCGACGTCGACGGCGGCGGCCTCGATCAGCTCGACGGCGGCCGGGTCCCGCTGGTCGACCAGGTAGCGCAGTGCCGCCCGGCGGGCGCCGGGCAGGCCGCCGCGGGCGGCCTCCAGCACAACGGGGCGGTCCTCGGGCCGGACGACGGCGGTCAGGCAGCGGGCGGCGGCGGCGGCCCGGCGGTCCACGGCGTCGGGCGCGGCCGGATCGGCGGGTTCGGGCGCGGGCTCGGGCCGGCTGTCGGCTCCGCCGAGGAAGGCGCCGGCCCCGAGGGCGCCCAGGCTCCCCTGGTCGGCCCAGGCCAGGACGTCGGCGGTGGACCAGCCCGGGGTGACGCCGCCGCGGTTGAGCTGGCGCTGCCAGAGGTCGAAGGGTGACTGCTCGCTGGCCGCCGCCACTCTCGGGTGGTAGGCCGCCCACAGCCGCCAGGGCCGGGGCTCGTAGGCGTTGCGGATGAACTCGCGCAGCTCGGCGTCGCCCTCGGGGCCCGGGGCGAAGCGGTCCAGGACGGCGGTGCCGAGCAGCAGCAGGCCGCGGTCGTCGTCGCGCAGGGCGAGCTCGTCGAGGGCCCAGGCCCAGTTGGCACCGGTGGCGGTGTACTCGCGCAGCATCAGCAGCGCGTCGCGCCGGCCGTACGCGGCGAGGTGGCCCAGGACGGAGAGGGCGAGGCCGGTGCGGTTCTCGTCGTCGCTGACGAGGTCCTCGGCGGAGTGGAGATGGTCCTCGATGCCGTCGAGGGGCGCTTCCAGCTCCATGTAGAGACGGGCGTAGTAGAGGGAGCGGCTCTCGACCTGCCAGTCGGCTCGCGGATCCCTGGTGACGCACTCCTCCAGCGCGGCGATGGCCTCGGTACGGTCGGCGGCCAGCGCGTGGAGCTGCCCGTCACCGCGGCCTCGCTGCAGGAGGCCGAGGAGGCTGGCACTGGGTGCTATCACTGGCTCGAACATGAGGTCAGCATCCGTTGCGGCGGTCGTAGTGGCAACGGGATTTCCGTCGCCGGGGTCTCTGGTCGGTACTGCGGTGGGCGCCCGGGCGCCGGAATCACCGAAGGTTACCGCCTCGCGCCACCTTCCGCACACAGGGCGACGACGGCTGCTGCCACAGTGGCATATGCCAGGGGAATTTTGCCTGCGTTATGTCCAAATCGCCCGCAGGGGCGAGGGCGCTGTGCCACAGTCTTCTCACCACCGACGGCCCGCACGCGGCGGGCCACCCCCGAGCGATGGACCCGCCATGAAGATGCCCACAGGCGCCGCCCGCCCGCCGGACACCGCCACGGTGGACGGCGCCCCGGCGAGCGCGACGGACGACGGCGCGCGCGGCGAGCCGAGCGGCGACGCCGACAGCGGAACGGACGGCAGAGTGGACGGCACGGCGCAGGAGCCGTCCAAGAACCCCGACCTCGGCGACGGACCCGACGCCGGCGGCGTCCGCGACCACCTCATCGGCTCAGCCGAATGGGACCTCCTCACCGACCGCGTCCACTGGAACGCGGACACCTACCAGCTCCTCGGCTGCGACCCGGGCAACGGCCCGCTCAGCCTCGACCGGCTGCCCGACCGCCTCCCCGAGGCCGACCGGCCCGTGCTGCGCCGGATGATGACCGACGCCCTGGTCCACGGCCGCACCTCCGCCGGCACCCTGCGGATCCGCCGCGACGGCGCCCCGCACGCCAGCGTCGAGTGCGCGGGCGAGCCCGTCCTCGGCACGGACGGCACCGTCACCGCCCTGCGCATGCTGCTGCGGCCGGCGCCCCCGAACTGACCGGAGCCCGCCGGGGCCTCAGAACCTCCGGGCCTCGGGACACCCAAGGCTCAGGACACCCAAGGCTCAGGCCTCCGGGCCTCCGGGCCTCCGGGCCTCAGGACCGCTTCGGCCGCTTCTTCGCGTCCGCCGCCCGCAACTCCCGCCCCAACTCGGCCCGCAGCTCGTCCACCACCGGCAGGCCCCGGTAGCGCGCGGTCAGCCGGTACATCTCGCGCAACCGGTCCCAGGTCCGGTGCGAGGAGTTCTGGCCGATCAGGTTCATCACCATCTTGGCCTGGAACTCCGCCGCGTCCGGCTCGCCGCTCAACCAGTGCACCGAGGCCAGGGTGATCCGGTCGAACAGCGCCGAGCGCAGTTGCCCGGTGCCCTCCCGCAGGGTGATCACCCGCTCCGCGTGCCGCTGCGCCTGCGCCGCCGCCGAGGGGTCGTGCTCCGCCAGCGTGCGCAGCACCAGCGCCTGCATGCCGCGCAGTTCGGCCTCGTCGAACACCTGCATCCAGGACGGCGGCGGCTCCGGCGCGCCCTCGGCGAACAGGTCCTCGGCCTCGCCGAGCAGCCGCCAGGTGTCCTGGGAGTGCCCGATCGAGGCGTGCGCCCAGGCCTCGACGGTGTTCAGCATCGCGCGCGTTCTCGGCAGCACCCGGCCGCCGGCCGCCTTGGCCGCCGACATCAGGTCGATCGCGTCGTCGGCCCGGCCCAGGTGGACCATCTGCCGTGCGGCCCGGGAGATCGCCTCGCCGGCCCGCGGCCGGTCGCCAGCCTCCTTGGCCGACTCCGCCGCGATCATGAAGTACCGCTGGGCGGTGGGCTCCAGGCCCACGTCGTGCGACATCCAGCCCGCCAGCACCGCCAGGTTGGCCGCGACCAGCCACAGCCGCTGCTCCACCGCCGGGGCATGTCGATGCGTCAGCAGGCCTCCCACCTCGTTCAGTTGACCGACCACCGCCTTGCGCTGGAGCCCGCCGCCGCGCGCCGCGTCCCAGGCGCGGAACACCAGGACCGAGCGCTCCAGCGACTCCACCTCGTCGAGCCCGACCGGGCCCGCGTCGTACACGTCCACCGCGGGGCGCACCCCGCCCTGGGTGATCACCTGGCGCGGCCCGGGGACCGAGGCCGCGTACGCGACCGCGTCCCCCCCGAGCCAGCCCTTCAACGAATCGGCGATGACCGTTCCGGCCGTGAGCGCGGCACCCGCGCCCACCAATCCACGTCGGTTCAGCATGAGGTCCATTCCCGTGAACTCGGTGAGGACCGCGGCCGTTCGATCCGGCGACCATGGCACTGCTGCGGACTGCGCCGCTCCGGACCTGGTGGGCCGGTGTCGTTCCAGACCGAGGTCCTCAGTGGTGACGACACGGCCGAGCCGCTCCGTGAACACGGCCGCCAGCACCCTCGGCACCGGATCCCGGGGGATCTCCCCCTGCTCGATCCAGCGCCGTACCCTCGACGTGTCGGTGGACAACTGCTGCTGTCCCATCGCGGCACCCCGACGGTTGACCAGCCGCGCGAGTTCGCCCTTCGACCAACCGGTCAGGACGAACAAGTCAGCGAGTCGGGTGTTGGGTTCCCTGCTCAACGAAGCCCCCAGGTTCCTCGGCTGATTCGAGGCTAGAGGCTCCGGCAAGTGCCAGGCGAGCATTCGCCACCGTTCGCCAGGGCCCGCCAGACTACTAAGCCAGTGCGCCGCGGGTGTGTTGTAGGGGTGCGCCACCTCGCCCCCGGGTCGGGCGGCGTCCCACCGGCGTCGGGGCAGTCCCCCGACCGTGGCACGGGACGCTCCCGGTCCTCACCCGAGGGGGTGGCGCGGCCGGGTGGCGCGGGGGCGCCGGGCACGGCCACGGCAGTCCGGCCGACCGTACTCCCCAGGGTGCGGACGGCCGGAGCACCGCCGTCGTCCGGGTCTCACGACCCCGCGTCCGTGCCCGGCGCCCGCGCACCACCCACCGCACCGAGTCAGGGCCGCCGTCACGCCAGGAAGCACGCGGCACCGGCCCTCCCCGCACCGCGGGGCGCACCTGCCGACGGACAGAAAGGGACCACCCTCACCCCATGTACTCCTCAGCGACGACCCCCTCGCCGACCGCGACCCGCACCGCGCTGCGCCCCCCCACCGCAGCCGCCGGGCGCCCCGGGCCGAAGCAGGTGCCCCCGTCGAGCCGCCCGGTGGCTCCGCACGGCACCGACGGCCGGTCCACGGACGCCCGGGTCCCGTCCGGCCGTACGGCGCTGGGGCTCCGCGGCCCCGAAGCGGCCCCGCCCGTCGGCGGCCGGCTCCCGCTCGCCCGCCAGGCCGACGGCCGGGTGCTGCGCCCGCCGCACCGGCCCGGCCAGGTCGGCGCCGGCCCCGAACGGATCGACCCGTCGGCGCTGCAGACCCCGGCGGTGCGGGCCGCGCTGGCGAGTGTCGCGCGGATATGTCCCGCGTTCACCCCGCGCCAGGTGCTGCGCGAGGGCAGCCGCCACATCCTGGTGGCGGGCACCATCGGGCGGGCCCCGGTGGTCGCCAAGTGCCTGGCGCCGCAGGCGGTGCGGAGTGGGTACTTCGAGCAGTTGGTGGCCGACTTCCACCACGAGGTCGCGGTCTACCGGGCGTTCGTCCGGCACCGCCCGCCGGTGCGGCTGCCCCGGCTGGTCGCCGCCGACCACGACCGCTGCGTGCTCGTCATGGAGCGCGTTCCCGGGCGCCCGGCGGCGCGGGAGCGCCACCCGGTCAACGCGCCCACCCCGGGCGAGGTGCGGGCGCTGCTGACCGCCGTCCGGACGCTCAACCTGTGGCGGCCGCCGACCGACGTGTTCCAGCCACGCATGGACTACCCGATGGAGATCGCCCGTTACCACTCGGTGGGCCAGCTCACCGACCGGGACGCCGGCGACCTGCGCGGCCTGCTGCACGGCCTCGGCCACACCCCGCTCCAGCTCTGCCACGGCGACGCCCTGCTCAGCAACATGCTGCTGGCGCCGTCCGGCCCGGTGCTGGTCGACTGGGAGCAGGCCGGCTGGTACCTGCCCGGCTACGACCTGGCGGTGCTGTGGAGCGTGCTGTCCGGCGACACCGCGGCGCGCCGCCAGATCAGCCAACTCGCCCAGAGCGGCGGCACGCTGGCCCGGGACGCGTTCCTGGTCAACCTGGTGCTGGTGCTGATGCGGGAGATCCGGCTGTACGACGTGCCGGGCGCCGGCGAGGAGCAGCGGATCATGATCCGCCGGCTCTACGACGACGCCGCGCTCGCCCGCCGGGCCGTCCGGGCCGCGGTCGGCACCCGCTGAGGCTCCGGGCCCCGAGCCCCCGGGGCCCGGAATCCGCTACGGCCGGCAGCCGCGCTCCAGGGCGGCCCGGCCAGCGGCCTCCAGGACGGCCTCGTCCGGGGCGAGGTGCACCCGGCTGCTCAGGACGTCCCGCAGGTAGCGCTCCAGCGGGTGACGCCGGCTCAGGCCGGGGTTGCCGGTGAGCGAGACCGCCTGCTGGACCGCCGTCGTCGCGGCCCGGGTGGCCAGCAGGTGGGCCGGGCCGGTCCGCGCGACCGCGTCCGGCTCTCCCCGGTCCACCCGGGGGGCCAGCCCCTCGACCAGTTCCTCGGCGCCGATCAGCTGGGCCTCGATCTCGCCGAGGGCACAGCGGTAGCGGGGCAGGGTGCCGAGCGGCTCGGTCAGATTGGCCGGAGTGCGCTGGTTGAGGAAACGGATCAGCCAGGACTGGGCGGCGCGAGCCACCCCGATCGCCACCGCGGAGAGCGCCAGATCGTGCCAGGCGAGGGAGAGCTCGGCGGCCCCGGCCGCGTCCGCCGCGCCGCCCTTGGGAGCGGTGAGGCCGAGCGCGAGCTCGGTCGGCACCCGGACCTGCTCCAGCACCACGTCGTGGCTGGCGCTGGCCCGCAGGCCGACCTGGTCCCAGGTCGGGTCGATCTCCAGGCCCTCGCTCTCGCCGCGGACCAGGAACGTCCCGACCCTCGGCTCCGCCTCGTCGGTCCGCGCGGTCACCGCCATCCAGGCCAGCGCCTCGGCGCCGGTGCAGTACGTCTTCCGGCCCGTCAGCGACCAGCCCTCGCCGTCCCGCCGGGCCACCGTGTCCGGCAGCGCTCCGGGCCGGCCGCCGGGCTCCGCGCGCAGCGTGTTGACCAGGGCGGGCCCGCGCCGGGACTCGGTGAGCAGCCGCCGGTAGCCCGCCGTCGGCCAGGCCGCCCGGCGGGCCTGCTCGGCGTGCTGGAGCAGCGTGAAGGCGGTGACCACGGCCACCGAGGCGTCCCCGCGCCCGAGTTGGGCCAGCACCCGGACGGTGTCGGCGAGCGTGCCGCCCGGTCCGCCGTACCGCTGGGAGACGGTCAGGGTGAGCAGTCCGGCCTCGTGCACCGCCTCGATGCCCTGGTAGGGGAAGGTGGCGTCGCGGTCGTGCTCCTCGGCGCGGGCGGAGAGCAGGTCGACCACCCGGGGCAGTCCGGCGAGGGCAGCGACGACGGCCGAGCGGTCGGGCGCGGGATCGGGCGCGGGGTGGCCGGAATCCGACGCTCCCGCGGCGGCGCCGGGCACGGCGGCGGCCGCGGTGTCGGACGGGCGGTCCGCGGGCGAACGGTCAGCGGCGGTGGTCGTCATGGTGCTGGGGCCTCCGGGCGGCAGCGTGGGCGCGGCAGATGCGGGCGGCACGCCGGACGGGCGCGCGGTACCGGACGGGCGGCCTCGGAGGTCGGTTCACGGCCCGCCCCCCGGATTCGGCGCCGGCCACGAACGGCCGGCCGCCCGCCGCCTCGGGGACGAATTCCCCCTCAGCGGCCCGGACACACCGCGCTGGCGGTGCGCCGCAGGTCCAGATAGCTGCGACGGGTCAGCAGCGGGAGACGGCACGACATGTTCGCGACTGTACGAACCCGTGATCGAAACCGTCAAGCTACGTCCGAGCCCTGGTCGAGGCCGGTCAGCCCTGCTGGAACATGTCGGCCGGGAGCGGCTTCAACAGCTGATACAGGTCGTCCGAAATCGGTCGGTCCCAGGACGCGATGGTGACCTGGACGCCGTCGCTGCGCCCGAACTGGGCGCAGAACACCCGCTCCTCGCTGACCTTGACCTTCTTCACGATCAGCAGGTCGTCCCCGAGCATCACCGGGAAGTCCTCGGCCGAGACGAAGTCGACCGGCTCGTCGTTCTCCAGCGCCGCGAGCAGCTGCCGCACCTCGAAGGGCACGCTGTCGCCGGTCTCCCGGGCGGGCGAGCCCTCGGGGAGGTTGCCGATGAACATCGCCGGGCCTCTGCCGCCGAACAGGTCGTAGCGCAGGAAGATCCCCTGGCAGGAGCCGTCCGGGCCGGTCATCATGGCCGCACCGAAGTCGCCGGGCCAGTCACCCGGGTCCATCGCGAGCACGTCGAAGTCCGGGCCGGCGGGCTGTCCGGAGCGACGGCGGAGAAAAGACATGGGAACATCGTACGTGCCCGGCACACCACGCTCGCGAGGTGGGTGGGGCACCGTCGGGAGATCGACGCTCAGAGACCAATGTTGACTCTGAGCAACCGTCCGGGCTACGTTCGGTTCAGCACGACAGCCGTTCTGGGTTTCACCCTCCGGGGGGACGGCATGTCGCAACGCGGCCCTACACGCGTTTCCCTCACTGTGCACATTGTCGTGCCGAACTGCCGAGCACCCAGCTTCGTCGTCGCACACAGCACAGCACACAAGCCAACAGTTCCATCACCACAAGCCAGATCCGCGGGGCCCCGGCCCGTCGCTCCCGCGGATCTTGCTCGGGACGCCGCCGCGTGGGGGCGTGCGGGTCCCGAGCAAACGGTGTCGCCGCCGAGTCGCTCTCGGCGTCGACGCCAGCCTCCCGGCGACTGCCGGCCCCTCGTGGGCCGGGACCGGCCGGCGCACCCCGGTGCGCAGGGGATGACTGGGAGGATGGCCTGGCAACACTGCCGGGTCGCACAGCAGGCGCCGTGTCTGGCCGCGTGGGGGCGGTGGGCACGGCGTCTGCCTGTGCTCATACTCTGAGCTGCGTTTGTCTAACAGTCAACAGAAATTCTGACGGGGCACGTTCAATAGATCATCAGTTGTGATGTTCGGGGCCGAAATCGACCGCGGAGCGGGCCCCGTTCCGACGGGGCCCGCTCCGCGGTCGTGCGACGGTCGCGCGGGCTCAGGTGAGGTCGAACTCGCCGTCCCGGGCACCGAGCACGAAGGCCCGCCACTCCCCCGGCGTGAACACCAGGACCGGACCGTCCTCCTGACGGCCGTCCCGCATCCCGATGTACCCGTCCACGAACGCGATCTGGACATCCCCGACGCCCTGGCTGCTGCACAGCCACTTCGCCCCGGTGAAGTCCACCTTCGGCTTCCCGCTCGGCGCCAGCTGCGGCTCCGCGCCGCCCGTCTCCACGTCGATCCCGCTGTTGACTGCCACTACCCGGTCTCCTCCCGACGGCTTTCCGGGCCAGCCTAACCACACCCGCCCGCCCCGGTCAGCGGGTTGACGAGGACTCCACCAGCCGGGCCCGGACGCCGCCGGAGGCCCGCTCAACGCGTGTCCCGCCCGACGGGGGCCACCGGAGCTGCCAGAGTGCTTGGCAACGCGGGGGACCACCCCCCGCCGGCCGTACGCGGGCCCTCGACGGCCCGTCCCGGCCCCGCCCCGGCCCCGCGGAACCCGATGCGCACCGGATGCGGCCCGCACCACCTCGCCCAGCACCGCCCACCACCGCCCAGAGGGAGCAGCCGATGAGCCGCCGGGACGGCACCCGCGCCGATGTCATCCCCATCTCCGACGCCCCCTCGGCCCACCCCCCTGCGCCCCGCACGCCACCCGCGCCCGCCACGCTGCCCCGGCCCGCCTCCGGCCGGCCCCCCGTGCACGGCCGGGTCGGGATCGTCCTGGTGTCGCACAGCCAGGAACTGGCCATCGCGGTGCGCACCCTCGCGCTCTCACTGACCGGATCCGACTCCCCCGCCCCGATCGCCGCGACCGGCGGGGACCAGGGCGGTCCCGGCATCAGCGCGGTCCTGGTGGCCGCCGCCACCCGCCGGGTCGACCAGGGCCACGGGGTCGTGGTGCTCGCCGACCTGGGCAGCGCCGTCACCACCGTGCGCGCCCTGCTGTCCGACGCCGACGAGCACGGCCTCCCGTTCCCGGTCCGCTTCGCGAACGCGCCGTTCGTCGAGGGCGCGGTGGCGGCCACCGCCACCGCCACCGCGGGCGGCGACCTCGCCGCCGTCCTGGACGCCGCGGAGGAGGCCTACCGGCAGCGCAAGGGCTGAGCGACCTCGCGAACTCCCGCCGCCTGGGGTGACCGGGCCGCCACCATCGGCGAAGGGTCCGGGCTCCCGGCCCACCCGGGGTGGGGAGGCGGGGATGCGGGCCGTCCGCCGTGCACCGGTCAGGGGCGCTCCTTGCCCTCCCACACGAAGACCGTCGACCCCTCGCACTCCAGCGCGTGGCGCAGCCGCTCGTGCTCGACCTCGATCATCGGCGGCAGCCCGTCCAGCGGGTACCAGCCGACCTCCAGCGACTCGTCGTCGTTCACCCTCGCCTCGCCGCCGACCGCCCGGCACCGGAAGGTCAGCACCAGGTACTGCGTCACGTCGCCGTTCGGGTAGGTGACCTGCGGCGAGACGGTGACCGAGGCGAGCAGTTCGGGCACCGCCACCACCCCGCTCTCCTCCAGGCACTCGCGCACCACGCCGTCGGCGGGCTGCTCACCGGGGTCGAGGATGCCGCCGACCGGCGCCCACCTCCCGTCGTCGGCCCGTCGGGCCAGCAGCACCCGGCCGCGGTCGTCCAGGACGACGGCGACGACGGCGGTCAGCCAGAGCGGACGGGTGCCCACCAGGGCTCGGAGATCGGCGAGGAACGGGGGAATGGCCATGCGCCGCAGCCTAGGCCCTGTCCGGCGGGGCCCCGGGCCGACGCCACCGACGGGCGGCCCGCGGCGCGCAGGCTCATCGCGCGAGACCGCCCTCCGGGCGCAGCAGGGCCAGCACGGTCAGCCCGAGGATCCGCAGGTCGAGCCGGAGCGAGCGGTGCTCCACGTACCAGAGGTCGAGTTCGGCCCAGTCCGGCCGGGCGAGCGGGTGGCGGGCCTGGAGTTGGGCCCAGCCGGTCAGTCCGGGCCGGACGTCGAGCCGGCCGCGCTCGCGGCGGGAGTAGCGGACCGCCTGGTCGGGGCGGACTGGCCGGGGGCCGATCACCCCCATCTCGCCGCGGGCGACGTTCCACAGCCGGGGCAACTCGTCCAGGCCGGTCCGGCGGAGCAGGGCGCCGAACCGCCCTCCCCGGCTGGTCCGGAAGCGGAGGACCTGGAACTCCCGGCCGTGCCGTCCGGCCCGGGACAGCCGCAGGAGCACCGGGCCGCGCGCCGTGCAGCGCAGCAGGGCGGCGATCACCAGGGCCAACGGGAGCGCGACGATCCCCGCCAGGGCGGCGAGGGCGAGGTCCCCGCCGCGCCTCATCCGGCGGGCACGGTGGTGCGCGGTGCGCCGTCCGGCTTCCCGCCGGGTCCTCCGCCCGGATCTCCGCCCGGATCGGACGTGGCGCTGCCGCCCATCTCTTCCCCTCCACGGCACCGTCGAGCCGCAAGAACGCATTCACAGTAGGGGCGCCTCGGAGCCGTCGCCCGGGAATGGTGAAAGAAGTGGGCAGAGGATTGTCCGACAGGCCGAAATTCGGTCGATCTGACCAATATTGCTCGATCTGCTGCTCGACCTGCCACCTGGAATGCCGAGGGCAATCGAAGTACAGCCGTTCACCGAAGGCCGGCCGGCCGCCGAGGCGGTCAGAGCACGGCGCGGCGGCGGTACCGCAGCAGCCCGAACGCGATCCGGCCGAGCAGCAGCACTCCCGCGGCCAGACAGCCCGCCACCGCCATCGCCCAGGCCGGACCGTCACTGTCCGGAACGATCACCGCCACCACAATGCCCAGCGCGAGGCAGGCCAAACCCACCATCGCCAGCGGAAGCTGGTGGGTGACCAGGGCACCACCACTCCACGCACGGGCCATCCTGGTCGCGCCGTGCAGGTGGAAGGGATCACGGTCCGCATCTGCCATGAGCCCAAGGTACCCCCGGCGAACGCCGGAGGCAGCCCGCGGGGAGTGAACGTTCGACCACCCGGTGCGACCGGCCCGCCGACCTCGCCCGAGCCCCCCGCGGCCCGGCCCCGATCGTGCATTCCGGCTCCACAATCAGTCCACATCAGTTCACATCAGTCCACGAAAAATCCTCGTCCCCCCGGTACAACCATCCACTCGGTGCAGCGGTCTCAATGGCATTGAGCGATCCAGGAGCCGTTCGCGGGAAGGGTGCGAGCCCCCACCGCGGACCGGAATACCCAGGAGGCGGAGCCGCCTCCTCCTGGGGTCGGAGGCCGGGCTCCGTCCTCCGGCGGTACCGCCACGCCGCTCGGCGACCGAGGGGGAACCGTGCCGCAGTCCCAGTCCACCACGTCGATCTCCATGGCCCCCACCAGGCCCGTCCCGTTCGTGCGCCCGCTGCCGACGGCCACCCGCCGCCACCCGACCGCCGACCGGGGCCGGGCAGACGCGCGGGGCGAATGGCTGCGGTTCGCCCCCGTCCAACCCCTGTTCCGCGCCCGCGCCGCACAACGCCTCGCCGTCCTCGCCTACCACGGCGTCACCGACCACCGGTCCTTCGGCGCCCAGCTCGACCGGCTCCGAAGACTCGCCACCCCGGTCTCGCTCACCGCCGTCCTCCAAGCCGTCACCGAACAGCGGCCACTGCCGCCCCGCAGCGTCCTGGTCACCTTCGACGACGCCGACCGCAGCGTCCTCACCCACGCCCTGCCCGCCCTCGACGCCCGCGGCATCCCCGCCACCGCCTTCGTCATCTCCGAGCTCATCGGCACCGAACGCCCCTTCTGGTGGCACGAGGCCGACTTCCTCGCCCGGCACGGCGGCCGTGCCCGCTCGCTCGACTGCGGGCACCCCTCCCAGTTGCTCCCCCGGCTCAAGGCCATGCCCGACCCCGACCGGCGGCGCAGCCTGCACGAGCTCCGGGTCAGCGCCGACCGCCGCCCACCCCGCCAGGAGCAGCTCACCCCCGCCGACCTGCTCGCCCTGCGCGACGGCGGCGTCGCCATCGGCAACCACACCCAGGGGCACCCCTGCCTCGGCCGCTGCGACGACGCCACCGTCCGCGCCGAGATCACCGGCGCCCACGAAGCCCTCACCCGCTGGCTCGGCGAACCCCCCACCGCCTTCGCCTACCCGGACGGCGGGCACGACCCGCGTGCCGAAACCGTCCTCCAGGAACTCGGCTACCGCCTCGGCTTCCTCTCCGACCACCGGCTCGGCCCCCGCATCCCCTCCCACCCGCTCCAGATCAGCCGCCTCCAGGTCGACTCCACCACCAGCACCCGCCGCTTCGACACCATCCTCTCCGGCCTCGAACCCGCCTACCGCCGCTGGCGCCGCCAAGCCGTCGCCTGACCGGCCGGGGCACGCAAGGGGAACGCAGGGGCACTCAAAGACATTCGGGGGCAAAAATGAGCCCCGCCGGCGATCGGCACG
This sequence comes from Kitasatospora sp. NPDC088160, assembly GCF_044741445.1. NCBI lineage: Bacteria > Bacillati > Actinomycetota > Actinomycetes > Kitasatosporales > Streptomycetaceae > Kitasatospora > Kitasatospora sp. NPDC088160. The sequence continues at coordinate 42,852 of NZ_JBIUSS010000033.1, read as the reverse complement.
GTACGCCTGGGGGGCGAAATTTGGCCCCGCCTCAGCGGCCAACCACCCGCCCGTGGGGCAAACTCTTGCCCCACGGGCACAGAACGTCGGTCAGGCCGACCTCCCGCATCAGCCGCCGCAGCCGGGGCGGCGATCCAGGGGCAGCCGGCCACCACGGGGCTCCTCGACCAACCCCCGGAAGTTGGAGGGCAAAGATTTGCCCCTCAACTCATGACAGAGAACCTGCCCGCGGCTGCCCCGGATGGGGATCAGCTGCGGCGGCCTTCCGCTCGGGCTGAAGGGCGGACTGCCGGCGGGCGAAACTTGGCCCGTCGGCGGTGAGGGTGGCGGTCACGCCGGCAGCGTGCTGCGCATCAGGGCGGCGAGGGTGCGCCCCTGGGGGTAGAGGAGTGCGGCCGGGGGGAGGGCGGCGGGGGCGCCGGCGTGGAGCACGGTGATGGTGCCGGCGCCGGTACGGGTGGGGTCGGTGACGCGGCGCAGGGCCTGGGCGGCGACGGCTTCGGCGGAGCCGTGCAGGGTGAGCACCGGGGAGGCGGTGGGGGCGACGGCGGCACGGATGCGGTCGTCGACCAGTTCGTAGTGCGTGCAGCCGAGGACGATCGCCGCGGTGCCGGCGGGGGTGCGGGCGGCGGCGTCGGCGATGGCGTCGGTGATGCCGGCGTCGTCGCCGTGTTCGATGGCGTCGGCGAGGCCGGGGCAGGTGACCTCGGTCACGTCCGCGGTGCCGCCGAAGTCGCGGATCAGGCCGCGCTGGTAGGCGCTGCCGGTGGTGGCCGGGGTGGCCCAGATGGCGACGGAGCCGCCGAGGGCGGCGGCGGGCTTGATCGCCGGGACGGTGCCGACGACGGGCAGCCCGGGTTCGAGTTCGGCCCGGAGGGTGGCGAGCGCGTGCACGGAGGCGGTGTTGCAGGCGATGACCAGCGCGTCCGGTTCGAGCTCCGCGGCGGCGAGCGAGCAGCCTCGGGCGAGGTCGGTGACCTCCTCGGGCGTGCGCGGCCCCCAGGGCATCGAGGCCGGGTCGGAGGAGAGCACCAGATCGACGTCCGGGCGCAGCTTCCGAAGGGCGGCGGCGGCGGCCAGCAGGCCGATTCCGGAGTCCATCAGTGCGATCTTCACGGGGCAAGACTTTAGTCGATCCGCCCGATCCGGCCGGTTCTGCGGCAAACTGCGGGAGTGACCGTCCTGTTGTGGATCGCCGCGTTCTCCCTGCTGGTCTGGCTCTGGTTGGCGTGCTGCCACGGGCTGTTCTGGCGCACCGACGTGCGGCTTCCGCCGCGCCGTCCGCCGGTGCGCTGGCCGCGGGCGGTGGTGGTGGTGCCGGCCCGGGACGAGGCGCAGGTGCTGCCGGTGAGCCTGCCGACGCTGCTGGCGCAGAAGTACCCGGGGCGGGCGCGGGTGATCCTGGTGGACGACCACAGTTCGGACGGCACGGGCGCGGTGGCGGCGGAGCTGCGGACGATGGACGGGCTGGAGCTGACCGTCACGACTCCTCCCCCGCTGCCCCCGGGGTGGACGGGCAAGTTGTGGGCCCTGCGGCACGGGGTGGAGCTGGCCGGTCCGGACGTCGAGTACCTGCTGCTGACGGACGCGGACATCGCGCACGGGCCGGACTCGCTGGCGGAGCTGGTGGCCGCGGCGGAGAGCAACGGGCTGGACCTGGTGTCGCAGATGGCCCGGCTGCGGGTGGAGACCGGCTGGGAGCGGCTGATCGTGCCGGCCTTCGTCTACTTCTTCGCGCAGCTGTACCCGTTCCGCCGGAGCAACCGGCCCGGTGGACGGACGGCGGCCGCGGCGGGCGGCTGCTCGCTGGTGCGGCGGGAGGCGCTGGAGCGGGCCGGCGGGGTGGCCGCGATCCGGGGCGCGGTGATCGACGACGTGTCGCTGGCGCGGGCGGTGAAGTCCTCGGGCGGGCGGACCTGGCTGGGGCTGGCCGGGGCGGTGGACAGCGTCCGGCCGTACCCGCGGCTGGAGCAGTTGTGGCGGATGGTGTCGCGCAGCGCCTACGCCCAGTTGCGGCATTCGCCGCTGCTGCTGCTCGGGACGGTGCTGGGGCTGGGGCTGGTGTACCTGGTGCCGCCGGTGGCCGTGGCGGCCGGGCTGGTCGCGGGGGCGCCGGCGGTGGCGGTGGCGGGCGGGGCGGCCTGGGCGCTGATGGCGGGCACCTACCTGCCGATGGTGCGGTACTACCGGCAGCCGGCGCCGGCCGTGCTGCTGCTGCCCTTCACGGCGGGGCTGTACCTGCTGATGACGGTGGACTCGGCGGTGCAGCACTGGCGGGGCCGGGGCGCGGCGTGGAAGGGCCGGACGTACTCACGGGCCTGAGCGTGCCGGGGCCCGAATTCGCGGGCGCGGCAGTCCGGTCGGCTCCATACTGCTCGGATGGACCGTCAGAGGATCTCCCGTCTCGCCCATGCCCACCACCCGATCGCGGCGCCGCTGACGGACGAGTCGGTGGCCCTGCTGCTGGAGCGCGCGACCGCCGGAGCGGCGGACGGCCGGGCGCTGGACCTCGGCTGCGGCGAGGGGGCGTGGCTGGTCCGGGCGCTGGCGGCGCGTCCGCGCTGGCGGGCGGTGGGGGTGGATCTGGACGCGGCGGCGCTGACCCGGGCCAGGGAGGCGGCGACCGCGCTCGGCGTGGTGCGCCGGATCGGCCTGCACCACGTGGACGCACGGCAGTTCAGCTCGGTCGAGCCCTTCGACCTGGTGCTGTGCGTGGGTGCCACCCACGCCTTCGGCGGGCTGCTGCCGACGCTGGCGGCGGCCCGCGAGCACCTGGCCCCGGGCGGGCGGGTGCTGGTCGGCGAGGGCTTCTGGGAGCGGGAGCCGTCCCGGGCGGCCCTGGACGGGCTGGGCGCGGCCCGGGACGACTACGCGGACCTGGCGACCACCACGGACCGGGTGCTGGCGGACGGCTGGACACCGGTGTCCGGGTACGTGAGCAGCCGGCAGGAGTGGGACGACTACGAGTTCGCGTGGACGGGCACGCTGGCCGAGTGGGCGCTGGAGCACCCGGACGACCCCGACGCGGCGGCCGCCCGGGAGGCCGCGGACCGGCACCGGCGGGAGTGGCTGCACGGCTACCGGGGGACGCTCGGCTTCGTGACGTACCTGCTGCGCCGGGACTGACCGCCCGGCGGGGCGGGCCGCCGGAGGGCTGTTCGGTCCCGGCCCGCGGCGGGCTCAGTGCCCGCGCAACTGCTCCTGCTGGACCAGGTAGTCCAGCACCTCGGGCATCGCCTCGACGCCGCCGGCCTTGCTCGGCGAAGTCCGGTACTCGCCCTGGACGACCACCGTCGGCAGCTCGTTGACGCCGTAGCGGACGAACTCGACGGCGGCCTCGTCGACCGACCGCGCCACCTCGTCGGAGCGGTACGTCCGGCGGAAGAGCTGCGCGTCCACGCCGTGGCGCACCGCCCAGTCGGTGGCGGTGGCCTCGGTGGTGAGGTCGGTCTGGTCGGTGTGCACCGAGCGGAAGACGCTGCTCTGCAGACGCTCGACCAGGCCCAGGCGCTCCAGCGTGTAGTACAGGCGCGCATGGCCGCGCTGGGCGCCCTCGTCCGGGCTGCCCGGCCAGATCGCCGGGACGCGCCGCAGGGCGACGTCCGCACGGTGCTTCTCGGCCCAGGCCTGCAAGGGCTGTTCGAGCTGCTGGGAGTGGACGCAGTCGTACCAGAAGAACTCGGCCGCCTCCGTGCGGACGCTCTCGCGCACCGGCTGCGGATGGTCGAGCTTGACGAACTGGGATCCCTCGGAGGGGGGTTGGTGACTCACCGCGCCTGCCTGGAGGGGGGACACGGCGATCCCGGCGGCGATGGCGAACAGGACGGTGGACCGCAGCAGCGACTTCGAGTTCACACCGGGCAGTGTGCTGGCGGCGGTTCGTTACCGTCGAGTTCGGCCGGGCGCGCTGGCCCGGATTCGCCCGATCGGCCCAGCCCGGCGCCCGGCCCGGCGCGCGACTCGACGCCCGGCCCGGCCCGCCACCGCGGGTCTGTCACGGACCGGTGCGCACCCCCGGGCCACCCCCCGCCCACACCTCGGCGACCAGCCCCTGCCAGGCGTCCACCACGGCGCCGAGCTCGAAGTGCTCCAACGCGTGCGCCCGGGCGGCCGCGCCGAGGCCCGCACGGTTGCACGCCAGCACCTTGGCCAGCGCCTCGGCGAGGGCGAGCGGGTCCCCGGGGGCGACGAGCGCGCCGGTGGCACCGTCCCGGACCACCTCGCGCACCCACCCGACGTCGGTGGCGACGGCGGGCACGCCGGCCAGCGCGGCCTCGATCAGCGCGCCGGGCACGCCCTCGCTGTCGCTGGTGAGCAGCAGCGCGTCGGCGGCCCGGTAGAGCGGCGCCGGGTCGGGCAGGGCGCCGAGGAAGTGAGCGCGGGCGGCGGCCGGGTGGCGGGCCAGCGTCTCGCGCAGCGGGCCGTCCCCGGCGATGGCCAGCCGGACGTCCGGCAGCCGGTCCAGGACGTCGAGGGCGAGGTCGAGCCGCTTCTCCGGGGAGATCGCGCCGATCCAGGCGACCAGCAGGACGTCGGCGGGCAGGCCGAGCGCGTGCCGGGCGGCGCGCCGGTCGGCCCGGCCGTCGGCGGGCGGATAGCTCTCGGCGGCCCGGGAGTTGGAGATCACGTGGACCTTGCCGTCGGGCAGCCGGAACTGCCCCTCCAGGACGGCGCGGGCCTCGTCGGTGAGCGTGGTGACGGCTGCCGCGCGGTGCATCAGCGCGCCGCCGCGCACCCGGCGCAGCCGGTTCGCCGTCCAGTAGCGGGGGTGGCCGACGGAGACGTAGACGAAGGGGGTGCGGGTGCCGGCCAGGGCGAGGGCGCAGGCCGCCAGGGTGTCGGAGCCGTGGGCGAGGACCACGTCGGCGCCGCGGGCGGCCGCGCGCAGCGCCCGCAGGGTGCCGGGGCGCAGGCGGCCGGAGCCGAGGACGGCGGCGCGTAAGTCCTCCTCGTCGGCGCAGGCGCCGGGGTGCGGGTCGGGCTGCCGGTCGAGCCCGTCGGGGCGGGCGCCCGAACCGGCGCCGGCGCGAACTCCGGTGCGGTCCGCGGCGCGGGGCCCGGGGAGGGCGGGCCCGGCGGCCGGGTGCGGGGCGAGGGCGCACAGCGCGGAGGCCTGGCCCCGGCGGCGCAGTTCCCGGTGGAGGTCACGGGCGAAGTTCTGGGCGCCGCCGCGGCGTGGATCACTGATCAGGTGCAGGACGCGGGGACGGGTTCCGGCCGGGTCGGCCGACGTATGGTCGGGCATGGACCGACCTTGGCACAGCGCCCCGCGCCGTACAGCCCCTTCGCGCAACCTGGTGGTGGCCCGTGCGCCCGCGTGAATACACCTGATGTGCGCTGCTCGACTGCGGCCGTGCGCCGGTTGCTCCCGTCGTGCGCCCTGTTCCGCCCCCTCTCGCCCTGCCCCGCCTCGCCTCGCCGCACCCCGGCGTCCGACCCCGGCCGCCGTACGGCTGGCGGGCCTGACGGCCACCTGCGATGCTGATCACCAGTCAGGGGGCGTCCGGCACGGGAGAACGGACGCGCCCGCAGCGGGCGGGGGTGGCCGGTGCAGGTGCTTCTGGTGGTCGACAGTGTGAACCGGGCCGGCGGGGCGGAGCGCGCCCTGGTCTCGATGGCTCCCCAACTGGTGCGCGCCGGCGTCACGTTGGACGTCGCCTACCTCTACGACTCCCCCGGCGGCTGGCAGCCGGAGCTGACCGCGGCGGGCGCCGCCGTGTTCGGCGTCGGCCGACCGACCGGGGCCGCCACCGCCGCCGCGCTGCGCCGGCTGATCCGCGAACGCCGGCCCGATCTCGTCCACACCGCCCGCCACGCCTCGGACGTGCTCGGCCGGGCCGCCGCCCTGGCCGCCCGCACCCCGGTGGTTTCCAGCCTGCTCGACCCGGCGTACGGACCGGAGCAGTCGGCGGCGCACGGGGCGAGCCCCTGGCGGATGCGCACCGCGCAGGCCCTGGACGCGGCCACCGCCCAGGGCGCCCGCCGCTTCCACGCGCTCACCCGGCACGTGGCCGGCACGATGGCGCGGCGGCTGCGCATCCCCCGGCGGCGGATCGACGTGGTGCCGCGCGGGCTCGACCCGGAGCTGCTGGGCACGGCCACCCCGGAGCGGCGGGCCGCCGTGCGCGGTGCCCTGGAGCTGGCGCAGGACGTGCCGGTGGTGCTGGCCGCCGCCGGCCAGCACCACCGGAAGGGCCTGGACGTGCTGTTGGCGGCCTGGCCGGCGGTCCGGCGCGCGCAGCCGGGGGCCGTCCTGCTGCTCGCCGGCGCGGCGGGCCCGGAGAGCGCACGGCTGCGGGCGCTCGCCGAGTCCGCCGGGAGCGTCCGCCTGCTCGGGCCGCGCGAGGACGTGGCCGATCTGATGGCCGCTGCCGACGTGCTCGCCGTGCCGTCCCGCTGGGCGGGCCAGGGCGGCACGGCGATCGAGGCGATGGGCGTCGGGGTGCCGCTGGTCTGCGCGGACGTGCCGGCGTTGCGCGAGACGGTCGGCTCGGAGGACTACGCCCGGCTGGTGGCACCGGAGCGGCCGGCCGAACTGGCGGCGGCGGTCGTCGACACGCTGGACGACCGGGCGGCGGCGCGGGTGCGGGCGAAGGCCGCGCGGGCGCGGTTCCTGGCCTCGTTCACGCTGTCCCAGGTGTCCGCGCACATGGTCGAGTTCTACGAGCGCGCGCTGCGGGTGCGGCCGCTCTGACCCCTCCGGCCCGGCGGCGGCCGGATCGACCCGTACGCGGAGCGCCCGGGCTCCGCCCGGAACCGGCCGGCGAGTCCTGCGGCCCGTTACGCGGATCGGGTGAACGCGGTTGGACCTCGGCCCGGCCCGGTCGGCAGGATGTCCGGCCGGGGCGCCCGTCACGCTGCCTCATCTCCCCCTTCCCCGTACGGATTTGGAGTCACCCGGTGTTCAAGGGATTCCGCAGCTTCCTGCTGCGCGGCAACGTGGTGGACCTCGCAGTCGGCATCGTGATCGGCGCGGCCTTCACCGCCGTGGTCACCGGGTTCGTCACCGCCTTCCTCACCCCGCTCATCGGGGTCGCCACCGGCGCCGTCGGCGACTTCACCCAGAAGACCTTCGAGGTGGCCGGCGCCCGGTTCCCGTACGGGGTCTTCGTCAACGCGCTGATCGGGTTCGTGCTGGTCGCCGCGGTGATCTACTTCGCCGTGGTGCTGCCGGTCGGCAAGCTGCAGGCGCGCTTCGAGTCGGCCAAGCCGGCGCCGGTCGTGAAGGTCGACTGCCCGGAGTGCCTGAGCCCGATTCCGGCCGCGGCGACCCGCTGCTCCTTCTGCACCTCGGAGGTCTCGGGCCGGCCGGGTCTCCCGGCGCAGGCGCAGGCGTTGCAGGCGAGCTGACCACGGGCCCGAGGCCGCTGACGGGGACTTTATTCCCGAAACATTCACGAGCCCTCGTCGGACCGTCGGCGGGGGCTCGAATGCGCCGGCGCACGCCCTGTCCGCAAAAGTTTCTCCGGCGGGCCCCGAACCGTCCACCGCCCGGTCACCGCAAGGGTTCGCCGCGCCGCCGTCCGGGTACTGTTCGATCACTGACGGCACGCCAAGGTTGTCCGGAACTGAACGCCGGTATGTCCGTTCTTCCTACTTTCGAAACCTTTGTGCGAGCGAAGACTGTGTAAACAGTCGAACTGCTCCCCCTCCCGCTCTCCTCAGCAGGCGCGTTGTGGGCTTACCGTATGCCCCATGACCTCGCCCCGCTCCTACGACGGAGTCGGCTACCCCTCTCCGTCCTTCTCCTCCGGCACGCCGATCTACGACAGCCTCGTGGCTGAGCGCGGCGTCCCCCAGATCGCACCCATCAACGTGCCGGCGGCCCTGCCGCCGGCCATGTCGTCCGGTTACGGGGCCAGCGCCGGCCCGTCCTACGAGAACCGGTACGGCAACGGGTACGAGAGCGCCGGCAGCAACCTCCCCGCGCTGCCGCCCGCCCGCCTCGCCCTGGGCCCCGGCCCGAGCAGCGGCCCCTCCGCCGGTCCCGCCACGGCGTACATCCCCGCGCAGCCAGCGCCGGCGTACGCCTCCGCGCCCCAGCCGCCCGTCCCCGGCTACGGCGCCCCCCAGCAGTACCAGCGGCCGCAGCCCGCCGCACCGGCCTTCGCGCAGACCGCCAGCGGCGGCTACCAGCCGACCGGCGGCCAGAGCTTCGGCGGCCAGAACACCTTCATCGGCGGCCAGGGCGGCCAGCAGTCCTTCGGCGCGCAGCCGATCGGCGGTCCGGGCGCGTTCGGCCCCGGGCAGCCGGGCGGCCAGCCGCAGGCCGGTCCGCAGAGCTTCGGCGGCCCCGGCCCGGCCGGCCCCGGCTTCCAGGGCCAGGGCGGCGACCAGGGCTTCGGCGGCGCCCAGCTGCGCCCGGCCATGGCGCCGGTCCGCCCGATGCAGCCGCAGCGCCCGGGCCCGTACGGCGAGCCCGGCAACAACGCCTACAACGCGGGGGGCCAGCAGGGCGGTTACCAGCAGCAGGGCCAGGGCTACTGAGCCACTGACCTCCAGGGCCGGACCCCACCCGGCCCGCACCCGCACCACCTGAGCACCACCCGGCGCGCTCCCCGCGCCGGGCGTACGGAGAAACGGGTCATCCACGGACTGCCCGGAACGCCCCCCACGGCGTCCCGGGCAGTCCGTGCGCGTACGGGGCTCCTGCGGACCGCCGGGAACCGGCTGGCAGGATGGGGGGATGCAGCTCACCGGACTCCACGTCTACCCCGTCAAGTCCATGTACCGCCTGAGCCCGGACACCGCCGCCGTCGAACCCTGGGGCCTGGCCGGAGACCGCCGCTGGATGCTCGCCGACGCCACCGGACGCTTCGTCAGCCAGCGCGAGAACGCCGCCCTCGGCCAGATCAGGCCCGACCTGCTGCCCGACGGCGCGCTCTCCCTCACCGCCCCCGGCGGCTCCCGGATCGAGGTCCCCGCGCCCGCCGTCGCGGCCGGCGACCCGCTCGCCGAGGTCGAGGTCTGGGGCACCCGCTTCCGCGCCGCCGAGGCCGCCAAGGAGGTGCACCGGTGGATCGTCGAACACCTCGGCGACTACCGCCTGGTCCACCTGGACGACCCGCACGCCCGGCCGGCCGACCCCGACTACGCCGAGCCCGGCACCACCGTCTCGATGGCCGACGGCTTCCCCCTGCTGCTCACCACCACCGCCTCGCTGGAGCGGCTCAACGAGCTGATCGCCGCCGAGCACCCCGACGGCCACGAGCCGCTGCCGATGGAGCGCTTCCGCCCCAACGCCGTGGTGGGCGGCGCCGAGCCGTGGGCCGAGGACGGCTGGCGCCGGATCCGGATCGGCGACCTCACCTTCAAGGTGGTCAAGCCCTGCGGCCGCTGCGTCATCACCACCACCGACCAGGAGAGCGGCGAGCGGCGCGGCCCCGAACCGCTGCGCACCCTGGCCCGGCACCACCGGCTGCTGAAGAAGGCCGCGTTCGGGCAGAACCTGATCCCGGAACGGCCGGCCGGCACCACCGGCGACGTGCTCGGCACGCTGCGCGTCGGCGACCGGGTCGAGGTGCTGGAGGACGGGGCGCAGTGGCCCGCCGACGCGCGGGGGTGAACCGGCGGCGCGCCGGTTCACCGGCTCCCCCGGCCGCCCCCGCGGCGCGACCCCGGCTCGGAACCACGGGTGTGCGCGCTCGTTGAACATGTGGTCGGAACCTGTGGCGAAGGCGCGAGCCCCCGGTGCCCGCGCGACCGCGGCCGACCGGACCACCCGTGGAGGCGCGCTACGGTGGGCGGGCGGCCCGCGCGTACGGCCCGTTGAACGCCGGCTCGACGAAGGTGGGGACGACAGACCGTCATGGCAGAGCACAGGGTCCGGGTCACCCAGGACAGCGCATCCCGCTGGCGCCGCCGCGCAGGCGAGTACGACACCCTCGCGGAGGCCCTCGCGGCCGCCGAACCGGGCGACACCGTGACCGTCCGGCCGGGGACGTTCCGGGAGAACGTGCTGCTGGACAAGCCCGTGACGATCGTCCCGGCCCAGGGCCCGGGCACCGTCCGGATCGACCCGCCGTCCGGAGTGGCGCTGACCGTCACCGCCGACGCCACCGTCCGCGACCTCGTCGTCGAAGGCGGCGACAGCTCCACCCCGGCCGTCCTGATCACCGGGCCGCAGACCGCGCCCGCGCTCAGCGGCTGCCGGATCGAGACCCGCTCCGCCACCGGCATCGAGATCACCGACGGCGCCCGGCCCACCCTGCGCGGCTGCGTCGTGGCCAACCCGGCCGGACTCGGGCTGCGCCTGCGCGGCCCCGGCACCGCCGCCGCCCTGGAGGACTGCGAGGTCGCCGCCGCCGGGCAGGCCGGACTCGCCGTCCTCGGCGGCGCCACCGCCGCCCTCGACCGCTGCCGGATCCACCACGCCGCCGGCGCCGGCGTCCTGCTCTCCGACCCTGGCAGCGCCGCCGAACTGACCGGCTGCGAGATCTACGAGATCCGCGGCAGCGGCGTCCAGGCCGAGTCGCAGGCCCGCGGGCGGCTCGTCGACTGCGAGATCCACCGGGTCACCAGCAACGGGCTGACCCTGGACGGCGAGGCCGAACTCGTCCTCACCGGCTGCCGGGTGCACGACCTGCCGGAGAACGGCGCCGACCTGCGCGGCCGCTCCCGGCTCAGCCTCGACCACAGCACCGTCCGGGACTTCGGGCGCGGGGCGCTCTCGGTCTGGGACCAGGGCACCGAGGCCGTCGCCGAGTCCTGCCAGATCCACGGCTCCACCGGCGAGTACCCGGCGCTGTGGGTCAGCGACGGTGCCCGGCTCACCCTCACCGACTGCTCGCTGTACGACCTGCCGGACGCGCTGTTCGTCCTCGACCGGGACTCCGCCGCGATCGCCGCGGACTGCTCCTTCAGCCGGATCCGCAGCTCGGCGGTCTCGGTCAGCGGCGGCGCGGCGGTGACCCTCACCGGCTGCCGGGTCCAGGAGGCCGGCACCGGCCTGTGGTTCCGCGACCACGGCAGCGGCGGCCTGCTCACCGGCTGCGAGATCTCCGACGTGGCCACCGGGGTGATCGTCACCAAGGGCGCCGACCCGGTGCTGCGCGACTGCACCGTCCGGGCCAGCACCGACGCCGGCGTGTACGTCTCGGCGCAGGGGCGGGGCACCTTCGAGGACTGCCGGGTCTCGCACGGCAAGGGCTTCGGCTTCCACATCATCGACGGCTGCCGCACCCAGCTGACCCGCTGCCGGGCCGAACAGAACGAGCGGGCCGGCTTCGAGTTCTCCGAGCCCGGGCCGGTCGCCGAGGGCTGCACCTCGGACGACGTCGGACCGGCGGCCGGCGCGGCCGAGGTACCGGGCCCGCGGACCGCCCAACTGGCCTCTGCCACCGCCCCGTTGGCCGGGAGGGCCGGTGTGGGCGGGGTGGCCGGCACCGCCGTCGCGACGTCCGCTGCGGCTGCCGCCACCTCGGCGATCGCCCCGATCCCGGACTGCCGGCCCGCCGACGAGGCGCTCGCCGAACTGGACGCACTGGTCGGGCTGGCCACCGTCAAGCAGGAGGTGCGCACGCTCATCGACCTGATCTCCGTCGGCAAGCGCCGCCGCCAGGCCGGGCTCAAGGCGCCCTCGCTGCGCCGGCACCTGGTGTTCACCGGCGCCCCCGGCACCGGCAAGACCACCGTCGCCCGGCTCTACGGCGAGATCCTCGCCTCGCTCGGGGTGCTCCAGCGCGGACACCTGGTCGAGGTGGCCCGGGTCGACCTGGTCGGCGAGCACGTCGGCTCCACCGCGATCCGCACCGCCGCGGCCTTCGACAGCGCGCGCGGCGGGGTGCTCTTCATCGACGAGGCGTACGCGCTCGCCCCCGAGGACGGCGCGCGCGACTTCGGGCGGGAGGCCATCGACACCCTGGTCAAGCTGATGGAGGACCACCGGGACGAAGTGGTCGTCATCGTGGCCGGCTACACCCTGGAGATGAAGCGCTTCCTCTCCGCCAACCCCGGTGTCTCGTCCCGCTTCTCACGCACCATCACCTTTCCCGACTACACGGCGGACGAGCTGCTGGAGATCGCCCGGGCCCAGTGCGCCGAGCACGAGTACGCGCTCGCGGAGGCGACCGAGGGCGTGCTGCTGGACCACTTCGCCCGGCTGGAGCGCGGCCCCAACTTCGGCAACGGGCGCACCGCACGGCAGGTCTTCGAGACCATGGTCGAGCGGCACGCGATGCGGGTCGCCCACCTCGCGGACCCGTCGACGGAGGAGCTCCAACTCCTCGTCCCGGCCGACCTGCCGGGCGCACCGCTGCCCTGACGCCGGCGACTCGGCGCCGTGGCGTCGGGCGGGCGACGACCTCGGCGCCGGGCGGGCGGGCGACGACCTCGGCGTCAGCCCGTCCAGGCGCCACCGGCGAGGAAGGACTCCAACACGGCCCGGTACGGCGCGATGTCGATCCGCTCGCCGGCCAGCCAGTCGTCCGAGTAGTACTTGTCCAGGTAGCGGTCGCCCGGGTCGCAGATCAGACCGACCACGCTGCCCCGCCGCCCCGCCGCCCGCATCTCGGCGACGATCTTCAGCGCGCTCCACAGCCCCGTCCCGGTGGACGCTCCCGCCTTCTTCCCGAGCACCTGCTCCAGCACCCGCACGGCGGCGACGGAGGCGGCGTCCGGCACCTTCATCATCCGGTCGATCGCCCCCGGGACGAAGCTCGGCTCCATCCGGGGCCGTCCGATGCCCTCGATCCGCGAGCCCCGCTCGCAGACGGCGTCCGGGTCGTGGTGCACCCAGCCGTCGAAGAAACAGGAGTTCTCCGGGTCGGCGACGCAGATCCGGGTGTCGTACTGCATGTAGTGCACGTACCGGGCGATGGTCGCCGAGGTGCCGCCCGTCCCGGCGGTGGCGACGATCCAGGCCGGCTCGGGGTGCGGCTCCAGGCGCAGCTGGGCGAAGACCGACTCGGCGATGTTGTTGTTGCCGCGCCAGTCGGTGGCCCGCTCGGCGTAGGTGAACTGGTCCATGTAGTGCCCGCCGGTGCTCTCGGCGAGCCGGGCGGAGGCCTCGTACACCTCGTCCGAGCGGTCGACCAGGTGGCACTCGCCGCCGTGGAACTCGATCAGGTCGATCTTGGCCTGGCTGGTGCTCTTGGCCATGACCGCGATGAACGGCACCCCGACGAGCTGCGCGAAGTACGCCTCCGAGACGGCGGTGGAGCCGCTGGAGGCCTCGATCACCGGCTTGCCGGGGCGGATCCAGCCGTTGCAGAGCCCGTGGAGGAAGAGCGAGCGGGCCAGGCGGTGCTTGAGCGAGCCGGTCGGGTGGGTGGACTCGTCCTTGAGGTAGAGGTCGATCCCCCACTCACCCGGCAGCGGGAAGCGCAGCAGGTGGGTGTCGGCGGAGCGGTTGGCGTCGGCCTGGACCTTGCGCACCGCCTCCTTGAGCCAGGCGCGGTACTGCGGGTCGGTCCGGTCGACGTCGACGGTCGGCTCGACGCCCGCAATCGGCTCGACGCCGACGGTCGGCTCGACGCCCGCGGTCGGCTCGATGCCGCCCGCTCCGCCGGACTGGGTCCCGCCGGGTTGGGTGCTCATGGCCACTCTCCCTCGTTACGACCCCCCACTGCTCACTACGAGTGTAGGAGAGTCACGATAAGTGACCGTTTTCGCAGTCCCAGCTTCCGCTTATCGCCCTGGTCCGACCTGTCGCCCCCAGCCCGACGCCCGGCCCCGGAATCAGCCCGCCGTCACCGACTGCGGGTCCGCCAGGTACGGCCCCCAGCCCAGCTCCGCCGCACCCGCGAGTGCACCGTGCGCCAGCTCCGCTCCGACGATCGGCACCCGTCCGCTGCGCCCCCACAGGCTGCGCTCGGCGACCACCGCGCGCAGCCGCTCGGGCGCGGCCTCCAGCAGGTCGAGGTGGAGCCCGCTGAGGACCACCCGGTCCGGGTTGAGGATGTTGGCGACGCCCGCGAGTCCGAGCCCGAGCCGGTCGATGACGTGTTCCACGGCGGCCCGCGCGCGTTCGTCGGTGGCGGCCGCCCGGCACAGCTCGCGCGCCTGGTCGAGCAGCGGGCGCCCCGGTTCGGGGGTGAGCCCGGCGGCGGCGAACAGGGCGTCGGGGTCGGTCTCGGAGTTCAGGCAGCCCCGGTTGCCGCACGGGCAGAGCCGGCCCTGCGGGTCGACGGTGAGGTGGCCGACCTCCAGGGCCAGCCCGGCGCTGCCGGTGTGCAGGTGGCCGTCGATCACCAGCGCGCCGCCGACGCCGCGATGGCCGGAGGTGACGAGGAGCAGGTGCCGGGCGCCGCGCCCGGCACCGTGCCGGTACTCGGCGAGCGCGGCGAGGTTGGCGTCGTTGGCGAGGGCGGTGGGCAGCGGCCGACGGGCGCCGGGGCCGTGGTCGGCACGACCCACCTCGACGTCGTACAGGTCGGCGACCGGGGTGCCGCTGGGCCAGGCGAAGTGCAGGGCGGCGAGCGCGGCGCCGTCGGGTTCGGTGACCGGGTTGGGCAGGGCGAGCGCGGCGGCGAGGCAGCGCCGGCTGGTCGCGCGGGCGAGTTCGGCGCCCGCCTCGGCGACGGCGCGCAGCATCCGGACCGGGTCGGTGGCGGCGGGCAGCGGCAGGTGGACGGGCGGGTCGAGCAGCCCGCCGAGGCCGGCCAGGGTGACGCTCAGCCCGTCGGCGTGGATCTGCCCGGCGACCACGACCGGGCCTTGCGGGTCGATCGCGAGCCGGTGCGAGGGGCGTCCGCGTCCGCCGCCGGCCGGGCGCGAGTCCACGGTGATCAGCCCGAGCGCCTCCAGTTCGGCCGTGACGGCCCCGGCGGTGGCCCGGGTGACGTCCAGTGCGCGGGTGAGCGCCGAGCGGGTGGGCGTCTGTCCGGTGTGGATGAGCGAGAGCGCGGGGCCGAGCAGCGTCCGACCGCGATCGGGGGCCGCGCGGCGGTGGGCGTCGCGCTGCGCTTCGAGGTCGGTTCCGGAACCTGGTCGCGGACTTGAAGGTGAGAGCTGCACGCCCCTATTGTGACTTTGTGCCGCTTCGAAACAAAATCCGCCCGCGTCCTCGACCCGACCAGACCTCCCCCCAGTCTCGCAGCACACCCCCCGGAACGGACAGCCCCTGGGGCTCGGCACGGCTCGCGCTCACCGCGTTCTTCGCCGTCGACGGCTTCCTCTTCGCCGCCTGGGTGGTCCGCATCCCGGACATCCGCAGCCAGGTCAACGCCTCGCACAGCGCCCTCGGGCTGGCCCTGCTCTGCCTGTCGATCGGCGCCGTCCTCACCATGCCGCTCGTCGGGCGGCTGTGCCTGCGGTACGGCTCGCGCCCGGTGACCGTCGGCTCGCTCGCCCTGCTCAGCCTCGCCGTCCCGCTGCCCGCACACGCCCACTCGGTCGCCGCGCTCGGCGGCGTGCTGCTGCTCTTCGGCGCCGGGTACGGCGGCGCCAACGTCGCGATGAACAGCGCCGCCGTCGACCTGGTGGCGCAACTGCGACGGCCCGTCATGCCGAGCTTCCACGCCGGGTACAGCCTCGGCGGTCTGCTCGGCGCGGGCCTCGGCGGGCTCCTCGCAGGTGCGCTGAGCACCACCTGGGCGCTCGCGCTCGGCGGTCTGCTCGGCCTCGCCGTCACCGCCGCCGCGGGCGTCGTCCTGCTGCGCAGCCCGGCCGCGCCGCTGGTCGCGCCAGGCCGCACGGGCGACGGCGGCACCACCGGCGACACCACGAGCGACCACGGCACCCGCACCACGGCCGGCCGCACCGCCCCGCACCTGCGGCTGCTCGTCCTGCTGCTCGGCCTCACCGCGCTGTGCACCGCGTACGGCGAGGGCGCGATCGCCGACTGGACCACCCTCCACCTCACCGACGACGTCCACGCCAGCCCCGGGACGGCCGCCGCCGGGTACGCCGCGTACGCCTTCGCCATGACCAGCGGACGGGTCGGCGGCACCTGGCTGTCCATCCGGCTCGGCCAGACCCGGCTGATGCTGCTCGGCGGCCTGACCGCGGCGGCCGGCATGCTGGTCGCCGCCCTCGCCCCGGTGGTGCCGCTGGCCGTCTGCGGGTTGGTCCTGGCCGGCCTCGGCCTCGCCAACCTCTTCCCCCTCGCGATCGCCCGGGCCGGTGCGGCGGGCGGCCCGCAGGGCGTCGCGTTCGCCTCGACGCTCGGGTACGGCGGCATGCTGATCGGCCCGGTGGTGATCGGCTTCCTCGCCGACGCGGCGGGGCTGCCGATGGCCCTGACCACCGTCGCGGTGGCGGCCACGGCGGGGGCGCTCCTGCCGCTGGCCGTCCGTCGGCGCTGACGGGAGCGCCCGGGTCGTCGGCACGGCCGGTCCGACCGCCCCCACCGCCGACGGCCCCGGGCGGCTCCCGACGCGGCCGCGCGCGGACGTGGTGGCAGGATGCGGGCCATGACGAGCAGCGGACGGATCCAGGTACTGCGGGCGGACGAGCGCCCGGCCACGGCATGGCTCAACGGGGGCGGGGTGACCAGGGAGGTCGCCGGTTTCCCGGCCGGGGCCGGGCTGGACGCCTTCGACTGGCGGGTCAGCCTCGCGGACGTCGCGTCGGCCGGGCCGTTCTCGCCGTTCCCCGGCGTCGACCGGGTGATCACCCTGGTCGAGGGCCCCGGCATGACGCTCACCGTCGACGGCGCCGAGCACCTGGTCGACGAACCCTTCCGCCCCTTCGCCTTCTCCGGTGACGCCGTGACGGACTGTCGGCTGTCGGCCGGCCCGGTGGTCGACTTCAACGTGATGACCCGTCGCGGCCGGGTCGACGCCGCCGTGGACGTGCTGACCGCACCGGCCGCCGTGGACGTCCCGCCGGGGGCGACCGTCCTGCTGGTCTGCCTCACCGGTTCGGCCGCCGTCGACGGCGACGCGGTGCTGGAGCGCTACGACGCCGCCCTGCTGGAGGGGGCCGGCCCGCGCGAGGTGCGGGTCCGGACCGGCGGGGTCACCGCCGTGGTCACGCTCCGCCCGTCGCGCTGACGCCGGGGAAGCGGGACGCGCGGGCGCCCGGACACCGGAACGCCGCGGCCCGGGAGGTCTCCCTCCCGGGCCGCGGCGTTCCGACGGGTGCGGATCAGCCGCAGAACACGGGTGTGGCGTGCGCCGGATCCAGGGCGTTGGTCACCAGGTGCAGCGCCGTCGGCGAGAACGCGATCGCCACGTGCTCGGCGAGCGTGATCGGGCAGTGGTTCTGCAGCACCTCGTTGTCGACGGCCGGGCCGGTCAGGAACTGGGTCCGCCACGGGGTGACGACCTCGTCGTACACGGTCGAGATCACCGTGTAGGTCACGCCCGGCACGGTGTCCGGGCGGGAGGCCATCGTGCGGTTGAAGTCGGAGCCCACCGCCTGGTCGCGGCA
The DNA here is from genome assembly GCF_044741445.1 of Kitasatospora sp. NPDC088160. NCBI lineage: Bacteria > Bacillati > Actinomycetota > Actinomycetes > Kitasatosporales > Streptomycetaceae > Kitasatospora > Kitasatospora sp. NPDC088160. The sequence goes on along the minus strand of NZ_JBIUSS010000033.1, from coordinate 25,539 downwards.
GGCCTGGCAGACGGTGTAGATCAGGTCCGCGACGCCGGGGAAGTACGGCACGAGCTTGGTGATCCCGTCGAGCGTCGTGCCGTGGTTGGACGGCGCCAGGCCGACCAGCCGGCCGACCTTCGCGGCGCCGCCGAGGAACTTCAGGTAGTAGTTCGGCAGCATGCCGCCCTGCGAGTGCCCGACGATGTCGACCTTGGCCGCGCCGGTCGCCTTCAGCACCAGGTCGACGAACCGCCCGAGTTGGGCGGCCGACTCGGGCACCGGGCCCAGGCCGCCGATCGGCAGCAGCAGGCCGCTGCCGCTGGAGGTGACGCCCGGGATGGTGCCGTAGTCGAGCGCGAAGACGCAGTACCCGAGGCCCTTCAGCAGCGGGGAGAGGGCGAGCCAGTTCTCGTAGCGGTTGGCGAAGGTGCCGTGCACGAGGACCACCGGATCGGGGTGCGCGGCGCTCGGGCGGCAGTTCCAGTCGTTGGCGCCGGGCGGCGAGGCCACCGAGTCACCGTCGGGCGGCAGTTCGGCGGAGGCGGCGGCGGAGGTGATGGAGCGGGCGGCGGCGGGCGCGACGGAGGGGGACGTCGCGGCGCTCGCCGGGGCGGCCGACGCGCCGGCCAGCAGCGCGCCCGCCAGGACGGTAGCGCCGATGGCCCCGCCGAGCCTGCGGCGCACGGGAGTTGCGGAGAAGCGGAGAAGTGGGGTTCTCAACTGTTGCCTCCACGGCGGAAGTTTGTTACCAACAGGTAACCCGAGTGGCTCCATCATGCGGTCGCCCCTCCGGCCCGGCCCTTGGGCGTTCCCCAGACCTGGACGGTGTTCTCTGTGACCGGTCACAACGCACCCGCCGCCTCGCCCGGCCGCTCACCCGACGCCACACCCCGCTGCGAGCCGCACTCCGCGCCCACCGCCACCCCCGGCCGCATGCCCGACCGCACACCCGTCCGCGCGCCCGACCACACCGCCGACCGGACGCCCGGCTGGCGCGTCCCGGTGATCGGCGGCCGGCCCGCCGACCAGCGACTCCTGGGCGGTGTAGGCGAGTTGGCCGAGAGCGTGGTCGCCGCACTGCTGGACCGCGTGCCCGTGTACCACCGCCTGCCCCGCGAACAGCTCACCGGCGAACTCACCCGCGACACCGAGCGCCGGATCCGCGCCCTGGCCCACGCCGTCCGCACCGGACTCCCCACCCCCGACGAGGAGTTCGCCGCCGTCCGGGAGGCCGCCGCCCGCCGCGCCGAGGAGGGCCTGCCGCTGGACGCCGTCCTGCTCGCCCACCATCTCGGGCTGGAGGTCTGCTGGGAGTTCGTCACCCGGCACGCCCGCGACGGCGACGCCGCCGACCTGCTCGTCCTCAACCGGCTGCTGCTCGACCAGCTCCGCCAGGCCACCACCGCCGCCGGCGCCGGCTACCTCGACGAACGCCGCCCGGCCGGCGACCGGCACGCAGCCGCCCGGCAGTCGCTGCTCACCGCGCTGCTCGCCGGCGCCCCGGCGAACGAGGCCGCCGCCCGGGCCGGACTCCGACTACCGCCCCGGTACGCCGTCCTGTGCCTGTCCGTCGCCGACCACCCCGACGAGCACGCCCCCGGCGTCGACCCGGGCATCGCCGGCCGCCGCAAGCTCCGCCGGCTCGTCGCCGAACTCGACCACCGGACGCGGCAGTCGGCGATCACCGCGCTCACCCCCTCGGGCGGCCTCGCACTCGTCCCGCTCGGCTCGCCCCCGGAGGCCCGGCCGGAGCGAGCGCCCGGGCGACCCGGCACGCCCGCCGAGCTCCCGTGGCAGCACCTGGCCGCCACCGTCGCCGCGGCCGCCCGGGCCGGGGGCGTCCCCGTCCTGGCCGCAGCGGCGGCCGCCGCACCTGGCGAAGTGCCGAGCGCGGCCGCGCTCGCGTACGAAGTCCTGGACGTGGCCCGCGCGTTCGACCGTCCACCCGGCCTGTACCGGCTCGACGACGTCCTGCTCGAATACCAGCTCACCCGCCCCAGCCAGGCCCGCCCCCGGCTCGCCGCACTGATCGAACCGCTCGCCGACGGCGGCGAGTTGCTCACCACCCTGCGCACCCACCTGGCCGGCGGGCTCAACCGGCGACACACCGCGGGCGCCCTGCACCTGCACCCGAACACCGTCGACTACCGGCTGCGCCGGATCGCCGCCCTCACCGGCCTCGACCCCGCCCGCCCCGCCGACGTCCTGCGGATCACCGCCGCCATCGCCGCCCGCGCCGCCGAACAGGCCCCCGCAGTCCGCTAGGGCGTGTCCGGCCGACGACACCCGCGCCACCGGGACGGCGGCGCGGGTGCATCAGTCCCGCTCCCCCGGCAACCGCAGGTCCCACCCCACCAGGGCCCGCAGTTGCTCCGCCGTCACGCCGTCCGGCACCGGCTGGGGCGCGTCGTGGCGCAGCGGCGGCTGCCAGCCCTCCTCGGCCGTCCACCGGCGGACCACCTTGGCCGGCGCTCCGGCCACCACGCTGTGGTCGGGCACCTCGCCGCGCACCACCGCGCCCGCCGCGACCACCACGTTGCGGCCGATCCGGGCCCCCGGCAGGATCACCGCGCCGGTGCCGATCCAGCTCCCGGCGCCGATCTCCACCGGTTCGTTGCGCGGCCACTGCTTGCCGATCGGCAGGTCGGTGGACCGGTACTCGTGAGCCTGGTCGGAGATGTAGACGCCGGGCCCGGTCCACACGTCGTCGCCGAGGACGATCGACTGGTGGCCCACGATGTGGCTGTCCCGGCCGATCACGCAGCCGCCGCCGATCCGCACGATCGGCTCGGGCCCGAGGTCGAGGCCGGGCAGGAAACCGGCGCTGATGGTGACCCGCTCGCCGATGATCGAGAACGGCCCGATGGTGATCCACTGCTCGTTGAAGACCGCGCCGAGCGGGAACGCCAGTGTCGTACCGTCGCCCAACTCGCCGAACCGGTACGGGCCCGGGCTCTGCCGGGTGACCGCGCCGGTCCGCTGTACCCAGCGCCAGCCCCGGTGGACGAGGCGGCCGGCGGCACGGCGGCCACCGGCTCGGACCGCGGAGAGCAGCGAACGGGTTATCGGCATGAGCTCACGTTACCGGCCCGTAGGGTCCGACCGGCGGCCGGGCGGTCAACATCACACCGGTCCCGCACCCGCCCTGGCCTGCGGCCTCCCACGGCCAGGCCTGGCCCTCCGCCCGGGCGGGTCCGAAAACCGCGACCGACGGCGGGCTCCGGTGCCACACTCCCTCCCATGGAGATCACCGAACACATTGACGCCCTGCGCCGCGAGGGCACCCTGCTCGCCGAGGCCGCCGCCCGGACCGACCTCGCCGCCCCCGTACCGACCTGCCCGGACTGGAACCTGAACGACCTGCTGAGGCACGTCGGGAACGTCCACCGCTGGGCCGCCGCCTACCCCTCCCAGGGCCTGCGCGCGCCCCTCGACGAGGACGGCAGCCGGGCCGTGATCGGGCCGGCGCCGTCCGACGCGGCACTGCTGGACTGGTTCCGCGAAGGCCACGCCGCCCTGGTGGACACGCTCACCCGGGCCCCGGCCGACGTCGAGTGCTGGAGCTTCCTGCCGTCGCCCAGCCCGCTCGGGTTCTGGGCCCGCCGCCAGGCGCACGAGACCGCCGTCCACCGCGCCGACGCCGACGCGGCGGCCGGCACCGAGGGCCCCCGGGTGGACACCGCCCTCGCCCTCGACGGCATCGACGAACTGCTGAGCGGCTTCGTGGCCAGCAGCCGCTCCCGGCTGCGCAGCGAACGGACCCGCACCATCGGGGTCCGGACCACCGACGGCCCCGGCTCCTGGCAGCTGACCATCACCCAGGAGCCGCCGGCCGTCGGCACGGGCGGCGCCGCCGAACCGGCCGACCTCACCCTCACCGGCCCCGCCCACGACCTGTACCTGCTGCTGTGGAACCGGCTCCCGGTCGGACCCGCGCAGGTCGAACTCGACGGCGACGAGGCGCTGCTCGAACTCTGGCGGACCAGCGCGGTCATCGGCTGAGGCCGCGCCGCACGTAGCTCGCGGCGCGCCGCGCGCTGGGAGCGGCCCGGGGTGGAGTGGCCAGGGGTGCGCAGTGGCCCGGGGTGGAGTGGCCAGGGGTGCGCAGTGGCCCGGGGTGAAGTGGCCAGGGGTGCGCAGTGGCCCGGGGTGGAGTGGCCAGGGGTGCGCAGTGGCCCGGGGTGGAGTGGCCAGGGGTGCGCAGTGGCCCGGGGTCAGCGCACCCAGCGCGCGGGCCGCTTCTCCAGGAACGCCCGCATCCCCTCCTGCGCCTCCGCCGACCCGAACAGCCGCGCCGACAGCTCCACCAGCCCCTCCGCGTCCCGCTCGAAGGACCGCACCACCTCGGCGTTGGCCAGCCGCTTGGACTCCGCCAGCCCCTGCGGGGAGCCCTGGCGCAGCGCGTCCAGCAGGCCCTTCAACGCGACCCCGGTGTCCTCGGCGGACTCGGTGGCGCGGGTGATCAGGCCGATCCGGGCGGCCTCGGCGGCGTCGAAGACCTCGCCGGTGAGGTAGTAGCGGGAGGCGGCGCGCGGGTCCAGCTTGGGGCGCAGCGGCAGCGAGATCACGGCGGGCGCGAGGCCGAGCCGGACCTCGGTGAACGCGAAGGTCGCGGCCGGCCCGGCGAGGGCGAGGTCCGCCGCGCCGATCAGGCCGAGGCCGCCGGCCCGGGCGTGCCCGTCGATCACGGCGATCACCGGCTTGGTGCAGTCGACGATCGCCCGCTGCAGCTCGACCAGGCCGCGCGGGCCGACCGTCGGGTCCGCGCCGGTCGCCTCGGACAGGTCCGCACCCGCGCAGAACACCTTGCCGGTGTGCCCGAGCACCACGGCCCGGACCTCCGGGTCGGCCGCGGCGACCGCCAGACCGGCGTGCAGTTCGGCCATCAGCCGGGTGGAGAGTGCGTTGCGGTTGTGCGGCGAGTCGAGGGTGATCGTGGTGACGGCGTCGGCGGTGGTGACGCGGACGAGGGGCTCTGCGCTGGTCATCGGCGGGGCCTGCCTTCCGGCTGAGGGTGGGTCGGACTGCGGTGCCGCCCGGGTGCCCGGGCCGCGCCCGGACGACTCTGGCACGCCCACCCGCCCCTCGGCCAGAGCCAATCCTGCCCGAGGTGCCGATCGGGATCGAGGCCCTCGCGCCCGTCCGGGAGCGGCCGCGTCACCGGCCCTCGGCGTACCCTCCCCGTCGCCCGGCCCACCGGACGACGGGGCCCATCGCCAGGCCCGCCGCCGCCAGTACCGCGCCCAGGACGACCCAACCGGCCAGACCGAACCCGATCACGGCGGTGCTGACCAACGCCGGACCGGCCATCATCGCCGCCGCCGAACCCGCGTTGTACACGCCCTGATAGGCGCCGTGGTCACGCTCCCCCGCGAGGTCGTAGCTGAGCGCCCAGCCGCCGGCCTGGCCGAACACCTCGCCCAGCGACTGCAACGCGATGCCGCCGAGCACCACCACGGCGGCGACGATCGCGGGCAGGCCGTGCGCGAGGCCGATGACCAGGCACGAGGCGGCGAGCAGCAGCCCCCCGCGGCCGCAGAGCCGGGCGGCCGTCGACCGGTCCTCCGTCCCCCGGGTGGCCCGCACCTGGAGGGCGATCACCAGCAGGGTGTTGACGATCAGGGTGCCCGCGACGGTGATCCGGGGCGCCTCGGTGTCATGGATGATCCACAGCGGCACGCCGACCTCCAGGACGGCGAACTGCAGGGCGAGGACCGCGTTCAGCACCGTCACGACCAGGAACGGGCCGTCCCGCAGCGCCGGATTGCGCCGCTTGCCCCGACCGGCCCCGTCGGCCTCCGGTCCCACGGGCGGCGCGACCGGGGCCGCATGCGCGAGGACGGGGAGACGGTGGAACAGCACGGCGACGACCACGAAGGAGGCGGCGTCGGCCAGAATCGCCGTCAGATAGGCCGGCCTGGTGTCCACCTGGAGCGCGATCGCGCCGACGGCCGTCCCCAGGCAGAGGCCCACGTTGGTCACCACCCGCAGGTAGGCCCGGCCCGCCACCCGGCGGTCGGGCGGCAGCACCTCGGCGTAGAGCGCGTTCCGTACGGCTGCGGACCCGCGGTCGGCGGCCGAGACCCCGCAGGCCAGCACCACGAAGGCCGGATAGCTGTGCACGAGCGTGTACCCGGCGGTGCCGACCGCCTGCGCCGCGACCAGCACGACCAGCACCGGCCGGGCGCCCCAACGGTCGGCGGCCCGCCCGGCCGGCACGCTCGCGACGACCCCGCACAGGCCGGCGGCGGTCAGCCCGAGCCCCAGCTGGGCGGCGCTCAGACCGAGCACCCGGGTGAAGAACAGCACCGCGACGGACAGGGACAGGCCGCTGCCCATCGTGTTGACCAGGGTGAGCCCGGCCAGCCGCCGGACCATCGGGTCGGGGTGCAGCCGCCGTCGCACGGCGCTGACGAGCCCGCCGCCGGCCTGCGGGCCTGCGGGGCCTCCTGGGTCCGCGACGTCTCCGGGGTCTGCGGTCGTTGCGGCGTTTCCGGTCGTTGCGGTGTCTGCGATCGTTGCGGTGCTTGCGGTGCTTGCGGTGCTTGCGGTGCTTGCGGTGCTTGCGGTGCTTGCGGTGCTTGCCGTGCTTGCCGTGATGGCGGCGCCTCCGGGCATGGCGGGGTCGGGTCCGGACGTCTCCGCCGGCGAGGTGGTGGTCATGTGCTGATCACACCGCCTGGCGGCCCGGGTCCGGTACTCCTTTAGGCTCTGGCTAAAACCACGCGCCCCACGCGCCCCAGCCCCGGCGCCCACGCGCCGCGTCGCAGGAGACCGCCCCCGTGCACCGCTTCACGCTCGGCCTGGCCGACCTCGCCACCACCTGGTTCGCCGTCTCCCCGATCCAGGAGGCCTCGCTCAGCCTGCGCATGTGGACCCACCCCGGCGTCTACCAGCTCCAGACCCCGGCCTTCGAACGGCTCCGGCCCGCCTTCGAACGGCTGGACTCCACGCTGCTGCTGTCACTCATCGCCGGGAACCGCTGGATCCCCGACTTCCTGACGCCCCGCCCGGCCTCGCCCGCCGCCGACTTCCGCACCGAGCTGGCCACCGTCCGCGCGCTGCCGCCGGAGCAGCTGCGCCCCGAACTGGAGCAGGTCTTCCTGCCGCACGGGCGGCCCCTGCCCGCCGCGCTCGCCGCCGGACTGGCCGACCCGGCAGGGCTGTTGCAGCGGATCGCCGACGCGCTGGAGGAGTACTGGGAGGTCTGCCTCGCGCCGTCCTGGTGGCCGCAGGCCCGTGCGGTCCTGGACGCCGACCTGGTCTACCGGGCCCGGCTGCTCTCCCGGCACGGCGCGGCGGCGCTCTTCGCCGACCTGGACCACCGGCTGCACTGGGAGGACGGCGTCCTGTCGATCAACCGCCGGTGGACGGACTGGGACGCGGAGACCGCCGTGGACGGCCGCGGCCTCGTCCTCATCCCGACCTTCTTCGCCCGCGGCGCGATCACGATGATCAGCAACGAGCGTGCGCCGCAGATCAGTTACCCGGCGCGCGGCCAGGCGGGCATGGCCGGCCCGGGGACGCCGGTGCCGCCGCGCGCCCTGGAGGCGCTGGTCGGCGCGCCGAAGGCCCGGCTGCTGGCCCTGCTCGCCGAACCCGCCTCCACCACCGACCTCGCCTACCGGCTGGGCGTCACCCCCGGCGCGGTCAGCCAGCACCTGTCCGTCCTCGCCGCCACCGGCCTGGTCACCCGGGCCCGGCACGGCCGCTCGGTGCTGTACCTGCGCAGCCCGCTCGGGGACGAGCTGACGGGGGCGAACAGGTGACGGAGTTCGCCCTCGTCTTCCCCCCGACCGGCCCGCACCACGGCGGCTGGTCCCCCAACTCCCCAGTGGTACAGACCTGTTGACGCATTGGTCCAGTCCTCCTACAGTGCCCATGCCCCGTCTCCCCACGGCGCGGGCACCCATCGCACACGCACCAAGCACCGCGGTTCTACGTCACCCTGTCCAACCCCCACAGCCACAGGGAGAACCATGTCCGCTCGATCCCGGGCCAGGCGCCCGCGCGTGCGCAGCAGACTGCTGGCACTGCTCTCCGTCCTGGTCCTGCCCCTCGCCGCGCTCACCGCGCTGGCCGCCCCGGCGAACGCCGCCGGAAAACTCACCGCCTCCTTCACCACCGCCGACAACGGCTCCTGGTGGCAGGGCACCTACATCGTCCACAACGACAACGCCACCGCCGTGACCGGCTGGACCCTGGAGTTCGACCTGCCGGCCGGCGTCACCATCGGCAACAGCTACAACGGCACCGCCACCGTCAACGGCCGGCACGTCACCGCGACCAACGCGTTCTACAACGCCACCGTCAACGCCCACAGCACCACCGAGCCGTACAGCTTCTGGTTCGTCGGCAACGGCCCGGTCGCCACCCCCACCAACTGCCGCATCAACGGCGACAAGTGCGACGGCACCGCCGACGTCCCACCGTCCGCGCCGGGCACCCCGGCGGTCACCGAGTCCACCGCGCACACGCTCGCCCTGACCTGGCCGGTCGCCACCGGCGGGGACTTCCCGGTGGCCTCCTACGACGTGCTCAACGGCGCCGTCGTGGTCGGCTCCAGCACCACCACCAGCGCCCTGCTCACCGGGCTCACCCCGGCCACCACCTACACGCTGTCCGTCCGGGCCAAGGACAGCCGCGGCAACACCGGACCGCTCAGCGCGCCCGTCACCGCCGCCACCTTCGACCCGTCGACCGACCCGGTCCCGCCCACCGCGCCGACCAACCTCCGGACCACGGCGATCAGTTCGTCGGACGTCACGCTCGCGTGGAACGCCGCGACCGACAACGTCCGGGTCGCCGCGTACGACGTCTACCAGGGCGGCACGCTGGTGGCGACGGTCAGCGGCAGCACCCTGACCGCGACGGTCGGCAGCCTGTCCCCGTCCACCACCTACACGTTCACCGTGAAGGCCCGCGACCCCGCCGACAACGCCTCTCCCGCCTCCGCCCCGCTCACCGCCACCACCTCGGACCTGGTCGGCGCCGGAAAGTACGCCCGGGTCGGCTACTTCGTCCAGTGGGGCATCTACGGCCGCCAGTACTTCGTCAAGAACCTCGACACCTCCGGCAGCGCGGCCAAGCTCGACGTCGTCAACTACGCCTTCGAGAACATCGATCCGGTCAACCTGACCTGTCTGGCGGGCGTCACCAAGGGCACCACCGCCAACCCGCAGGACCCGGACCAGGGCACCGGCGCCGGTGACGCCGACGCCGACTACGCCCGCCCGATGAGCGCCGACCAGTCGGTGGACGGCGTGGCCGACGACGGCTGGGGCAAACTCCGCGGCAACCTCAACCAGTTGAAGAAGCTGAAGGCCAAGTACCCGAACCTGAAGGTGGTCGTCTCACTCGGCGGCTGGACGTACTCCAAGTACTTCTCGGACGTCGCCGCCACCGACGCGTCCCGCCAGAAGTTCGTCAAGTCCTGCCTCGACGTGTGGATCAAGGGCAACCTGCCGGTCTACAACGGCGCCGGCGGCGACGGCGTGGCGGCCGGGATCTTCGACGGCATCGACCTCGACTGGGAGTGGCCCGGCTCCGCCGACGGCCACGCGGGCAACCACTGGAGCGCCAACGACAAGGGCAACCTGACCCTGCTGCTGGCCGAATTCCGCAAGCAGCTCGACGCGTTGGGCGGATCCCACAAGCTGCTCACCGCCTTCACCCCGGCCGACCCGGCGAAGGTCGCCGCGGGCTGGGACCTCACGAAGATCTTCAGCTCGCTGGACATCGCCAACGTCCAGGGCTACGACTTCCACGGCTCCGGCAGCGACAACTCCTGGGAGCCCAACCGCACCGGCCCCCAGGCCAACCTCTACGCCGACCCGAACGACCCGTACAACTTCCACTTCAGCGTGGACGCGGCGGTCCAGACCTACCTCGGCGCCGGGGTCAACCCGCGCAAACTCACCATCGGCTTCCCGTTCTACGGGCGCGGCTGGCAGGGCGTGGCGGACGGCGGCGCCTCCGGCGTGTGGCAGTCCGCGAACGGCGCGGCCCCGGGCCAGTTCAGCGAGGAGGCCGGCACCCGCGGCTACAACAACCTCATCACCGGCGTCCCCAACCTGACCGTGTACCACGACCCCAAGTCCATTGCGACGTACGGCTACACCGGAGCCGGCGGCCAGTGGTGGACCTTCGACGACGCCTGGTCGATCACCCAGAAGACGGCCTACCTCAAGTCGAAGAACCTGCTCGGCGGCATGATCTGGGAGATGTCCGGCGACACCCCCTCCGGCACGCTCATCAACGCACTCGACTCCGGTCTCAAATAGCCGGAGGGCATGGCCCGTTGGGTCGGTAGGGCAGCAAGGGCCGGCGCTCCGAGAACGACGGAGCGCCGGCCCGCGCCTCAGGTGCCTCAAGCGCCTCAGGTGCCTCACGTACCTGACGAGCCTGACGGGCCTCCAAGGCCGAATGCGCCTCCCGTCACCGGGACGCCATCGCCGCCAGCTTCCTGGCCGCCCGGTACTGCCGGAGCACCTGCGCGAAGGAGGTGTGCCCCTGGGTGGTCCGGGCGAAGGCCCGCCAGGCCGGCGCCACCAGGCAGACCGCCGCGTGGAACAGGTACGGGCGCTGCTCGAAGGCGCCCAGCAGCTGCTTGCCGGCGCGCATCTCCACGCCCAGCCCGGCCTTGATGGCGAACGCGTAGTTCAACGCCTCGCGCCGCACGTCCGCCGCCTTGCCCGCCTCCGCGACCTTCACCGCCCACTCGCCGGCCAGCCGGCCCGAGCGCAGCGCGTAGGAGATGCCCTCGCGGGTCCACGGCTCCAGCAGTCCGGCCGCGTCCCCGGCGACCAGCACCCGGCCGCGGGAGAGCGGCGAGTCCTCGGCCCGGCAGCGGGTCAGGTGCCCGGACTCCACGCTCGGGGTGAAGCCGGACAGCCCCAACCGCCGGATGTAGTCGGCGAGATACTGCTTGGTCCGCTCGCCGTCGCCGCGCGCCGAGATGACGCCGACGGTCAGACTGCTCGACTCGGTCTTCGGGAACACCCAGCCGTAACTGCCGCGCAGCGGGCCCCAGTCGAGGTGGATCCGGCCCGACCAGTCCGCGGCGACCTGCGGCGGGACGGGGATCTCCGCCTCCAGGCCGAGGTCGATCTGGTCGAAGGTGACGCCGACGTGCCGGGCGATCCGGCTCGCGCTGCCGTCCGCGCCGACCACCGCGCGCGCCTCGAAGGTGCGCCCGTCGGCGGCCGTCACCAGCGCCGTCCGGTGCTCGCCGCCACGCTGCTCGACGCCGGTGACGGTCACTCCGGTGACCAGCACCGCCCCGGCCTGCTTGGCCGCCTGCACCAGGCGCAGGTCGAACTCGTCCCGGTTGACCAGGCCGAACAGCATCCGCCGGGACCGACGCGTCCGGGTGAACCGCCCGTCGTAGGCGAAGGTGACGGCGTGCACGCGGTCCTGCAACGGCAGCCGGAAGTCGGGCGGCAGGCTGTCCCGGGACGGGCCGATGATGCCGCCGCCACAGGTCTTGTAACGGGGGTGCTCGGCCTTGTCGAGGAGCAGCACCCGCCGGCCCTGGACGGCGGCGGCGTGCGCGGCCGAGGCTCCGGCCGGTCCGGCGCCGACCACCACCACGTCCCAGACGCCGTCGAGCGGCTCGGGCGCCGACCGACCGACCCTCGGCGCGGTCTCGGTCTCGGCTTCGGTCGCGCCTTCGGTCTCTGTCCCAGCCTCGGTCGCGGCTTCGAACACCGTCTCGGTCCCGGTCTCGGACACCGTCTCGGGCGCCCCCTCGGACGCCTCGCCTGACGGCTGACCTGACGACCGGCCTGACGGCCGTCCGGGTACCTCGGCGTCGAGCGGCGAGACCTCGGTGTCGAGTGGGCTGCGGGAATCGGAGCTTCCGGAGTCAGTCACGTCGAGCAATCCTATGCGTCCGCCGAGCCCGCCGCTGGCCGCGCCGCCCCGAACGCCAGACCGAACCCGGATCGAACCCGGACCGAACTCAGATCGAACCCGGGCCGATCCATCGGGCCGATCCACCAGACGGTGCGCCGGGCGGGATCGCCGGGCAAAACCACCCGATCGGACTGTTCGAGTCCGCCTATGATCGGCGGTACCCAAACCGCCCCCTCCGCCCGCACCACCCCTCGGGCGAAGCCTTCCCCTCGGAGCCCCGATGTCACAGCCGCTGGCCGACGCCGTCCGGTCCCTGATGGACCGTGCCCGCACCGACCTCGCCGAACTGGTCGCCTTCCCCTCGGTCGCCGACCCGCGCCAGTTCCCGGTCGAGGAGTGCGAGAAGGCCGCCCGCTGGGTCGCCGACGCCTTCGCCGCCGAGGGCCTGACCAACGTCCAACTGCTGGACACCCCGGACGGCACCCAGTCCGTCTACGCCGAACTGCCCGGCCCCCAGGGCGCGCCGACCGTGCTGCTCTACTCGCACTACGACGTCCAGCCCCCGCTCGACGAGAGCGCCTGGCTCAGCCCCGCCTTCGAGCTGACCGAGCGTGACGGCCGCTGGTACGGGCGCGGCGCCGCCGACTGCAAGGGCAATATCCTGATGCACCTGACCGCCCTGCGAGCCCTGCGGCAGGTGTACGGCGACGGCTACCCGGTCGGTCTGAAGATCATCGTCGAGGGCTCGGAGGAGCAGGGCACCGGCGGCCTGGAGCGCTACGCCGAGGCCCACCCCGAACTGCTCGCCGCCGACGCCATCATCATCGGCGACACCGGCAACTTCGCCCCCGGCCTGCCCACCGTGACCGCCTCGCTGCGCGGCATGACGGTCGTCGAGGTCGCGGTCACCACCCTGGCCGGCAACCTGCACTCCGGCGCCTTCGGCGGCGCCGCCCCGGACGCGCTGCAGTCACTGGTCCGGATGCTCGCCTCGCTGCACGACGAGCACGGCGACGTCGCGGTGGCCGGACTGACCGGCGGCCAGACCTGGAGCGGTGTCCAGTACTCGGAGGCGCAGTTCCGCTCCGACGCCAAGGTGCTCGACGGCGTCGCCCTGACCGGCACCGGCACCATCGCCGACCGCCTGTGGGCCCGCCCCGCGATCACCGTCCTCGGCATCGACGCCCCGCCGGTGATCGGCGCCACCTCCTCCGTCCAGGCCGCCGCCAAGGCCCTGGTCAGCCTGCGCGTCCCGCCGGGCAGCGACCCGACCGCCGCCCAGGACGCGCTGGTCGCCCACCTGGAGGCGCAGGTCCCGCTCGGCGCCCGTCTGACCGTCGAACGCCAGGGCACCGGCGCCCCGTTCAACGCCGACACCACCGGCCCGGCGTACGAGGCGATGGGCGAGGCCATGGCCGAGGCCTTCGGCACCGAGATGGTCGCCTCCGGCGAGGGCGGCTCGATCCCGCTCTGCAACACGCTGCGCTCGCTCTACGCGAAGGCCGAGATCGTGCTGATCGGCGTCGAGGAGCCGACCACCCAGATCCACGCGGTCAACGAGAGCGTCGACCCGCAGGAGCTGGAGCGGATGGCCCTCTCCGAGGCCCTGTTCCTCCGCCGCTACGCCGAACTGCGCTCGGTCTGACGCACGTTGGTCCGGGGGCCGCCGTCGGCGGTCCCCGGCACCGGCCGCCCGCCCCGGAACCTGCGGGCGGCACCCGCCACCACCGCGTAACCGACCGCCCCCACCGCGAGCCCGGCCCCGGCGCCGAAGCAGAACTCCGGGATCAGGTTCCGCCGCAGCGGGACCAGCCGGTGCAGCACCCCGACCGCCGTCGCCGCGCCCAGGGCCGCGACGGCGGCGCGGCGCGCCCGGGGAGCGAGTGCCACGGCCGGGCGGACCGGCTCCACGCCCCGCGCCGCCCGCGCCGCCCAGCCCGCCATCGCGGCCAGGGCCAGCGCCGAACTGCCGTACTGCAGCGCCGAGTAGAGCGGAACCGCGGCCACCTCCCGGTCCAGCACCGGCAGCAGCCGGACACCCAGCCGACCTTCGTGGGTGAACGCGTCCCAGCCGACGTGGGTGGCCGCACCGATCGCCGCCGACGCCGCGAACCACGCCGCCCCCGCACCAGCCCCGGCTCCGGCGGGCCGCCGGACCGTCAGTGCCTCGGCCGCGCCCGCCCACCGGTCGGGCAGCAGCGCCACCAGCGGCGCGCGCAGCAGACCGTGCCAGCCGGCCACCAGCGCGCCCGCGATCGCCACGTCCAGCGTCGGCACGGCCCACCAGCGGTGCGTCAGACCGCCGTGGCCGTACACCCCGGGCAGCAGCGACTCGGCGAAGAACGGGACGTCGGGCGCCATCGATCCGGCGACCAGCGCCGAGGCGACCAGCGGCCCGCGCTCCCCGGCGGCGCGCAGCAGGGGCAGGACGGCGGCGGGGTGGCTCAGTGTGAACGGCATGCCCCCATCCTCCCGCCCCTGCCGAGCCATCGGCCAACGACCTGGGCCAACGGCCAGCGCCTCTGGACAGCGGCCACCGCCTCTGGACGGCCCGGCACCCGGGGCGGCCCGGCACCCGGGCTCGTCAGGCACCCCAGGCGGCTACGCCGCGTCCGCCGTGCTGGCCAGGCCGAGCGCGACCCGGCGGCCCGCCTCCAGGTAGCGCAACTCGCCGCTGCGGCGGGCGTCCAGGGCGGCGGCGAGCCGGCGGTAGCGGCTCGGGGGCAGCAGGTCGGCGGCCTCGTCCAGGGTGACGAAGCGCCAGTCGCGCAGCTCCTCCGCCTGGAGCAGCAGGTTCTGGCGGGAGGCGGCGTCCAGTTGGCCGCCGTCGTACATCAGGCGCAGGCCGCCGCGGCGCGGGCCGGTGCGCGGCTCCCAGTCGACGGCGAGCAGGCGCAGCCCGGTCGGGTCGAGCCGCAGGCCCAGTTCCTCGGCGGTCTCGCGCAGGGCCGCGTCGGTGGGGGCCTCGCCGCGTTCGACCACGCCTCCGGGGAAGTCCCAGTCGGGTTTGTAGACGGGGTCGACCAGCAGGACGCGGTCCTGTTCGTCGAAGAACAGGACGGCGGAGGCCACGGTGTCCCCGGTCGGGTCGGGGGTCTGGACGATCGGGCAGCGGGCGGCGCCGACGCGGACCAGTTCGGCGATCCGGTGGGCGGTCTCGCGGGGGGTGAGCTCGCTGGTGTCGAGCATCCGGGCGTCCTCGACCAGCCAGCGCCGGGCGGCCCGGTAGCGGGCCACGTGCTCGAAGCACCACGTGCGGACCCGCTCGCTGGCCTCCGGATCTCCCGGGCACTCGTCGCGGTGGGCGATGCGGTGACGCAGGATCGTTTCTTCTGGGTCCAGGACGAAGTGGTGCACCGCTATGCCGTGGGAGGCGAGGTCGCCGAAGATCTCGTCCCGGTAGTCCTCCCTGAGCAGGGTCATCGGGACCACCAACGGGCCCGCGACCTCACTGAGCAGCGCGGCCGCCGTCTCGGGGACGAGCCGGCGCCAGGCCGCCAGGTCCTGGAAGTCGGACACCGTCGCCAGCCGGTCGGCCGGGAGCATCCGGCGCAGGCCGAAGCCCACCAGCTCGGGATCGAAGAGCACGCTCCCGGGCAGCAGTTCCACCAGCTCGCGGCAGGCACTCGTCTTGCCCGCCCCGAATGTGCCATTGACCCAGACGATCACAACGTCCCCTGCCCTCGACTTGCCCCGATGCCGTTCGCACCGGGCAGCGCCCCCGTCGGCCGAACCAGCGCCACCCGTGGTGGTACCCGCGCCACGCCGCTCCCCATACCTCCCCACCGCGCCCGCCGTTGCGCCCCACTCCGCCCCTTGACAGGGGCATGTGCCCAGGCCAGCCGCCTTCCGGGAGAAATATGTAGACCGGTCTACATCAAAGTTGCACCCTGCTCACACCCTGCGCGCACAGGAAGTCGGCCCGTCCGACTTCCTGTGCGCCATCATCACCCCAGATCACCTCGCATCACCCCCTCCACCCGACTATGTAGACCGACCGACAGATTTCTCCCGGCAATATCTAGACCGGTCTGCATAATTCAGTAGACCGGTCGACATATTCTTCCCCGCGCCCCTCGCGCGCCCCCCGGCGCCCGCTTGCGCCGCGCGCACCCCAGCACGTACAGAGGAACGATGAAGCTGCTCCCAGCCGGCCGCGTCATCGTCATCGGCTCGATCAACGCCGACCGCATCCTCCGCTGCCCCGTCCTCCCCGCCCCCGGCGAGACCGTCCTCGCCACCGCCGCCACCCAGGGGTTCGGCGGCAAGGGCGCGAACCAGGCGGTGGCGGCGGCGCGCATGGGCGCCGCCGTCCACCTGGTCGCGAAGGTCGGGCACGACGCCGACGGCGAAGCCGCGCTCACCGACCTGCGCGGCGCGGAAGTCGAGACGGCCTCCGTGCTCACCCACCCCGACGCGCCGACCGGGCAGGCGATCGTCATGGTCGACCCCGCCGGCGAGAACAGCATCGTCGTCGTCCCCGGTGCCAACGCCCACCTGACCGCCGCCGAGGTCACCGCCGCACTCGCCCGCCTGCACCTGCTCCCCGTCGACGTGCTCCTCACCAGCGGCGAGGTCCCCGAGGAGTGCATCCGAGCGACCGCCGCCGCCCTGCCGGCCGACGGCACCCATTGGGTGCACAACGCCGCCCCGGCCGGCTCGCTCCCCGACACCGGTCCGACCGGGCGCCGCCCCCTGGTCGTCGCCAACGCCGTCGAGGCCCGCCAGCTGACCGGTGCCCCCACCGTCGAGGAGGCCGCCCGGGCCCTCGCCCGCCGCGCCGACGGCGTCGTACTCACCCTCGGCGGCGAGGGCGCGCTGGTCGCCACCGAGGGACGGTCGGCCCGACTGCCCGCCCCCGCCGTCCAGGTCGTCGACACCACCGGTGCCGGCGACGTCTTCTGCGGCGCCCTCGCCGCCGGACTCGCCCGCGGCGCCTCCCTCCCCGCCGCGGCCGCCACCGCCGTGGCCGCCGGCGCCTTCGCCGTCACCGCCCTGGGCGCCCGTGGCGCCCTCCCCCGCCCGACCGACCTCTGACCAGCCGCTTCCCGACGGGCCCGGGCGGGCCGGGCTCACCCCCGGTGGGGGCGCCCGGGCCACAACTCCCGAACGCCCCGGCTCACGTGCCTAGCAGCACTCGGCCTACGGCCGCCCCATGTACGACGGGTAGTAGCCGCTGCTGATCCCCGAGATCCGGATCAGCGTGCCCGGCCGCGCCGCCTCGACGTACTGGTTGTTGCCCAGGTAGATCGCCACGTGCTGGATGCCCCGTTTGGTGCCGTTGGGGGACCAGAACAGCAGGTCGCCCCGGCGCAGCTGGCCGGCGCTGATGGGCGTGGTCGCCGCGTACTGGTCGTTGGCCACCCGCGGCAGGTTCACCCCGCCGCGTCGGAAGGCCTGCTGCACGAGGCCCGAGCAGTCGTACCCGTCCGGCCCGTTGCCCGCGGTCCGGAACGGCTTGCCCAGTTGGCTCAGCGCGAACTGCACGGCGGACTCGACGCCCTGGTCCCCCGCCACCTCGCCGGCGGCCGAGCCCGACGAACCCGACGAGGACGACGAGGACGACCCGGACGACGACGGGGACCCGTCCCCCGTCCGCGCCACGTACACGTCGTAGTGCGTGGTCCAGCGCCACTCCCCCTTGCTGTTCTTGAACCAGTACCGCGACCCGTCCCAGCCTTGCTTGATCCCCCCGCTCGACTTCGCGCCCGTCGACGGGGCCTTCGCTGCGGAGGAGGATCCGCCCCCCGTCCGCGCCACGTACACGTCGTAGTGCGTGGTCCAGCGCCACTGCCCCTGACTGTTCTTGAACCAGTACCGCGAGCCGTCCCACCCAGCGTGCGCCGGTGCCGACTCGGCGGCGGCGGCGGGGCTGACGCCGGGGCCGACGCCGATCACACCCGCACCGGCCACGATCACGGCCACCATGCCTATCCCCCGACGCACCCGCGCGGCCCGCGAGGGACGGACGGGGCTGACGGGGCTGACGGGGCTGACGGTGGCCGCCCGCTGGTCGACGGTGGCGGCAGCGTGCTGCCCGGTCGGTTCGTCGGCGGCACCCGGCGCGCCGGTGTTGACGGTGGTCATCCTGCTGTCTTCCCTCACTGCTGCGAACTGCCGCCACGGGGGCGGCTGCGGAATCGGCTACGGACACGCACGTCCCGGTGAGACGGCACGCACGGCTCGGCAGACCCCGCCCGGCATGCCACGGCCTCCGGTCGTGCGACCGGGAGCCGCGGCATGCCGGGCGGGGATTCAGTTCTGCCTGCGTGTCACGGTAGGCACGCGTCCGCTCACGGCGCGCAGTGGAGTGAGCCAATGGAAGGGTTCACGGCCGGTGAGCACCGACGGGGTATCAGGGTGAAGGCCAGTCATCGGGCTGCTTGCCCGACGCCCCCTCACCCCTGCTGGTCCGACTCCGCCAGCAGCTGCTTCTTCAGCACCTTTCCCAGCGCGTTCCTGGGCAGTTCGGGCACCAGCACGACCCGGCGCGGCCGCTTGTGCGCGGACAGCCGCTCCGCCACGAAGGCCGTCAGCTGTTCCCCCGTCACGGCGCCGTCCGGGATGACGTACGCGACGACGGCCTGCCCGAGGTCCTCATCCGGCGCACCGACCACCGCCGCGTCGGCGACCGCGGGGTGGTCGCGCAGCGCGGCCTCCACCTCACCGGCGCCGATCCGGTAGCCGCCGCTCTTGATCAGGTCGACGGAGGCGCGACCGACGATCCGGTGGAAGCCGTCCTCACCGATCACGGCGACGTCCCCGGTGCGGAACCAGCCGTCAGCCGTCCAGGCCTCGGCATCCGCGTCGGGCCGGTTGAGGTACCCGCTGAACAGGGTCGGCCCGGCGACCTGCAACTCTCCGACGCTCTCCCCGTCGGAGGGCACCGGAGCGCCGTCCTCGCCGACCAGCCGGGTGCGCACCCCGTCCAGCGGCAGGCCGACGCTGCCGGGCCGGCGCTCGCCGTCCGCCCGGGTGCTGACGGTGATCAGCGACTCGGTCATCCCGTAGCGCTCGATCGGGGCGTGCCCGGTGAGCGCGGCCAGCTTCTCGAACACCGGTACCGGCAGCGGCGCGCTGCCGGAGACCAGCAGCCGGGCCGAGGCCAGCCGACCCGCCGCCCCGGGGTCGGCCGCCACCCGGGACCAGACGGTCGGCACCCCGAAGTACAGGCTGCCGCTCGCGGCCGCGTACCCCTCCGGGGTGGGCCGCCCGGTGTGCACGAGCCGGCTGCCGGTCCGCAGGGCGCCGAGGACGCCGAGGATCAGTCCGTGGACGTGGAACAGCGGCAGGCCGTGGACGAGGGTGTCCTCGGCGGTCCACTGCCAGGCCGCGGCGAGCGCGTCCAGGTCGGCGGCGATCGCCTGGCGCCGGATCACGGCTCCCTTGGGCGCCCCGGTGGTGCCGGAGGTGTAGAGGACGAAGCCGGTGGCGTCCGGCGCGGGCTCGGCGAACGTGGTGGCGGCGCGGTCCGCCGGGTCGACCGGCACCCCCTCCACCTCACCCGGCACCGCGTCGCCCACGGCGTGCGCGAGCAGCACCGCACCCGAGTCGCGCAGGATGTGCTCGCGCTCCTTGGGCCCGGAGTCGGGCGGCAGCGGCACCACGGGCACGCCCGCCAGCAGGCCGCCGACCACGGCGACGACCGTCTCGACGGCGGGCCGGGCGAGCACGGCGAGCGCGGGCGCACCGGCCACCCGGTCAGCGACGGCGGTCGCCGCGCCCAGCAGCTCCTCGCGGGACAGCGCCCGCCCGTCGATCCGCAGCGCGTCCGCCGCGTCCCCGTAATCGCCCTGAAGTGCGGTCAGCAGTGCCATGCTTCCGTCCTCGCCCTCGTCTCACGCTGTCGCGCCGACTCTACGGGCCGCACCCGGACCGTCCGTGGGCAGCGGTCACCAGCCGCCGCCCACCTGGCTTGTACCGACCTGTGCCGGAAACGCCGGAGGGCGTGGCACCGGGTACCCGGTGCCACGCCCTCCCACTGCCGTGTGCGGGGATCAGCCCTTGCGGGCCTTCACCTCGGCGGTCAGCTGCGGCAGCACGGCGAACAGGTCGCCGACCACGCCGTAGTCGACCAGCTCGAAGATCGGGGCCTCCGGGTCCTTGTTGACGGCCACGATGGTCTTCGAGGTCTGCATGCCCGCCCGGTGCTGGATGGCGCCGGAGATGCCGGCCGCGATGTACAGCTGCGGCGAGACCTGCTTGCCGGTCTGGCCGACCTGGTTGCTGTGCGGGTACCAGCCCGCGTCGACGGCGGCACGCGAAGCGCCGACGGCCGCGCCCAGCGCGTCAGCGAGTTCCTCGACGACGCCGAAGCCGGCCGCCTCGCCGACGCCACGGCCGCCCGAGACCACGATCGCGGCCTCGGTCAGCTCCGGGCGACCGGTCGAGACCCGCGGGGTGCGCGAGGTGACCTTGGCCGCGTTGCCGGTGAACTCCACCGCCACGTTCTCCACCGCGCCCGCGCCCGCAACGGCCTCGGGGGCCACCGCGTTCGGCTTGACGGTGATGACCGGCACGCCCTTCGTCACCTTCGACTTCACCTGGAAGGACGCGGCGAACACCGACTGGGTGGCGACCGGGCCGCCGTCACCGGCCTCCAGGTCGATGGCGTCGGTGATGATGCCGGAGCCCAGCCGCAGTGCGACGCGGGCGGCGACCTCCTTGCCCTCGCCGGAGGAGGTGACCAGGACGGCGGCGGCGTCGTTGGCCTTGGCGATCTGGGTAAGGGCGTCCACCTTCGGGACGACCAGCTGGTCGGTGAACTCCGCGCCGTCGGCGACGTACACCTTGGCCGCGCCGTACTCGGCGGCCTTGGCCGCGAGGTCGGCGGCGGCGGCACCGACGCCCAGCACGACCGCGGACGGCTCGCCGATCCGGCGGGCCAGGGTCAGCAGTTCGAGGGCCGGCTTGCGGACCACACCGTCGGCGTGGTCCACCAGAACCAGGATCTCAGCCATGATTCGTTGCTCCTGATCGATCGTTGGATGCGCGAACGGGGGGACTAGATGAACTTCTGGTCGGCGAGGAAGCCGGCGAGCTGCCTGCCGCCCTCGCCCTCGTCCTTGACGACCGTGCCCGCGGTCCGCGCCGGACGCGCCGCCACCGACTCCACCGCCGTCCACGCACCCGCCAGACCGACCTCGTCCGCCCCGATGCCCAGATCGTCCAGATCCAGCGACTGGACCGGCTTCTTCTTCGCCGCCATGATCCCCTTGAACGACGGGTACCGGGCCTCACCCGACTGGTCCGTCACCGACACCACCGCCGGCAGCGCCGCCTCCACCAGCTCCGTCGCCGCGTCACCGTCACGACGACCCCGCACCACACCGCCCTCGACCGACACCTCCGACAGCAGCGTCACCTGCGCCACACCGAGCCGCTCCGCCAGCAGCGCCGGCAGCACACCCATCGAACCGTCCGTCGACGCCATCCCACCGATCACCAGGTCGAACCCGGTCTTCTCCAACGCCTTCGCCAGCACCGCCGACGTCCCGATCACATCCGAACCGTGGATGTCCTCGTCGTTCACGTGCACGGCCTTGTCCGCACCCATCGACAACGCCTTGCGCAGCGCGTCCTTCGCGTCGTCCGGCCCGACCGTCAGCACCGTCACCTCGGCACCCTCGTTCGCCGCCGCGATCCGCAGCGCCTGCTCCACGCCGTACTCGTCGAGCTCCGACAGAAGGCCGTCCACGCCCTCCCGGTCGGTGGTGTGGTCGTCCGCGAACCGACGGTCACCCGTCGCGTCCGGCACGTACTTCACACAGACAACGATCCTCAAGCTCACGGCCTGTCTCCTGTACTGGTCTCGTCCGGCGGCTGCGGCTGTGCAAGCGGGGCGCGAACACGGTGCGCGCCCGCTCCGGGCAGCGGGTTCCCGTGCCGGTCCGGAACTTCCTGGCAGCATACTCGGCAGTAGTCCAGTGGTCACTACTGGCCAGTAGCTTAGGCCGGGCGGCTGCACTTCCGTCTGCGCCCATCCTGCCCCAGGGCAGCCCCGACACCACCTGATCGGACTACATATCCGCCGCAGGATCGCCGGGGCCCTGGCTCACACCGCCTCGCCGAGCGCCGCGATCACATCCACCTTGCGCGGCAGTCCGGCCGCCCGGCGCACCACCCGGCCGCCCCCGTCCAGCACCAGGACGGTCGGCGTCCGCAGGATCTCCAGCCGCCGAGCCAGCTCCAGCCGCTCCTCGGCGTCCACCTCGACGTGCGCCACCCCGTCGACCATGCCGGCCACCTCCGCGAGCACCCGGCGGGTGGCCCGGCACGGCTGACAGAACGCCGTCGAGAACTGAACCAGCGTCGCCCGCTCGCCGAGCGCCCCGCCCAGCTCCGCCTCCGACAGCCGTACCGCCCCGCCGTTGGTGCGCACCCTCAGCCTCCCGTCGTGCCGTGCCCGTAGCAGCCCGAAGGTGGTCGCCGGCGCCGACACGACGACGCACACCACCAACCGGCCGTCCCCAGTCTGCGGCAGCGGCCCCGGGCCTCGAAAGGGAGGTCGACCACCGGGCCGGGCCCGCGTACGATCGCCGGGTGGAATCCGACCGCACCGCACCGCCGTTGCTGACCTCCCGCCGCGTCGTCGACCTGGGCCGGGCCACCACCACCCGCTGTCGCTGACGCGCCCCGCCGCCGCCCGTCGCGACCCTCCCGGAGCCCTCGTGCAGATCGATCCCCGCGGTCCCCGCTTCGCCGCCGCGCTCACCTCGGTCGTGCTGGCCGCCGCCCTCATCACCGGCAGTGACGTGCTGCTGGCCGTCCAGGCCCTCGTCTTCGCACTCGGCGCGTTCGGCGGCCTGCGGCTCTCCCCCTACGACTGGCTCTACCAGACCTTCCTCCTCCCCCGACTGGCCCCGCCCTCCGAGACCGAGGACGAGCGGCCACCCCGCTTCGCGCAGGGAGTCGGCCTGGTGTTCGCCGCCGTCGGCGCCCTCGGCTTCCTCACCGGGGTGGCCTGGCTCGGCCTACTGGCCACGGCCTTCGCCCTGGCGGCGGCCTTCCTCAACGCCGCGTTCGGCTACTGCCTCGGCCGTGAGGTCTACCCCTTCGTCCGCCGCGCCCAGGGGCGCCTCGGCGCCGGAGCCTAGCCACCCCTTGGGCCCCCTGGGCCTCCGGGACGGACCGGGCCTCCAGGTCGCCGGGGAGGGAAAAGTTCCCACCCGAACTCATCACGGAGATCACACCGCGAATATCCGCTTGACCGCACGGCTCAGGTGACAGCAGGCACTCGTTCGGGGGATCATCTCCGTGAATCACCCGTGACCGCCGCGGCGTGCCGCGCTCCGGTCGGCCCCGCTCAGCGACGCGGGTACCCGCCGTACCGGGCTCCGGCCCGTGGAAGTCAGGACTGACCGTGGCAGAGTTCGTGTACCCGCCGGTGATCGGCGCCGCACTCACCGCCTTCCGTGCGCTCGACGTGCGGATCAAGATCGTAGGCGCCGAGAACATCCCCGCCAGGGGCGGAGCCGTACTGGTCAGCAATCACATCAGCTACCTGGACTTCCTCTTCGCCGGCCTCGGCGCCTACCGCGGCGGCAAGCGCAAGACCCGCTTCATGGCCAAGGACGACGTCTTCAAGCACCGGGTCTCCGGCCCGCTGATGCGCGGCATGAAGCACATCCCGGTCGACCGCACCGACGGGCAGCCCGCGTACGAGGCCGCCGTGCGCGCCCTCAAGGCCGGCGAGGTCGTCGGGGTGTTCCCCGAAGCGACCATCAGCCGCTCGTTCATGCTGAAGAAGTTCAAGACCGGCGCCGCCCGGATGGCCGCCGACTCCGGCACCCCGCTGCTGCCCGTCATCCTCTGGGGCACCCAGCAGCTCTGGACCAAGGGCCGTCCGAAGACCCTGACCAAGCGCCACGTCCCCGTCACCATCATGATCGGCGAACCGATTCACCTCGGCCCGAACGACAAGCCCGTCATGGTCACCAGGCGGCTGCGCGCGGCCATGAGCGAGATGCTCGACCAGGCCCAGCGCGAGTACCCCGGCAAGCCCTCCGGCCCGGACGACACCTGGTGGCTGCCCACCCACCTCGACGGCACCGCGCCCACCCTGGAGGTCGCCGAGGCCGAGGACGAGGCGGAGGCCCTCGCCAAGGCCGAGCGCCGCGCCGCCCGGGGCTGACCAGCCCCGCCCCGGTTCCACCCCGCGCCGCCCTCCCGAGACCTTCTACTCCGTGTGACCGACCGAACGCCAGGCGTCGCGTGTCGCCCGGTCGCCGACGCTCCCCGTCTGACACAGTGACAGCCCCTTTGAGGGGCCTTCGTCCTGCATCGGAGACGGAGCGAACGCCGGAGAGGTCGGAAAGGTCGGAGCGGAAATGACACGGATGACCCGCACACGGCAGTCCCCCAGGTCCACACCCGAGGCCCGCACCCGCGCCAGCGCCGGTGCGGGCCTTCTGCTGCTGAGCGCCCTGCTGACCGGGTGCGGCGCCGAACCCGGTGAGATCCCCCTGTCCGAGATCCAGGCGGACGCCCCCTCCACCGCAGCCGAGTCGACGACCGCCGCCGCGAGCCCCGGCGTGGTCGGCGCCGCCGCCGGAACGCCTGCGGCCACCGCACACAACGGTCTGATCGTCGGCGGGGTCTTCCTCAACACCGCCCGCACCACCAGCGCCATCGTCACCCTCGCACCCGACGGCACCGGTTGGCACCAGGTCACCCAGCCGCCCGACCGCACCCGCGACGACCGCCCCGACTGGTCCCCGGACGGCAGCACGATCACCTTCGACCGGACCGACCCACGAAGCGGCGCCGCCCGCCTCTGGACGGTCTCCACCAACGGCGACGGCGCCCACCAGATCGACCAGCTCTGCGAGACCGGCACCGCCGACTGCACCAACGAGGACGAACGCGCCCCCGCCTACTCACCCGACGGCAAGCAACTCGCCTTCAGCCGCTCCTGGGGCGCCCTCGACCCGGCCGACAGAAACCAGATCCAGTACTCGGACCTCTACCTGATGAGCCCCGACGGCACCGACGTCCAGCGGCTCACCTTCCTCACCAACGACAAGCCGTACTCCGGGCAGGTCAGCAACCCCAGTTGGTCCCCCGACGGCAAGCAGCTCACCTTCGAGTACCGCACCGGTGCCACCGGTCAGCCCGCCAACAGCCGCGCCATCTACGTCGTCGCCGCGGACGGCACCGGGTTACGGCAGCTCACCCCCTGGGAACTGCGCGCCGGAGACCGCGCCAACTGGTCCCCCGACGGCACCCAGATCCTCTTCACCACCTACCCGGCCGGCCGCACCGACGCCCCCGGCGGCGGCATCTACACCGTCCACCCCGACGGCACCGCCATCGGCGCGCTGACCCCCGCCCCATCCAACGTCTTCTACGGCACCGCGTCCTACGCGCCCGACGGCAAGTCCATCGTGTTCGCCGAGGCCCCCGCCGGCTCCGAGGCCGACCTCTACACCATGCGGCCGGACGGGACGGGCATCGCCCGGCTCACCAACGACAGGGACGCCTGGCTGACCCGGCCGGCGTGGGGAACGGCGGCGGTACCACCTCAACCCGATGGCCGGGCATCAGCCCAGGCACAATCGCGGCCGTGGGAAGAGGACGAGGAACTCCAGGACGAGTGAATCACAACGCAGAGAACCCCCATCCGGTTTCCCGGATGGGGGTTCTCTGTGAATGATTGTTCGGCGGCGTCCTACTCTCCCACAGGGTCCCCCCTGCAGTACC
>NZ_JBIUSS010000032.1:0-102076 GCF_044741445.1 Kitasatospora sp. NPDC088160 | reverse complement strand
TATCCGCTCACTCGCAGGCGCCTTGACCTGCCCCACCCTCGCCACACCACAACCAACGAGACACCGACCACAAAGTCACCGGCATTGGGCCTAGCCCCGCGAAGTCCACGTCGGG
Source organism: Kitasatospora sp. NPDC088160 (assembly GCF_044741445.1). Taxonomy (NCBI): domain Bacteria; kingdom Bacillati; phylum Actinomycetota; class Actinomycetes; order Kitasatosporales; family Streptomycetaceae; genus Kitasatospora; species Kitasatospora sp. NPDC088160. Next base: position 101,961 of record NZ_JBIUSS010000032.1, on the reverse strand, counting down.
ATGCGGCTGCTCGCAGTGCAGCGTGGCGGGCACAGCCCGGTGTTTGAGCACCAGCAGCGCCTTGCACAGGCCCGCCAGTCCGGATGCGGGCTCCAGGTGTCCCAGGTTGCTCTTGACCGAGCCGATGCCGAGGTCGCCGGTGATGCGCCGGATCCCCAGGGCGCGGCCGATGGCCCGGGCCTCCAGCGGGTCCCCGACCGGGGTGCCGGTGCCGTGCGCCTCGAAGTACACCAACTCGTCGGGGTCGACGCCCGCCTCGGCGTAGATCCGACGCAGCAACTCCTCCTGGGCCTGGGGATTGGGCAGGGCCAGACCCATCGTCCTGCCGTCGCAGTTGGTGGCACTGCCAAGGATGACGCCGTGCAGGCGGTCCCCGTCGGCCAGCGCATCGTCCAGCCGCTTGAGAAGCACCACCACGCCGCCCTCAGCGCGCACAAAACCGTCGGCCTGGGCCGAGAACGAAGCGCACCTGCCACGGGCCGACAGCATGGACGCCTGTGAGAACCCGACGTAGTGGAAAGGGGAGAGCAGCACATTCACCCCTCCGCACACCGCGACCCGGCTGGTGCCCGACCACAGACTCCGGCATGCCTGGTCGAGGGCGACCAGCGAGGACGAGCAAGCGGTGTCCACCGCCATGCTCGGACCACGCAGATCGAAAGTGTAGGAGAGGCGGTTGGCAGCGATGGAGCTGGCACTGCCCGACATCGTGTAGGCGTTGACCGTGCGCGGCGACAACAACTGCAAAGTGCCGTACGACATGTCGGAGATGCCGACGTAGACGGCGGTGTCCGATCCGGCCAGCGTCTCGGGGGCCACGGCGGCGTCGTCCAGGGCCTCGGCCGCCAGTTCCATCAGCAGCCGGTGCTGCGGATCGACCTGTGCCGCCTCCTTGGGTGAGACGCCGAAGTAGGCGGCGTCGAAGCCGGCGACATCGTCGAGGAAACCGCCGACCGCCGTGTAGCTCTTGCCGACGCGCGGCATCGAGGGGTCGACGAAGCGGCTGGTCTCGAAGCGGTCCTCAGGCACCGACCCGATCAGGTCCCGGCCCTGTTCCAGCGCATTCCACAGTTCGTCCAGGCCGTTGATGCCCCCCGGCAGGCGGCAGGCCGCCCCGACGATGGCGACGGCCTGCCGGTCTGCGCGTTCCCGGTCCCGATGCATGTGAGCCCTTCTCATCCATGCCTGGGGTGGCGAGTTCTCCAGTCGGTCGCCCTCATGCGGGCGAAGCACTCACGGTATTTGATCGACAGCACAAAGTCACGGATGGGGCGTGGGTGTGACGCGCGACCACATCGGAGTGCGCACCGCGCCCGCGTTGCCGGAGCAAGCTCGTTCGAGTGAAGACCATGTCGATCTCGCAAGGTCAGGATGTGGGCGAACGACCATGACCTGACTGCGGGTTCGGGCAGCGGCCCCGTCTGGTCTCGGCCGAAACGGAGGCAGCGGAGGCAGCGGATCGTACTCGCGGAGACCACTGGGCCGTAGGGTGGCGTCGCCGCAACACGCTCAGCCCGTCCCGACAGCGGCGGTTCTGAACCCTGGGAGCCATCCTTGTCCATCCTGTTCACCGGTGCCACCGGATTCCTGGGATGCCGCGTCCTGCGGCGGTTGCTCGACGAGGGGAACGGGGCAGTGATCACGATCCTGGGACGCGCGGATACCCTGACACTGCGTCAACGCGTCGAGGCGGCGGTTCTTGCGGCGGAACCCGATCCACCGCCCGCCGGCTCCCTGGGCCGCCTGCGCTACGTCGAGGGCGACCTCACCAAGCCCAGTTTGGGGCTCGGCCGCCGCGAGATCGCTGCGGCAGCCGACGGGCTCACCTCGATCTGGCACTGCGCGGGCCTGCTCGCCCTCGTGGGTGATCCGGCTCCGCTGTTCAGGACCAACATCCTCGGGACCCGTGGCCTGCTGGAGCTGGCAGACCAGGCCCCCCAGGCGCACTTGTTCCACACCAGCACTGCCTACGTGGCCGGGCGGCGGAGCAGTGGCCACATCCTGGAGGACGACCTGAGCGAGGAGGCAGGCTTCCAGACCTACTACGAGGAAAGCAAATTCAACGGTGAGCGCCTGGTCCGCAGGTGGGCCGCACACACCGGCCGCTCGGTCACCATCATGCGTCCGAGCCTTCTCGTACTGGACCAGGTGATCCCCGATGGGCTGCCGAACCAGACCCTGGGGATCCTCGCTCGCCTGATCGACGTGAGCCTGGGCGCCGACGCCCAGGCACGGCCGGGCGGCGACGGCGCACTGCGTGTCCGAATCCGGAGCAACCCCGAGGACTCCCTCAACATGCTCCAAGTCGACTACGCCGCACACGCCATGGTGCGCGTCGCGGCCCACCGGCCGACGGGCCTGCGCACCGTGCACGTCACCCACCCGCAGAACACTTCCATGAGTGTCTTCCTGCGTGCGTTCGAACTCGCCTATCCGGGCCTGGCCGTGGAGACAGTTCCAGCCCTGCACGCGCCAATCCCGGCGGAGGTCCTGGCAGCCACCCAAATCGCCCAGGTTTCCTCCTTCATGACGCAGAGCCGGACCTACGGCCGAGCCAACCTGCTGGCGACAGTGGGCGATCTGCCCGATCCCGCCCCCGTCGACAGCGCCTACCTCGCCCGTGGCATGCGAAGGGCCGGGTCCGTGGTCGGGGTCTGATTCACCGAGTCCAGCGCGCAGCCTCACTGGACATCAGCAACGGCTTGGTCCAAGGAAGTACTCGGCATCCGAGGCTCCGATCTCAGGAGCGCGCATTTGCTCCGGGTACAGCGGACCGCCAGTGGTCCGGTTGTGACAGAGCCGAGCATCAGAGTCTGGGAGGACTCGGACACTCAGCTCGTCGGGGACTACCAGGTGACGATGACGTACCCGTGGCCGCCCGCGACCCCCGTCGCTCCGCCATCACCGGCGGGACCCAGGACCGCAAGGCCTCCTTGTGGATGCCGAGATCGCGAGCCACATGGGCGACGGGGCGGCCGGTCGAGCGGACCTCGCGCACGGCGCGTTCACGGAGTTCATCGGGGTACTTGCGTGGTGCTGGCACTGCTCGTGGTTCTCCTTGCGCCTGGATCGTAACAAACCCAGATATCAGGGACTCCAAGAAGGCCGGAGCAGCTCAGTCGGAGGTGCCGGGGCAACCGGAGGGCGGCGGCCAGGACGCAGTCGGCGTGCTCGCGCCGGACCGGGCGGAAATGCGGGCCTTCCCTGGCCTAAGTCAAGCCTGTTGACCTACGCTGCCAGGCATGAGCGAACGGGTAGTCCCCGAGCCCCGGCGGCAGCGTCGGCGGCCCACCAAGCAAGGCGTCATCCTGTCGAGGGAACTGATCGTCGACACCGCGTTGCGGCTCATCGAGCAACACGGCGCCGACGCGCTCACCGTACGGCGGCTCGGTACCGCGCTCGGCGCCGATCCGAGCGCTGTCTACCGCTACTTCCGCAGCACCGACGACCTGCTGCTCGCCGTCGCCGACGAGCTCATCGGCCGCGCCCAGCACGGTTGGCAGGCCACTGGTGACTGGCGCGCCGACCTGCGTGCCATCGGCCTGCGAATCCACGCCGCCTACCAGGCCCACCCCCAGGCCGCGCTGCTCGCCGCCCACCGCACCACCGGCCGAACCTACGAGATCGCCGCCGTCGAGGCCATCCTCGGCGTCCTGCGCGGGGCGGGCTTCCCCGACCGCGAGGCCGTCCGGATCTACCACGCCTTCGTCGACCAGAGCCTCGGCTTCGCCGCGCTCGACGCCGCCGCCCTCGCCCTGCCCGCCGCTGCCCAGGCCGCCGACCTGGAGGTCTGGCAGGCCTCCTACGCCCGGCTCGACGCCACCACGCACCCGCACATCGCCGCCACCGCCCGCCTCCTCACCAGCGACATGCGCCGCAGCGGATATCCCTACGCCCTCGACCTCCTCCTCGACGCCGCCGAGGCCCGCCTCCCGGCCACGGGCTGAGCGCGGGCGACGGGCTGAGTGCGGGCGACGGACTGAGCGCTGCCGGATCCGAAGCGGCCGACGCAGCCGGGCCGATCGCTCCCGGCCGCGTCGGCGACCGTCACGGTGCCGACGCAGCCCTGGGGCCTACGCGTTCCTGGGTACGTTTCATCACTTCGTGCGGGGGATCCTGGCAGTGCCCTGAGACCGCCGGGGCACCGACTCACCCCCGGGCGGCTCAGTCCGCCGCGTGGACGAGCCGGCCGCCGACGTAGGTGCGCAGGACACGGGCGTCGGCGATCTCCTCGGCGGGGGCGGTGAAGAGGTCGCGGTCCAGGACGACGAGGTCGGCGAGGTGGCCCGTCGTGAGGGTGCCGGCGTCGTCATGGCCGTTGACGTGGGCGGTTCCGGCCGTGTACGCGGCGAGGGCGGAGGCCAGGTCGAGGCGCTGCTCGGGGAGGAAGACCCGGCCGTCGGTGGCCCCCGGCTCGCTCCGGTTGACGGCCACGTGGATGCCGGCGAGCGGGTCCGGGCTGCTCACCGGCCAGTCGCTGCCGGCCGCCAGGGTGGCGCCCGCGCGCTGGAGGGCGCCGAAGGGGTACTGCCAGGCGGCGCGCTCCGGGCCGAGGAACGGGATCGTCAGCTCGTCCATCTGAGGCTCGTGCGCGGCCCAGAGCGGCTGGATGTTGGCGATCGCGCCGAGCCGGGCGAAGCGGTCGAGGTCATCCGGGTGAACCACCTGGAGGTGGGCGAGGTGGTGGCGGGTGTCGCGTCGCCCGTTGGCGGCGCGGGCCGCCTCGACCGCGTCCAGCGCCTCGCGGACGGCCCGGTCGCCGAGGGCGTGGAAGTGCACCTGGAAGCCGAGCGCGTCCAGCTCGGTGACGTACCCGCGCAGCGCGGCCGGGTCGACGAAGCTGAGGCCGGAGTTGGCGGTGGCGCAGCCGCAGCCGTCCAGGTACGGGCTGGTCATAGCGGCGGTGAAGTTCTCGGCGATGCCGTCCTGCATGATCTTCACCGAGCCGGCCCGGAACCGCCCGTGGCTCAACCCTGCACGCCGCCCGACCAGTTCGGGGATCTGCTCGGCCCCTCGGTCGCGGTCCCACCAGAGCGCGCCGGTCACCCGGGCGGTCAGCGCGCCGGAGCGCGCGGCGGCCAGGTAGGCGTCGGACGGATCCGGCTGGCCGTTGAACTCGCCGAGCAGCGCGTCCTGCCAGCCGGTGATGCCGAGCGAGTGCAGCAGCCGCTGGGCGCGCAGCAGCCCGTCCAGCCGGTCGGCGGCGGTGGAGGGCGGGATCAGCCGGGCGACCAGGCCGGTGGCGCCCTCCTGGAGCGTGCCGCCCGGGGTGCCGTCCGGCTCGCGCTCGATCCGGCCGTCCGCCGGATCGGGGGTGTCCCGGGTGAGGCCGGCGAGCTCCAGGGCCCGGGTGTTGGCCCAGGCGCCGTGGTGGTCGCGGTTGGTCAGGTACACCGGGCGGTCCGGGACGACGGAGTCCAGCAGCTGCCGGGTCGGCAGCCCGCCCTCGAAGCTCTCCATCGACCAGCCGCTGCCGGTGATCCACGCCTGGCCGGGGTTGGCGTCGGCGTACGCGCGGATCCGTTCCAAGTAGTCGGCGACGCCGACCGTGCCGGTGAGGTCGCAGACCGCCAACTCGGTGCCGCCGAAGACCGCGTGGACGTGAGCGTCCTGGAATCCGGGCAGCAGCAGCTTGCCGGTGAGGTCCACGACCTCCGTCCCCGGCCCGATCAGCTCCCGGACCTCGTCGTGGCCGACGGCGGTGATCCGCTCGCCGGTCACGGCCAGGCTGGTCGCCCGGGTGCGGGCGGCGTCACCGGTGTGGACCGGGCCGCGGGTGAAGACCAGATCGGCCTCGGGCATGGGGGTGCTCCGTTCTCTCGTGGCTTCCACGGGCTGTCAGTCGGTGTCGGGCAGGAAGTAGGGCGAACGCCGCCGCCAGCGGGCCCAGGCGGCCGCAGGCAGTCCGGTGACGATCATCATCACCGTCACGGTCAGCTCGAACCACCCGTTGTCGGCGGCCAGTTCGAAGTGGTCGGCGGAGTCGTAGAACGACCAGGCGAGATAGCCGCCGACGGCGAGCAGCGCGGCCGCGCCCAGCAGCGGGCCGACCACCGCGCGCAGTCCCTCCAACGGGTCGCTGCGCAGCAGGTGCCGGAACCGGACGGCCGCCGCGACGGCCGTCAGCGCGTAGTACAGCGCGACGATGATGCCGATCGCGTTGACGGAGGCGGAGATCAGGTCGTTGACGGTGGGGATGGCGATCGAGGCCAGCGCGAGGGCCATCGCGATGCCGGTGATCAGGAGCGTGCCGACGGCGGGCGTCGTGTGCTTCGGGTGCAGCCGGGTCCAGACCGGGCCGAGCACGCCGTCGCGCCCCATCGCGTACATTCCGCGCGCCGTCGGGATCACGGACGACTGCAGGGAGGCCACCGCGGAGAACATGAGCGCGATCAACGGCAGGGCGGCCAGCGGCTGGTGGGCGAGCGTCGTGCCGAAGTAGGCGAGCCCGTGCGCGCCGTTGTCGGCCAACTCGTCGATCGGCAGCACCCGTTGGAAGGCCGTGCCGGCGAGCAGGAAGAGCAGCAGCATCACCACCAGGGCGAGCATGCCGCCCCGCGAGGCGTCCCGGGGGCTGCGCACCTCCTCGCCGACGCTGAACACCGACTCGAAGCCCCAGTAGCAGAACACCGCCAGCACCATGCCCTGGGCGAGCGCGTCGAAGGACGGGATGTCGAACGGGTTGAACCACTGCAGCGAGAACGGCTGGTCGCCGGCGAACAGCCCGTAGCCGCAGAAGCCGAGCAGCACCGCGTACTCGAACACCAGCAGCGCCTTCTGCAGCCGGGCGGCCAGGTCCAGGCCGCGCACCGCCACCAGCGCCGCGCCGACCAGGACCACCAGGCCGAGCAGGGTGCACTGGACGGTCGAGTCGGCGTCGAGGCGGAGGCCCGCGACGCTGCGCACGTGGGCCAGGTCGAGGAGCTGGATGATGGAGGACCCGGTGACCGTGGTGGTGTAGGCCATGAAGACCACGGTGCCGACGGTGTTCACCCAGCCGGTGAGGAAGCCCAGCCAGGGGTTGAGTATTCGGCCCACCCAGCGATAGCTGCTGCCGGCGTCCGGCTCGACGGCGTTCAGTCGCCCGTACCCGCCCGCGATGGCGAGCACGGGCAGGAAGGCCAGCAGCATGATCGCGGGCAGGTGCAGGCCGACGACTCCGGCCATCAGGCCCAGGCCGATGCCGATGCTGCTGGTGGCCGCCGTACTGGAGGCGGCGATCGTCGCCCCGTCCAGCAGGCCGATGGACTTGTGCATGGTGACGTGGGGGCTGCTCGCGTCCGGTCTCGGAGCGTTGCCCGTGGCCTTCACCGTCGGTGTCAACGGATCACCGCCTTGCTCGTGTGGGGGAGGGGTGCGAGACATGAAACCGGTGGCGCCCTTACACGTCAATGCTGTTGTCATAAGAGCTGGGGCGTGGGAGTGGGAGTGGGGCGAGGCAGCCGCAGGGGCGGGTGCGGCGGGTGCGGCGGGTGAGGGGCGGAGACGGGCCCTCCCCTCACCGGGGAGCGGCGGCTGCCCCCATGCGCGCCCGAGGGCATCGAGTCGCGGCTCGCCAGGTGAGCGACCCTGCTGGTCGGGCAGGGTGCTGGAGCGTTCCGCGGACCCGGCCGGGTGGCAACTCGCCTGTGACGAAGAAGGTCGTCATCGAGCGGCTCCACGCGTGCTCGTCGATCCTCGACTCCGAGGGCCGGCAGTCCTACTGCGGCCGTCCCGGCGGCCGACTGCCCGCCGGCGGCGAGGACGGCGCGAAGCGCTGCGCGACGTTGTGCGGGGAAGCGGGTCGTGGCGTGCCGGACGCGGCCGCGCGCTGGCGGGCCGCGGTGCTGAAGTACGCGGCGCGCCGCCGCAGGTGGCGCAGGGCGCCGTAGCGCGGCGGGGCCGGGACGGTGGTGGCGGCTGCGCCGTAGAAGAGGCGTTTGCCGACCTCGATCAGGACGAGGTAGGCGATGATCATGCCGACCAGGGTGGCGAAGAACGCCCCTGGTAGCGGCTGGAAGCCGAGGGTGTGGGCCAGTGGCGTGGCGGGCAGCAGGGTGCCGACGGTGACGACGCCGAGGGCCGACAGCGTCAGTGGCAGGCTGGGGTGACTGCGGAAGAACGGGATGCGCCGGGTGCGGATCGCGAAGATCACCAGGGTCTGGGTGGCCAGCGACTCCACGAACCAGCCCGAGCGGAACTGCGCCGGGCCGGAATGGAAGACCCAGAGCATGACGCCGAAGGTGATGAAGTCGAAGACCGAGCTGAGCGGGCCGAAGCAGATCATGAAGCGCCGGATGAAGGCGATGTCCCAGTGCGAGGGCTTGTGCAGCTGTTCCTCGTCCACGTTGTCGGTGGGGATGGCCAGTTGGCTGGTGTCGTAGAGCAGGTTGTTCAGCAGGATCTGCGAGGGCAGCATCGGCAGAAACGACAGGAACAGCGAGGCGCTGGCCGCGCTGAACATGTTGCCGAAGTTGCTGGAGGTGCCCATCAGCACGTACTTGATGGTGTTGGCGAAGATCCGCCGGCCTTCGGCCACGCCGTCGGCCAACACGTCCAGGTCCTTCTCCAGCAGGATCACGTCCGCGGCGTCCTTGGCGACGTCGGTGGCCGATTCGACGGAGATGCCCACGTCGGCCGCGTGCAGGGCCAGGGCGTCGTTGACGCCGTCGCCGAGGAACGAGACCCCACCGCCGCTGCGCCGCTGGGCGTGCACGATGCGGGCTTTGGCTTCGGGGCTGACCCGGGCGAAGACGGTGGTGCTCGTGATCGCCTCGGCCAGCCGGGTGTCGTCCAGGGCGTCCACCTCGGCGCCGGTCATGGCCTCGCCCCCACCCAGTCCGAGGTCGTGGCAGACCTTGGCGGCGACTGCGGCGTTGTCGCCGGTGACGACCTTCACGGAGATGCCTAGCGCGGCCAGCCTGCTGAGTGCGGCGGCCGCGTCCGGTTTGGGCGGGTCGAGGAAGACGAGCAGCCCGGCCAGCTGAAGACCGTTCTCGTCCGCCGGCCGGATCTGCCCCGATCCGGCGACGCCGGGCCGGGTGGCGACCGCGATCACCCGGTTGCCGGCGGCGAACTCCGCCGCCAGCGCGTCACGGGCTGCGGCGGGCACGTCGGCGCAGCGTTCCAGGATGCTTTCCGGAGCACCCTTGGTGACCAGGGTCGATATGCCGGCCGTGTCCCGCACGAGGACGGAGACCATGCGGCGCTCGTGGTCGAAGGGGAGCACCGCGAGCGAGGTGTAGCCCGCCAGCGCGGCCCGCTCGCCCGCGGCGGCGGGCGAGCGCCACAGGGCCTGGTCGAGCGGGTTCCCGCCCACGTCCCGCTCGTCCCGCGCCGCGTTCTCGGTGCACAGCAGCCCCCATCGCAGCACCGTGTCGGGACCGTCGGCGCCGACGGGCACGGCGCGCATGTAGTCGATCCGGCCGAGGGTGAGGGTGCCGGTCTTGTCGGTGAACAGGACGTCGACGTCGCCGAGGTCCTCGATGCAGACAAGCCGTTTGACCAGGACCTTGCGGCGGCTCATCCGCCGCGAGCCCGCGGCCAGGCTGGTGGAGACGACGGCGGGCAGCAGCTGCGGGGTGATGCCGACCGCGATGGCCAGCGAGAACAGCAGGGCATCGATGATCGGTTTGTGCAGCGCCACGTTGATCACGAAGATCGAGGTGGTCAGCGCGCCCGCGACGTAGACCAGCAGCAGGGAGAAGCGGCGCAGGCCGACCTGGAACTCGGTGTCGAGCTGGTGGGTGCCGAGCCCGGCGGCGATCTTGCCGAACTCGGTGCGGGCCCCGGTGGACACCACGACCCCCCGGGCGCCGCCGGTGCGCACCACCGTGCCCATCAGGGCGCAGCCGGACAGCTCGGCCAGCGGTGTCCCGGCCGGGACGGCGGCGGTGCCCTTGTCCACGGGCAGCGACTCGCCGGTCAGGAGCGACTCGTCGCACTCCAGTCCCGTGACCTCCAGCAGCCGCAGGTCGGCCGGGACGATGTCGCCCAGGTGCAGCTCGACCAGATCGCCGGGAACCAGCGCGGTGACATCCACCGACACCGCCCGTCCGTCGCGCACCGCCACCGTCGTGTGGCGGATCTGCGAGTGCAGCGCCTCGGCGGCCTTCTCGGCCCGGTACTCGTTGACGAAGCCCAGCCCCACGGACACCGCCACGATCACCCCGATGATCACGGCGTCACTGCGCTCGCCGACCAGGAACGATGCCACGGCGGCGCCCAACAGCAACCCGAGCAGTGGCGAGCGCAACTGGTGCCACAGCACGGGGAAGAACCGGGCCCGGTGCGAGGAGACCGCATTGGGCCCGAACCGGGCCCGGCGCCTGGCCGCTTCACCGGAGCTCAACCCCGCCTCGGCATTGACGTCGAGCCCGCGCAGAACCTGTTCCCCAAGCAGTGCCGCCGAGGCTGCCACCCCGTCCGCGGGCCCGGCCGACCGCACGGGAGCCGCGGCGCTCATCGCGGGTGGTCCCCGGTCCCGCCCGTCACCGTTCTCGGCATGCGACGGCACGCCGACAGGATGCGGGGGAGTGGTGCTGTGTCATACGGATCGCCGCCTCTGGGCACGTGCCACGCCCGGCGAGGGCACGGAGTCCGAACAGACCCGGGCGCGCTACGTTTCTCCAGGGTCGCATGGGTCGATCGCTTCTTCCCTCCGGTGCCTGGCTCGGCGCTCACCGGGACGCCTCCTCGGCGCGGCCTCTGGTGGCCGACGCGTCGCTGCGGGACCAGAGTGGAGCAGACGGGGTTCGCGAGGGTTCCCCGCACACGGGGCGGGCGATCCCGGAGCCCGGTGGGACCGTTCCGCCGACGGCGCGGTGCCGGCTCGCGTCGAGGCCGCGCCCGGGTCGGCCGGTGCCGCCGGCGCGGGAGGAGGTACCGACGGTGGCAGGACAGGCCGGCAAGCAGGACGAGTCGCACGGTCGTGCCCTGGGACGCCGTCTGAACTGGCTGCGGGCCGGGGTGCTCGGAGCCAACGACGGGGTCGTCTCCACGGCGGGCCTCGTGATCGGTGTGGCCGGTGCGACCACCTCCCACATCGCGCTGCTGACGGCCGGGCTGGCCGGGCTGCTGGCGGGATCGATGTCGATGGCGGTGGGCGAGTACGTTTCGGTCAGCAGCCAGCGGGACTCCGAACGGGCCGCGCTGCTGGTGGAGCAGGGTGAACTGGCGGAGGCGCCGGAGGCGGAACTGGACGAGTTGACCGGTCTCTACGAAGCCAAGGGGCTGCCTCCGGCACTGGCGCGGGATGTGGCCGAGCAACTGACCGAGAGAGACCCGCTGGCCGCGCACGCGGACGCGGAGCTGAAGCTCGATCCGGACGCCTTGACGAGCGCCTGGCAGGCGGCAGGAGCGAGCTTCGTGTCCTTCACCGCCGGCTCGCTGCTGCCTCTGCTGGTCATCCTGCTGCTGCCGGTGTCGTCCCGGGTCCCGGTCACGGCTGCTGCCGTCCTCGCGGCCCTCTGGGCCACCGGGGCTGTCAGCGCCCGCCTCGGAGGGGCGCCCCCCGGGCGGGCCATCCTGCGCAACGTTCTCGGCGGAGGGCTGGCGATGGCCGTCACCTACGGGGTGGGGGTGGCCCTCGGCGTTACCGGTGTCTGAAACGTTCCCGCATCCGGCGCCCCCGGCCCGGGCGAAGGCCCTGTTCCTGTCGGCGGCGTCCTTCGCACCGGGGGCGTGGGCGCAACCGCTGGCGTGGACAGCACCCACAAGCCGCGGGTAGCGTCGAAGCAGCGGGTCGGTCGTCGCCCCCCCCCGGGCCCTCCGCCATCACGCCGACTCGCAGTGGCCCCGCTCGCAGCCGGGCAGGGCCCGGTGAGTGGCGGACACCGTGGTCACGTCGGACAGCCGGGTACATCGGACCAGTCGGCTGGCCGGTCACTTCTCAGGAGGCGGCCGTCGCGTTGACTCGGCCGGCTCGCCGCCCGGGCTGCGCTGTGATCAGGTCCACCGGGCAGCCCCACTCATCCGGGATCGGCACCGGACATCAGCGGCATCGGGAATCTGGACGCCGTGCGGAGGAGCCTCGTGAGTAGCCAAGCCCGACAGCTGGTCACCGACACCGCTCCCGCGCTGGGCCGCCGGTGCCGCGTCGCGACGGGCGCCCGGTGTGCGTCCGAGGCCGCGGGCGCGTATGTGACGGTGCCCTGACATGCGTATCGTGGCCGCACTCGGTGGCAATGCGCTGCTTCGCCGTGGTGAGAGGCCTGATGCCGGGATCCAGTTGGGGCACGTGCGCACCGCCGCTCGGGCTCTCGGTCCGCTGGCCGCCCGGCACGAGCTGGTGATCTGCCACGGCAACGGCCCGCAGATCGGCATGCTCTCCCTCGAAAGCGAGAGCGACCCGGCGCTGTCCCGTCCCTACCCGTTGGATGCGCTCGTCGCCCAGACCCAGGGCATGATCGGTTACTGGCTCACGCAGTGCCTGGGCAACGACGGCCTGGCCAAGCCTGTCCTCAGCCTCGTCACCCAGACGCTCGTCGACCCGGGCGACCCGGCGTTCGCCGAGCCGACGAAGTTCGTCGGCCCCGTCTACGACCACCGGCGCGCCCGACAGTTGGCCGACCTGCACGGCTGGACCATCGCCGCGGACGGTGACCGGTGGCGCAGGGTCGTGCCCTCGCCCGAGCCGCAGCGGATCATCGAGCAGGACTCGATCACCCACCTGCTGGATACCGGTTCGGTCGTCATCTGCGGCGGAGGCGGCGGAGCCCCGGTCGCCGATGACGGCTCCGGCCGGCTCCACGGCGTGGAAGCCGTCGTCGACAAGGACTCCACCGCGGCCCTGCTCGCCACCACCCTCCACGCCGACCGGCTCCTCGTCCTCACCGACGTACCCGCCGTGATGGCACACTTCGGCACCCCGCAGGCCACCGCGCTGCGCCACCTCGACCTGGACGACCTGGCGGGCATGGAGTTTCCCGCCGGGTCGATGGGCCCCAAGATCGCGGCCTGTCGGCACTTCGTGGCGGCCACGGGCCACCCGGCGGCCATCGGGCAGCTGCCCGATGCGAGCGCGATCCTCGCCGGTGCCGCCGGCACCACCATCACCACCGCCCACGCACACGAGCCGGGCAGCCGTCCGCGCCGGCAGCAGCCGGGCGAGGGTGGCTCGTCGCCGGATGGTCGGCCGAACACCGGCCCCAGCCGTACGCACGACCTCAGCACCGGCGGGACACGGCCGCGTCCGACCGACGGGAGCCCCGAGCCATGACCGGACCAGCGCTGTCACCGGAGCTGCTCCACCGGATGGACGCCTACTGGCGGGCCGCCAACTACCTGTCGGTGGGTCAGATCTACCTCTACGACAACCCGCTGCTGAAGACACCGCTGGAACTGTCGCATGTGAAGCCGCTGGTCGTCGGCCACTGGGGCACCACGCCGGGGCAGAACTTCATCTACACGCACCTGAACCGGGTCATCAAGAAGTACGACCTGGACATGGTCTACGTCGCGGGGCCCGGCCACGGCGGGCCGGCACTGGTGAGCCACACCTACCTGGAGGGCACGTACAGCGAGGTCTATCCGGACGTCAGCCAGGACGAGCCGGGGATGAGGAAGCTGTTCACCCAGTTCTCCTTCCCCGGCGGGATCTCCAGCCACGTCGCGCCGACCACGCCCGGGTCCATCCACGAGGGCGGCGAACTCGGCTACTCGCTCAGCCACTCCTTCGGCGCCGTGTTCGACAACCCCGGCCTGATCGCGGCCTGCGTCATCGGTGACGGCGAGGCCGAGACCGGGCCGCTGGCGACAGCGTGGCAGTCCACCAGGTTCCTCGACCCGGTCGGTGACGGGGCGGTGCTGCCGATCCTGCACCTCAACGGCTACAAGATCAGCAACCCCACCGTGCTGGCGCGCATCGAGGAGGAGGAGCTGACGCAGTTCCTGCGCGGCTGCGGCTGGGAGCCCCACATCGTGGCGGGCGACGAACCCGAGGCGATGCACCAGCTCATGGCCCGGACCATGGATACGGCCGTCGAGGAGATCCGGGAGATCCAGGACACCGCGCGCGCCCGCACGGACGCCGGCCGCCCGCGCTGGCCGGTGATCGTCCTGCGCTCGCCCAAGGGCTGGACCGGGCCGAAGACCGTCGACGGCCTGCAGGTCGAGGGCACGTTCCGCTCGCACCAGGTACCGCTGCTGGTGGACGCCGACCACCCCGAGCACGTCGGGCAGTTGGAGCACTGGATGCGGAGCTACCGGGCGCAGGAGCTGTTCGACGACAACGGCCGCTTCCTGCCGGAGCTGGCCGGCCTCGCTCCGGTGGGCGAGCGGCGGATGGGCGCGAACCCGCATGCCAACGGCGGGATGCTGCTGCGGGACCTGCGGATGCCGGACTTCCGAGTCCACGCCGTGGACGTCCGCGCGCCCGGAGAGGTCAGCGGCAAGGACACCCTCGTTCTGGGACGGTTCCTGAGAGACGTGGTCGCCGCCAACGGGGAGCGCCGCAACTTCCGGATCTTCGGCCCCGACGAGACGCTCTCCAACATGCTGGGCGCGGTCTTCGAGGAGACCGACCGCCAGTGGGACGCCCGCACCATGGAGGGCGACGAGTTCCTCGCCCCTTCGGGCCGGGTGCTGGACTCGATGCTCAGCGAGCACCAGTGCGAGGGCTGGCTGGAGGGCTACCTGCTCACCGGACGGCACGGGCTGTTCAACTGCTACGAGGCGTTCATCCACATCGTCGACTCGATGTTCAACCAGCACGCCAAGTGGTTGAAGGTCACCAAGCAGCTGCCCTGGCGCCGCGACATCGCCTCCCTCAACTACCTCCTCGCGTCCCACGTATGGCAGCAGGACCACAACGGCTTCACCCACCAGGACCCCGGCTTCCTGGACCACGTCGCCAACAAGAAGGCCGACGTGGTGCGGATCTACCTCCCGCCGGACGCCAACTGCCTGCTGTCCGTGATGGACCACTGCCTGCGCAGCCGGCACTACGTGAACGTTGTGGTGGCGGGCAAGCGCGCGATGCCGCAGTGGCTGTCCATGGAGGACGCCGTCGTGCACTGCACCCAGGGTGTGGGCATCTGGCCGTGGGCGAGCAACGACGAGGGCGGGGAGCCGGACGTCGTGCTGGCCTGCTGCGGCGACACCCCCACCCTGGAGGTCCTGGCCGCGGTGTCCATCCTGCGCGAGCACCTGCCCGAGGTGAGGGTGCGGGTGGTCAACGTCGTCGACCTGATGAAGCTGGAGCCCGACACGGTGCACCCGCACGGGCTCAGTGACCGGGACTACGACTCGCTCTTCACCAGGGACAGGCACATCGTCTTCGCCTTCCACGGCTACCCCTCGCTGATCCACCGGCTCACCTACCGCCGCACCAACCGAAACCTGCACGTGCGCGGATACAACGAGGAGGGCACCATCACCACCGCCTTCGACATGCGGGTGCAGAACCGCCTGGACCGCTTCCACCTCGTCCAGGACGTCATCGACCGGCTGCCCCGACTCGGTGCACGGGGCGACTACGTGAAGCAGCGGATGCGCGACAGGCTGGTCGAGCACAAGCTGTACATCGACCGGCACGGAACGGACCTGCCGGAAATCCGGGACTGGACCTGGGTCGGCACCACCAGCAGCGTTCCCCGCCCGGCAGAGGACGGCTGACTCGGGTCACCACCCTTCGACGCCTCCACGGTGCCTCTCGATGTCCTCAGCCGGGACTGCGGCGTGCCCGGGCGCGGGCCACCGCCTCGTCGAGCAGTTGCTGGGCCACTGCGGACGCCTTCCGGTTCTGTGCCTGGCTCATCGCACGGAGCTTGTCGAAGGCCTCGGCGGGGGTGCAGCCGCTGCGGCTCATCAGGACGCCCAGGGCCTGGTCGATCGCCGAGCGGTGGGTCAGCGCGGACTGCAGCTGTGCGGCCAATCGTGTTGTCCGGGCGAGGGCCTGGGCGTTCTGTACGGAGATCGCGGCCGGCACGGCGAACAGCTCGCCGAGTTCCACGGCCCAGGCGTCGAAGACGTCCTAGGCGTGGGCGTAGACGTTCATCGCGCCCAGGACCCGGTCGTCGGTCAGCAGCGGCAGCGAGAGCACGCTGTGCACGCCCAGCCGGCCGACCCGCGGTCCGAAGCGCGGCCACGAGGGGTCCTTGCCCAGCGAGGCCGAGCGGACGGTGCGTCGTTCGGCCGCAGCGGTGATGCACGGCCCCTCACCGATCCGGTACTGGATCGCATCGACGGTTCGAACGAAGGCCGCGCTGGACACGATCGTGTCGGCCCGGCCGTCCTCCACGAGGGTCAGGCCCACTCCGTCCGCGCCGGGGATCGCGTGCGCCGCGAAGTCGGCGACGTGGACCAGCAGGGCCGGCAGGTCCAAGCGCCCGCTGGCCAACCTCGACAGGCCGGCCAGGCTCTCCCGCAGGTCCGCGTCGTCGGCCGGGCTCCGGCCAGGAGCGGCACCCGACACCGGGGTGTCGCTGGACTCCGACGCTCCCGGGGCCGACTCCGCCATGGTGGATCTCCTCAGCCTCACCGACAACCGACCGACCGCACTGAGGGTCGGACAGACCGAACCGCGCCCCCTGCCGCCCATTGTCCGCCCGGCCGTACTCGAACGAGCGGCGTGCTCCGTGCGCGCCGCGTGGCCGGAGATCGGAGAGTACCGTCGGAGGTGGTTGAGTCAGCAGCCAGTCCGGAGACGAAGGCCCACCTCGCGTCGGCCTCGGGAGCGACCAGCTCACAACCGGGCCCATCCGGTGACCTCATCATGCGAGGCTCACCATGCCCATGCAGTCGCCCACCCGCGCCGACGGCCCGGCCCCTGTGGCGCGCCCGCCCTCCCCCCTCGGCAGGGCCGGCGAAGAGCCCCCCGCAGCGGCGTCGGCGACCGAGGCCCGGCCCGCTCCGGCGGGGCGGTCCGCTGCGTCGGCCGGTCGCCCTCCTCGCCGGGGGCCACGCAGATACCCTGCCGAGACGGAGCCTCCCACGTGCTGCGTGCCGCCTCGCAGCGGCTGGCGGGCCGATCCCGGCCGAACAGGCGGCCCCGCGTCCCGGGCCGAGTGGTCCCTGTCGCCGGGGCCGGACGCACTCTCCCGACAACTGAACAGAGGCACGCCATGAAGATCCTGATCGTCGCCGTCGTCATCGTCGTCCTGCTGGTCCTGGTGGGCCTCCTGCTCTCCGTGAGGATCGTCAAGCAGTACGAGCAGGGCGTGCTGTTCCGGCTGGGCCGGGTGCGCGGCCCGAAGAAACCCGGCTTCACCCTGATCGTCCCGATCGTCGACGTCCTGCACCGGGTGTCGCTGCGGATCGTGACAATGCCCATCCAGTCCCAGGGCATCATCACCCGCGACAACGTCAGCGTCGACGTCTCGGCGGTCGCCTACTTCCGGGTGGTCGACGCGGTCAAGTCGGTCGTCGCGATCGAGAACGTCTACTCCGCCATCGACCAGATCGCCCAGACCACGCTGCGCAAGGTGGTCGGGCAGCACACGCTGGACGAGACGCTGTCCGAGACCGACACCATCAACCTCGACATCCGCGAGATCCTGGACGTGACCACAGTCGAGTGGGGCGTCCAGGTGACGCTGGTGGAGCTGAAGGACATCCAGCTGCCCGAGAGCATGAAGCGGGCGATGGCCCGCCAGGCCGAGGCGGAGCGGGAGAAGAGAGCCAAGATCATCAATGCGCAGGGCGAGTCGCTGGCCGCGGCGGCACTGGGCGAGGCCTCGGACACCATGATGGCCCACCCGCTGGCCCTGCAACTGAGGAATCTGCAGAGCCTGGTGGAGATCGGTGTGGACAAGAACACCACCGTCGTCTTCCCCGCCCCGCTGATGAGCACCATCGGCGAACTCGGCTCCTTCCTGGCCCGCGAGAAAGCCGCGGCTGCCGCCGGACCGCCCGTCCCGGTGTCGCTGGAAAAGCCTCCGGCGGCCACCACGCCACTGCTCGTCCAGCAGCCGGCCCGCGGGCTGCTGGTCGAACAGCTGCCGGACGGCGAGGTGCAGGCCAACGGAGGACCTGTCGTCCTGCGGAAGTAACGCGGCACGGGCGGGCACGGAACGGTCCGTGCCCGCCCGAGAAACCGAGGCGAAGTCATGATCGAGAGCATGCCGGGCACGCTGTGTGGAACGGGGCGAGACGGAGGTTCGTGATGGTTCTCTTCCTGCTGGTCGTCATCGTGGCGATCGTGCTCGCATCATCGGCATCGTCGTCCATGGACTGCTCCACCTGACCGCCATCGCCGTCCTCCTGCTCATCGCCGCCGCCGTGTACCTGGCCGTATGCCCGGCACGGAACCGGCGCTCTCGACGGTGACACGCGGGCGGACATGCAGCGCGGACGGAGACGATGCCTCCGATGCGGTCCGGCCGACTGCCCGCCGGGCGGCCGACGGTGAGACGATGAGGAGGCGGGTCACCGTGCCGTCGGCCACCGCACCTTCGGAACGAGGGGTGATCATGGGCAAGGTCCTTCTGGTGCTGTTGTGCCTGGTCCTGCCGTTCCTGGCGGTACTGATCAAGGACGGGCCGAGCATGAAGGTGCTCTGGGCCTTCCTCCTCCAGCTCTGCGGCCATGTGCCCGGAGTCATCTACGGCATCTACCAGGTGGTCAAGGACTGAGACCCCGAAACAGACACCCGACACGCCGGGTTGGCACCCATGTCACGACACGAGAACGAACACCGGCACACCAGCACGGCCGACGGGGCCGGGCCCGCCACCAACGGAGCCGGGCCCACCGAGAGCCCGACCGACCTGTCCAAGAAGTCGTGGTGGGGCGTCCTGAAACGCACCACCAAGCAGTTCAAGGCCGACAGCCTCAGCGACGCGGCGGCCGCGCTCACCTACTACGGGCTGCTGGCGATCTTCCCCGCCCTGCTCGCGCTGGTGTCGATCCTGGGACTGGCCGGCAGCTCCGCCACCAAGCCGCTGCTCGACCGCCTCCGTGACCTCGGCCCCGGATCCGTCCGCCAGCTCCTCACCACCGTGGTGCAGCAACTCCAGACCGACCAGGGCAGGGCGGGCTTCGCACTGGCCATCGGGATCGTCCTGGCCCTGTGGTCCGCCTCCGGCTACGTCGCGGCGTTCATGCGCGCCGCCAACCGGGTCCACGACACCGCTGAGGGCCGGCCACTCTGGAAGACCCTGCCCACGCGCCTCGCCCTGACCGTCGTCATCATCGCGCTCCTCGCGCTGACCGCCACCGGTGTCGTCTTCACCGGCGCACTGGCCACCCGGACGGGGAAGATCCTCGGAGTCAGCGAGAACGCCGTACAGGTGTGGGACATCGCCAAATGGCCCGTCCTCGTCATCATCGTCATCGCGATGGTCACCCTGCTCTACTGGGCCGCTCCCAGCGCCGAAGCGCCCAAGCTGCGCTGGATCCTCCCCGGAAGCCTGGTCGCCGTCGCGCTCTGGGTCATCGCGTCCGGCGCGTTCGCCCTCTACGTCGCCAACTTCAACAGCCTCAACAGCACCTACGGCAGCATCGGCGCCGTGATCCTCTTCCTCCTCTGGCTCTGGGTCTCCAACGTCGCGATCCTGCTGGGCCTGGAGTTCAACGTCGAACTGGAACGCGGACGAGCCATCGAAGCCGGCCACCCGCCCGAGGACAAGCCCCACCCCGAACCCCGCGACACCCGCACACCACCACCCGACACCCCGCAGGACCACGACGGACCCGGTCGCTGACTCCCGGTTGTGCTCTCACCACTTCGCCTCTCAACCCGCCCAGTGGCACACCAGCCGACCGCGCACCACCTCGGCCCCGTGTCCAAGAGTCAGCTGGCGTCGGCATGCAGCAAGAAGCACGCGGGTCAGTACAGCCAGGGCGGCAGACCTGGACCTCACCCCGATGGGGTTCCCGCACTCGGTCCGTCGCAGCCCGTTCACCAGTGCGGCGGCCAGTGACCAGGCCGGCTGGGCCCGTCCCCGGCCGGGGAACGACCCGACCGACGTTCCCTTCAGGAACTACCCGGTGCCGTCAGGGCTGGAACAGTTTCCACTGCCCCTCGGAGACGACCTGGGCGGTGCCGTCGACCACCTTGATGGCGGTCTCGTCGTCGATCGCATACGTCGGCGCGGGAATCCGTGCCGCCCACCTCTCCGCGTTGGCCAAGGAGGCGTCGGGGTGGTCCGGGTGCTCCAGGTGCGGGATCACCGCGAAGTCGACGAGTCCTGCTCCCTGTCCCGTGACCAGGATTCTGTCGACGTCGCCCTGAGGCGTGGCGAAGACGATGTCTTCCGACCTCAACGGTCCATCGTTCCCGCGGGGCGGTTCGCGGTAGGTCTCGACAAAGGTGGAGGCAACAGCCATGCTCCCGGCGCTCACCCCCACGTAGACCGCCTCGGAGCGCAGCGTCGGCAGTAGGCCGGTCAAACCGGAGCGCCGCATCCAGTTGGCGAGGAACAGGGGGTCGCCGCCCCATACCAGCAGTGCGTCGGCGGCCTGGACCGTTGGCACCCAAGCAGCCTCTTCGATGCTCGACAGCGCCGTCAGCTCCAGGATCCCCAACGATTTCCAACCCAATCCACACAACGGCGATGGACCCTCACCAGAGATCGCCCGCCACGCCATGCCGGGCCCGCCAGGGAAGGGGTAGATGGCGGTGGGGACGAACAGGGCGTTGGACTCGGCGATCGATTTGCCCAGCAGGTCGACCAGCGCGTCGTGGATGCTGCTGTTCTTGATCCCGGACGACGTGAGGAGTGCTCTCATGTGCCTACCTCCCTGAGTTGCCTGCTGCGGAGCGCTCGCTGCGCCCCGGACCTCGCTGGACCTGCGCTCGGGTCGGACACGGACCGATCCGGGCGGTGCGATGCACCACCCGAACGCCGGTCCGATCACGACAACGAGACACTCCGACACCATAGAACGCGGGTACGACACAACCCGGCCGCCGTAACCGGTCAGAGCACTCGGTGACGACGTGACGTGCGTCGGTGGCCCGAACGGTGCCCTCTCAGACCGCTACTCGACGGCCACGCCGGCCAGTTGTCTCCCAGCCATCGGGGAGCGCTGGATCAGCGGCGCGTGAGTCGCCGGCCTCCACCGCCGCGGCGCCGACGCGGGCGTCACTCGAATCGGCTGGTCCGTGGCAGGTGATGCTCAGCCTTCCGTGTCGCCCTCCGGCCGCCGTGGCGGGGCGAGGAGTTCGTGGAGGGCGGGGGCGATGACGGTCGCGATGTGTTCGGGGGAGGCTTCCTCCAGGGGTGGGAAGCGAAGGACGTGGCGGCCGATGCCGATGCCGAGGACGATCGAGCCGAGCAGGGCCGCCTTCAACTGGGCTTCCTCGCCCGGGATCGCGACCACCATGGGGTCGCGGTCCGGGTCGGCGAGGAAGGCGGCCCGCAGCGTGGACCACGCCTGTTCGTGGGTGAGCATCGCGCGGACGACGTGGAGCGCGCTGCCGCCGGTGTCCTCCAGGGCGTGAAGGAAGTCGAGCAGCATCCGCTCCCCGAGTCCCTCGCCCGTGTCGCCGCCCGTGCCGCCCTCGTCCTGCCACTGGACGCCGCGCAGTTGGAACTGCTCGATGACCGCGCGGGTGAACAGCGACTCCTTGGACGTGAACCAGCGCATCACCAGTGACGCGTCGACGCCCGCCCGTGTGGCGATGGCGCGCACGGTGGTCGCGTCGTAGCCGTCCCGGCGGAAGAGTTCCCGGGCGGCGGACAGCACCGCCTGCTCTCCGCGCCTGCGGCGCTCTGCTCTGGAGGCGGCGAGTGGTGTGCCGGCCGGTTCGGCTGATGTCGACATGGCTGGATCCTACCCGATTTGATCAACGCTGTTGACCGAAGTGGGGTTGAGGGCTAGCTTGAGTCAACGCCGATGACCCAATCTTCAACCGATCTGTGAGCAGGGGAACATGACGATGGACCTGGTACGGGCACGAGTCGACGCCCGGTGGTGGATCTGGGGGCTGCCGCTCTCCTTCGCGGTGCACGACGGGGAGGAGGCCGTCGCGATCGTGCTCGACGGCGGCCTGGACCAAGGCGGCACACGTTTCACCGTCGCGCAGTCCCTCACCGCGATCCTGGCGGAGTTCGCCGTGGTCTGGGCCCTCACCCTGTTCGCCGACCGCGCCCTGCGGGCCGGACACACCGGGCGTACCGGTCCCGGCGGTTGGGCGCTCGACGCCTACGCCGCCCTGCTGGGCGGCTGGACCCTGCACGGGCTCCACCACGTCTACCTCGGGCTCAGCGGCAGCGGCTACCCGCTCGGGGTGATCACCGCCCTGCCCGCAGTGGTGCTCTACGGCGCACTGACCTACGCGGCACTGCTGCGCGCCGGGCTGCTCGACAGGCGGCGGACGGTGCTCAGTCTGGTCGCCGGGGCGCCCGCCGCCGTCCTGCTCATCGCCGCCGCCCTCACCTTCGGCCGCCTCACCTCCTGAGCGCGGGCAGCCCTCGCGGGAGCCCCGCGAGGGCCACTCCGACCCCCACCCCGGCCCGCCCCGCGCGACCCGGGTCCCGCAGGGCTTTTCATCACCGAGTGCACGCAAGGGTTTCGTCAAAACGACCTCGGCTGGGTCCGCGCGTTCGCTTCCCCGGCGTAGTCTCCGGCTGCGTCCGTGTGTTTCGTGCAAGTTGAATCGGCTCCTTTCCCTCGCTGTTGACAGGGGATCAGCATGATGAGCTCTCGGGTGTGCGTAACCCCGTCCACGCCTGCTGCTCCGCTCGCGGAGGCAGTAGCGTTGATACGTCAACTCACCGTGGAGGGACATCTTCCGGCCGGCGGCGCGCAGCGGCGGGTAGCGGAGATCACGGAGGAGCTGGCGACGACGGGAAGTTACTCCCAGACCCAGCAGGAGTTGTTGGTCGGCTCCCGGATCGCGTGGCGGAACAATCCGCAGTGCATAGGCAAGTTCTACTGGAAAGCACTGGAGATCCGGGACTGCCGTGCGATCGGCACCGGCACCGATGGCGGTGACGAGGGAGCGGTGTTCGAGGCACTCGTCGAGCATTTGCGGCAGGCGTGGAACGGGGGCAAGGTGCGCCTGCTGCTGAGCGTCTTCGCGCCGAGCACACCCGAGCGGCCCGGACCCCGGCTGTGGAACGGCCAGTTGATTCGCTACGCCGGCTACCGGCAGTACGACGGGTCCGTGATCGGCGACCCCGAGACGGCGGCGCTCACCGAGGCGGTCCAGCGCCTGGGGTGGCGTGGTCAGGGCGGCGAGTTCGACGTGCTGCCGCTGGTCATCCAGTGGCCCGGGCGTGAACCTCGGTGGTTCGACCTGCCCGCGGACGCGGTCCCGGAGGTGCGGATCAGCCATCCCGAGTACCGGTGGTTCGAAGAACTCGGCCTGCGCTGGCACGCCTTTCCCACGATCTCCAACCAGGTCCTCGAACTCGGCGGGCTGCGGTACCCGTTGGCACCCTTCAGCGCCTGGTACACGTGCACCGAGATCGGTGCCCGCAACCTGTCCGACACCAACCGATACGACAAGCTGCCTGAGGTCGCCCGGCGGATGGGCCTGGACACGGCCCGGGATCGCACCCTGTGGCGGGACCGCGCGTTGCTTGAGCTCACGGCGGGGGTGCTGCACTCGTACGACCGGGCCGGGATCTCCATCATCGACCACCACTTCGCCACCAAACAGTTCGTGCGACACGAGGAGCGCGAGCAGAAGAGCGGGCGCGACTGCCCGGCCGACTGGTCCGCGATCGTGCCGGCCACCAGCGGGTCGACCACTCCGGTCTGGCAGCGCCGCTACGACGCCACTCGGGTGCTGCCCAACTTCTCGCCGCACCCGCCGTCCTGCCCGGCCCAGGGCGCCGAGGGACTCCCGAGCTGACTGGTGCGCCACTGCTGGCACGGTGACGGAAGCCGGACGCTGCCGTCGGCCGCCGGCCGGCTTCGTGGCGGTCTCTCCCACGGGGCCGTCCCGCTGTAGGAGGTGGTCGGCGGGAACCTGGACGGGGGGAGTCGGCTGGTTGACTGGGCGGCGGACTGTTGTACGAGCGGCTGGTTCGCCGTCAGGAAGGCCTTGTCACCGGTGGTGGCGTTGCTGCCGACCGAGGTCTCGGCGAGTGCCGCGACGCTGTCGGAGGTCGCCGCGGCCGGGGTGTGCCCGGACCGGGGTCAGGGCGACTATCGCCCTGACCACCGGTGCACTTCGTACGGTGCGGCCCTTCAGCGGGGGTGGGTGGGGGAGCGATCAGTGGTGGTGCACAGACCGGAGTCCCGTCGTCCCGTTGTTGCGGTGGATGCCGGCCTGGTTCCGGGGCCCGCCTCGGTCAGCCCGCGGCGTGGTTGGCCCAGAGCGACGGGTCGTCGACGTTCTCCTTGGTGACCAGGGGAGCGGGGAGCTGGTCCTCCAGGCCGTTGGGCAGGGTGATGATGGTCGACTGGTGGTCGGTGGGCCCGGGTTGGAATTTCCTGCCTTCGGCAGCGGCCTTGGCGTAGTACAGGGCGTACTTGGCGTAGAGGTCGGCGGGCTGGGAGACGGTCGCGTCGATGTCGCCCTTGCGGATCGCGTCGAACTCCTGCGGGATGCCGTCGTTGGAGACGATGGTGATGTGGCCGGGCTGGCCGGCGGGCTTGAGCAGGCCTTTCTGGCGTAGGAGGTCGAGGGTGGGCTGGAGGAAGACGCCGCCGGCCTGCAGGTAGATGCCGTTCAGGTCCCGGTTGGCGGCGAGGGTGGACTGGAGCTTGGCGGAGGCGATGTCGCCCTTCCAGTCGGTGGGCAGCGCGATCACCTGGATACCGGGGTAGTTGCGTTTCATGCAGGCGGCGAATCCCTCGGAGCGTTCGTATCCGTTGATGGAGGTCAGTGCGCCCTGGAGCTCGGCCACCTTGCCCTTGCCACCGAGCTGCTTGCCGAGGAACTCGCAGGCCTTGGTGCCGTACGTCTTGTTGTCGGTGCGGACCACCATGTAGACGCTGCCGTGCTCCGGTTCGGTGTCCACGCTGATCGTGTGGATGTTGGCACGGAACAACTCGGAGAGTGTCGAATCGGTGGTCATGGTGTTCTGCGGCGCCATGACGATGGACTTGGGGTGTCGGGCGGCCAGCGACTGGACGTTGGCGGTGAACGTCGCGTCGTCGCCGTTCGAACGGGTCGGGGGCAGGACACTCAGCTGCTGGTCGTTGATCTCCTGCTGGAGGTACTTCGCGTACGCCTTCCAGAAGTCGGAGTCGGCGCGGGGGATGTCGATGCCGATCTGGGGGCGGGAGTTGCCGGGGTCATCAGTGCCACCGCAGGCGGTGAGGCAGCCGGCGAGCAACACGGCGATGCAGCCCGTGCAGGTGGTCCGGATGGTTCGGCTCTTCATGTGTCAGACCGTCCTGGGTCGTGGGGGTCTTGCGCGCTGAGGGGGAGGGGAACGGATGTGCGGGATTCGGCACGTCGCCGTCAGGCGATGGCGTCGAGGTCCGGGGGGTCGAGGTCCGGGGGGCCGGTGCCGGCGGCCAGCCAGTCCTCGACGGCGGCGACGTGCACGGTGCTGGCACTGGCGGCCAGGACGGCGTCGTGGTCGACCAGGGCCCGCCAGATGGCCTCGTGTTCGCGGTGGGCCTGCTCGCGGGCAGAGGCGTTGTGCGTACCGCGCACGATGCGCAGCCGCTGGGTGTGGGTGGAGAGGATGCCGAGCAGGGTGGACAGCACGGGGTTGCCGACGGCATCGGCGATGGTGCGGTGGAACTCGATGTCGAGCTCGATGAACTCCTCGATGCCGGCAGCCGCGGCGCTCTGGTCGAGGACGGCCCGCAGCGTTCGCAGGTGGTCGTCGGTGAGCAGGCCGGCGGCGAGGGCGGTGACCTGCGGCTCCAGCAGGCGCCGCACCTGGAGGAGTTGCCGGGCCGTGTGCCCGTGGGAGACGTCGGAGGCGAAGGCCATGGCTTCCAGCAGGAGGTGTGGCTCCAGGCCGGAGACGTAGGTGCCGTCGCCCTGCCGGGGGACGAGGATCCGCATCGCGGTGAGCGCCCGGACGGCCTCGCGCAGCGAGTTGCGGGACAGCCCGAGCTGGTCGGCGAGGTCGGCCTCGTTGGGGAGTCGCGCGCCGGGCAGCAGGGCGCCGGAGACGATCATTTCCTTGATCTTCTCGATGGCCTGGTCGGTCACCGCCATGGTGTTCGCCTCCTGCGTGCGGGCATGGGAGTGCTGGTCGGTCGAGGGGGCGGGGCAGGGGAGGCCGAAGCGGCGCGACCGGTTCCCGCGGAGCTGGTCGCGTCGCTTCGGTGGCTCTCGGGCCGGGGGACCCCGTCACTCCTGTTTCTCGCCCGAGGCGAAGCGGGAGATGATCAGCGCGACGATGATGATCGCGCCGTTGAGGAACTGGTTCCACAGCGGCGGCACGCCCGCGAGGGTCATGACGTTGACCACGAGCTGGAGGGTCAGCACACCGGTCAGGGCGCCGAAGAGGGTGCCGCGGCCGCCGTTGAGGCTGACGCCGCCGATGACGGTGGCGGCGAAGACCTGGAAGATCCACCCGTTGCCCTGGTCGGCGGAGATGGAGCCGTAGTGGCCGGTGTAGAGGACGCCGGCGAAGGCGGCCAGCAGGCCGCCGAGGATCAGCACGGTCCAGGTGATCCGGTCGACCCGGATGCCGGCGGCGCGGGCGGCCTCGGAGTTGCCGCCGATCGCGTACAGGGCGCGGCCGTGGCGGAGCCAGGCGAGGGCACAGCCGCCGGCCAGGAAGAGCAGGGCGCAGATCCAGATCGCCGCGGGGACGCCGAGCCAGCTGGTGCTGCCGAGGTAGGTGAAGGAGCCGGGCAGGTTGACGATCGACTGGCCCTGGGAGATCGCGACCTGGAGGCCGCGGAGCAGGGTGAGCGCGCCGAGGGTGACGATGAAGCCGTTGAGGCGCAGCTTGAGGATCAGGAACCCGTTGATCGCCCCGATCAGCGCGCCGACGGCCAGGCACAGCGGGATGGCCGTCCAGGAGGGCAGGAGCCCGAGGCCGTTGAAGCGCGCGCCGTGGTCGGGGAGGACCAGCCAGACGGCGATGACGGGGGCCACGCCGATCGTGGATTCCAGGGACAGGTCCATCCGGCCGACGATCAGGATCAGCGCCTCGGCCAGCACCAGCAGGCTCAGTTCGGTGGCCTGCTGGCCGACGCCCAGGAGGTTGTCGGAGGTGAGGAAGGCGGGTGAGACGACGAAGCCGATGACGCCGAGGACGAGCAGGACCGGTACGAGCGACAGGTCGCGGTAGCGGGCGAGGTCGAAGCGCCGGCCGGCCGGTGCGGTGCCGGCGGTGGCCGCGCGCGGGCTGACCTCAGTGGTGGGAGACATTGCGTTCCTTCGTGTCGGTCGGGCCGGACATGCCCTCCATGGCTGCGACCAGCTGTTCGTCGCTCCAGCCGTGCTCGAACTCGGCGACGACGCGGCCGTGGAACATGGCCAGGACGCGGTCGCAGACCCGCAGGTCGTCGAGTTCGTCGGACACGATCAGAGCGCTCCTCCCGGCGTCGGCGACCTCGCGGACGGTGCCGAGCAGGGACTCCTTGGACTTGACGTCGACGCCGTTGGTGGGCCGGATGGCCACCAGGACGTGCGGCTCGGTGGCCAGGGCCCGCGCGATGACCACCTTCTGCTGGTTGCCGCCGGACAGCGCGGACACCGGGGCCGAGGGGCCGGGTGTCTTGATGTCGAGGTCGCCGATCATCCGTTCGGCGAAGGCCCGGGTACGGGAGGGCAGCACCGTGCCGAAGGGCCCGAGCTGGTCGGTGACGGTCAGGGTGGCGTTCTCGGCGACACTGCGCTGCGGGATGAGGCCCTGGATGTGCCGGTCCTCGGGCACGAACCCGATGCCGGCCGCGAGAGCGGCGGGAACGCGCCCGGTGCGCACCGGGCGGCCCGCGACGGTGATCGTGCCGGCCTGCGGGCGGTGCAGACCGGCGATGGTCTCGCCGAGCCGGACGTTGCCGCTGGCGGCCGCGCCGGCCAGGCCCACGACCTCGCCGGCGTGCGCGGTCAGGGAGAAGTCCTGGTAGGCGCCGGCCAGGCTCAGGCCCGAGACGTCCAGCAGCGGGGCACCGTCGGGGCGCGTCCGGCCGGTCACCGACCAGGCGGGCCCGCTGTCCCGGGAGCTCTCGCCGGTCATCGCCTCCACCAGGGCCTGCTGGTCGAGTTCGGCGACTGGCGCGGTGATGATGTGCCGGGCGTCGCGGTAGACCGTGACGGTGGTGCAGAGGTCGTAGACCTCCTGCAGGTGATGGGAGATGAACAGGAAGGCGACGCCCTGTTCCTGCAGTGAGCGCAGCTTGTCGAAGAGCCGCTCGATGCCGCGCGCGTCGAGCTTGGCGGTGGGCTCGTCCAGGATGATGAAGCGGGCCCCGAAGGACAGCGCCCGGGCGATCTCGACGAACTGGCGCTGCTCGACACTCAGGTCCTCGGCGCGCGCGGTCGGGGCGACGTCCACGCCGTACTCGGCGAGCAACTCGGTAGCGCGGCCGCGCAGCTGTTTCCAGCTGATCGGGCGCAGGGCGCCTTTGCTCTGCCTGTCCAGGAAGAGGTTCTCGGCGACGGTCAGCGCGGGGATGATGGTGGAGCGCTGGTAGACGCAGGCGACCCTGGACCGCCAGGCGTCGGTGTCACCGGGGGCCGGGGCCTGCTCGCCGTCGAAGCGCAGGGTGCCGGTGTCGGGGTTCTGCAGGCCGGTGAGGATCGACACGAGCGTGGACTTGCCCGCGCCGTTGCGCCCTACCAGGGCGTGCGACTCGCCGGGCGCGACCGAGATGCGGGCGTCGCTGAGGGCGACGGTGGCGCCGAAGCGCTTGCTGATCCCGTCGGCCTCGACGACGGGGCCCCGGACGGGGCTGGGGTCCGCCATGGCGGGGACGTCCTTTCCGCAGGATCCGTGCGTGGCGGCCCGGGAAGGGGGGTCCGGGCCGCCACGCACGAGGGGTCGGTGGGCTACTTGCCTACGCCGTTGCCCCAGAGGGACTTGTCGTCGACGTTCTCCTTGGTGACCAGGGGAGCGGGGAGCTGGTCCTCCAGGCCGTTGGGCAGGGAGATGATGGTCGACTGGTGGTCGGTGGCACCGGGTTGGAAGGTCTTGCCCTCGGCCGCGGCCTGCGCGTAGAACAGCGCGTACTTGGCGTAGAGGTCGGCGGGCTGGGAGACGGTCGCGTCGATGTCGCCCTTGCGGATCGCGTCGAACTCCTGCGGGATGCCGTCGTTGGAGACGATGGCGATGTGACCGGGCTGGCCGGCGGGCTTGAGCAGGCCCTTCTGCTGGAGCAGGGCGATGGTGGGCTGCAGGAAGACACCGCCGGCCTGCAGGTAGACGCCGCCCAGGTCCGGGTTGGCGGCGAGGGTGGACTGGAGCTTGGCGGAGGCGACGTCGCCCTTCCAGTCGGTGGCCAGCTCGATCACCAGGATGTCGGGGAACTTCTCCTTCATGCAGGCGGCGAAGGCCTCGGAGCGGTCGCGGCCGTTGACGGAGCTCAGCGCGCCCTGGAGTTCGGCGACCTTGCCCTTGCCGCCGAGCTGCTGGCCGAGGAACTCACAGGCCTTGGTGCCGTACGCCTTGTTGTCGGCGCGCACCACCATGTAGACGTTCCCCTTGTCGGGGCGGGTGTCGATGCTGACCACGGGGATCTTCTTGGCGGTCAGCTGGTCGAGGGTGGAGGCGATCGCGCCGGTGTCCTGCGGGGCCATGACGACGGCCTTGGCGCCGGTGTTCTGGAAGACCTGGACGTTGGCGACCAGCTTGGTGACGTCGTTCTGCGAGTTGCTCACCGGCAGGGTGTTGAGGCCCTGGGCGGAGGCGTCCTGCTTGATGTACTGCGCGTAGGAGTTCCAGAAGTCGGAGTCCGCACGCGGCAGGTCGATCCCGAGCGCCGGCTTGCCGCCGGCGGCGGAGTCCGTCGTGCTGCCGCGGTTGCAGGCCGTGGCGGCCCCCGCCAGGACGACTACGGCGGCGGCCGTGGCCGCGATTCTGGAGGAGCGAGGCTTCATGGTGCTGATCTCCTTGGCTGGGATGTCCGGGCTCCCCTGCGAGGGTGGGGAGCCGGTGTGGCGGGAGGCGGAGAGGCCTGTCCCCCCGGGAGGTGAAGCGGGGGTGGTTGAGCCGGACCTCCCCTCCCGGCCGTCATCCAGGAGGGAGGCCATGGATGCGGCGGGTCGTGGCAGGCGCGCTGGATCGTGCTCCCCGCAGTCATCGGATGGCTTGCGATCACGAGGACCATACGAGCTTGGCACGTGACTGACAATAGGGAAACCTCGGGCGAATCTCAACCGTAACGTCCGGGCCTCCATGTCGGATGATAACGAGCTGTCATCTCCTCTCTGAGCTGGAGATTTGATGAACAGTTAGGAGATGTTCGGCTCCTGACCCCGGCGGGCGCCGACAGACATCGGAGGACTTCTTGCGGTGCGTGGCCGACACTCGTATGGTCAGGGCGTCGAGGATTCATCCGATGTGTCGGCCCGGTGAAGAACCCCGGCCCGCAGACCTATGACAGGAGCCATGGCATGAAGCTCATGCGGATCGGACCGGCGGGAGAAGAGGCTCCGGCAGCCCTCGGCGACGACGGCCGGGTCTTCGCGCTCTCGGGCCTGACCGGTGACATCGACGGGGCGTTCCTCGCCTCGGACGGGATCGACCGCGTTCGCGCCGCCCTGGCCGCCGGAGAGCTCCCTCCGATCGACCCGGTCGGCCTGCGGATCGGCGCCCCCGTCGCCCGGCCGGGCAAGGTCGTCTGCATCGGCCTCAACTACCGCGACCACGCCGAGGAGACCGGCGCTGCCGTCCCCGCCCGGCCGGTGGTCTTCATGAAGGACCCGTCCGCCGTGGTCGGTCCCTGTGACCAGGTGCTGATCCCGCGCGGCTCGGCCAAGACCGACTGGGAGGTCGAACTCGCGGTCGTGATCGGCCGCGAGGCCCGCTACCTGGACTCGCCCCGACAGGCCCTCGCCCATGTCGCGGGCTACGCGATCAGCAACGACGTGTCCGAGCGGGAGTTCCAGCTCGAGTACTCCGGGCAGTGGGACCTCGGCAAGTCCTGTGAGACCTTCAACCCGCTCGGCCCCTGGCTGGTCACCCCGGACGAGGCCGGCGACGTGCAGGCCCTCGGCCTTCGTCTGGCCGTCAACGGCGAGCAGCGGCAGAGCGGCAGCACCGAGAATATGATCTTCGACGTCCCGTACCTGGTCTGGTACCTCAGCCAGTACATGGTGCTGCGGCCCGGAGACGTCATCAACACCGGCACCCCGGCCGGCGTGGCCCTGGGGCTGCCCGGCACCCCCTACCTGCGCGCGGGCGACACCGTCGAACTGGCCATCGACGGCCTCGGCACCCAGCGCCAGACCTTCTCCAACGCCTGAAAGGCACCACGTTGTCCGCAACCACAGCGCGGATCACCGCCGTCGACACCTACGACATCCGCTTCCCCACCTCGCGGGAGCTGGACGGGTCCGACGCCATGAATCCCGACCCCGACTACTCCGCCGCCTACGTCGTCCTGCGCGCCTCCGCGGGCGGCCATGAGGGCCACGGGTTCACCTTCACCATCGGTCGCGGCAACGACGTCCAGGTCGCCGCCATCGACGCGCTGCGCCCGCACGTCGTCGGACGGTCCGTCGCCCAGCTGTGCGCCGACCCCGGCTCCCTGTACCGCGACCTGATCGGTGACAGCCAGCTGCGCTGGCTCGGACCCGAGAAGGGCGTGATGCACATGGCGATCGGAGCCGTCGTCAACGCCGTCTGGGACCTCGCCGCCAAGCGTGAGGGCAAGCCGCTGTGGCAGCTGCTGGCCGACGCCGACCCCGCATGGCTGGTGTCCCAGGTCGACTTCCGCTACATCGCCGACGCGCTGACGCCTGATGAGGCCCTCGAACTGCTGCGCAAGGGCAGACAGGGCGCACCCGGGCGGGCCGCCGAACTCCTGCGCCGCGGCTACCCCGCCTACACCACCTCGCCCGGCTGGCTCGGCTACAGCGACGAGAAGCTCACCCGCCTCGCCAAGGAGGCGGTGGCCGACGGCTTCACCCAGATCAAGCTGAAGGTCGGCGCGGACCTGGAGGACGACATCCGCCGCTGCCGCGCCGCCCGCGAGGCCGTCGGTCCGGACATCCGGATGGCGATCGACGCCAACCAGCGCTGGAACGTCGCCGAGGCGATCGAGTGGACGAACCAGCTCGCCGAGTTCGACCCCTACTGGATCGAGGAGCCGACCAGCCCGGACGACGTGCTCGGCCACGCCACCGTCCGGCGCGGTGTCCACCCCGTCAAGGTCGCCACCGGCGAGCACGTGCAGAACCGCATCGTCTTCAAACAGCTGCTCCAGGCCGGCGCCATCGACGTCCTCCAACTGGACTCGGCCCGGGTGGCCGGCGTGAACGAGAACCTCGCCATCCTGCTGCTCGCCGCCAGGTTCGGCGTCCCCGTGTGCCCGCACGCCGGCGGCGTGGGCCTGTGCGAACTCGTCCAGCACCTGTCGATGTTCGACTACGTCGCGCTCTCCGGCACCACCGAGGACCGCGTCATCGAGTACGTCGACCACCTCCACCAGCACTTCCTCGACCCCGTGGTCATCGACGGCGGCCGCTACCGGGCACCCACCGTGCCCGGGTTCTCCGCCACCATGCACCAGGCCGCCATCGACACCTACACCTACCCCGACGGCACGTTCTGGGCAGCCGACCTGGCCGGCGGCGACAAGGAGGAGCGCTCATGACGACCGACCTCGACGGGCTCACCGCCCTGGTCACCGGCGGTGCCTCCGGCATCGGACTGGCCACCGCCCGGTTGCTCGGCGCACGCGGAGCGGACGTCGCCGTCCTCGACCTCGACCCGAGCGGCGTCCGCGCCCCGCTGCGCGGCTTCACCGCCGACGTCGCCGATGACCGCTCCGTACGCGAGGCCGTCCAGGCGGCGGCCGAGGCGCTCGGCGGGATCGACATCCTGGTCAACAACGCCGGCATCGGCGCCGCCGGAACCGTGGAGGACAACTCGGACGAGCAGTGGCACCACGTCCTGGACGTCAACGTGCTCGGCATCGTCCGCACCACCCGCGCCGCCCTGCCCCACCTGCGCCGCTCCGCCTCCGCCTCGGTGGTCAACACCTGCTCCATCGCCGCCACGGCCGGACTGCCCCAGCGCGCGCTGTACTCGGCGAGCAAGGGCGCCGTCCACTCGCTCACCCTGGCCATGGCAGCCGACCACGTCCGCGAAGGCATCCGGGTCAACTGCGTCAACCCGGGCACCGTCGACACCCCGTGGGTCGGCCGGCTGCTCGACGCGGCCGACGACCCGGCCGCCGAGCGCTCCGCACTGAACGCCCGCCAGCCCACCGGCCGACTGGTCACCGCCGAGGAGGTCGCCGCCGCCATCGCCTACCTCGCCTCCCCGGCCGCCGCCAGCGTCACGGGCACCGCGCTCGCCGTCGACGGCGGCATGGCCGGCCTGCGCCTGCGACCGGAGCCACGCCCGTGAAGCCGCGCCACCACCCCCTCGGCCGCAGCAGGGCCCAGGTGACCGAACTCGCCTTCGGCGCCGCCGGCATCGGCAACCTGTTCGCCCCGGTCACCGACGAGCAGGCCGAACAGGCCGTCACCGCCGCCTGGGAGTCCGGCGTACGGTACTTCGACACCGCCCCGCACTACGGTCTGGGCCTGTCCGAGCGGCGGCTCGGCGCCGCCCTGCGCGCGTTCCCCCGGGACCAGTACACGATCTCCACAAAGGTCGGACGCCTGCTGGAACCGGCCCCCTCCGGCGACGGCGACGACCTGGCCAACGGCTTCGCCGTGCCCGCCACCCACCACCGCGTCTGGGACTTCAGCGCCCGGGGCGTGCGCCGCTCCATCGAGGACAGCCTGGACCGGCTCGGCCTCGACCGGATCGACATCGCGTACCTGCACGACCCCGACGACCACGCCGAACAGGCACTCACCGAGGCCTACCCGGAACTCGAACGCCTGCGCGCCGAAGGCGTCCTGGGAGCGATCGGCGTCGGCATGAACCAGGCCGGGCT
This sequence comes from Kitasatospora sp. NPDC088160, assembly GCF_044741445.1. NCBI lineage: Bacteria > Bacillati > Actinomycetota > Actinomycetes > Kitasatosporales > Streptomycetaceae > Kitasatospora > Kitasatospora sp. NPDC088160. Next base: position 68,109 of record NZ_JBIUSS010000032.1, on the reverse strand, counting down.
GCCCGCCCGGTTCATCCGCGAGACCGACCTCGACGCCGTCCTGCTCGCCGGCCGCTACAGCCTCCTCGACCAGCAAGGCCTTGCGGAACTGCTGCCCCTGGCCCACCGGCGCGGCGTCGGCGTCGTGATCGGCGGCGTCTTCAACTCCGGCCTGCTCGCCGACCCGCGGCCCGGCGCCACCTTCGACTACACCGCGGCCCCCGCAGACCTGCTCACCAGGGCCACCGACCTCAAGGTCGTCTGCGAGCGGCACGGCGTCCCGCTGCGCGCCGCCGCCCTGAAGTTCCCGTTCGGGCATCCGGCGGTGGCGAGCGTGCTGGTCGGCACCCGCAGCGCCGGCGAGGCCCGGGACGCCGCCGCCATGCTCGACCACCCCGTTCCGGCGGCGCTCTGGGCCGAGCTCAAGCACCGCGGACTGCTTCCCACGGACGTCCCGACCCCCGGGGAGGTGAGCTGATGCGCATCGCCCTGTTCATCACCTGCTTCAACGACACCCTCTTCCCCGACACCGGCCGCGCGGTGGTGACGGTGCTGGAGCGGCTCGGCCACCGTGTCGAGTTCCCCCAGGAACAGACCTGCTGCGGCCAGATGCACTTCAATACCGGCTACCGCCCCGACGCCGTCCCGCTGGTGACCCGCTTCGTCCGGGCCTTCGCCGACTACGACGCCGTGGTCACGCCGTCCGCCTCCTGCGCCGGGATGGTCCGTGACAACCACCCCCTGCTCGCCGAACGGCACGGCACCGCCTCGCTCCTCCGACAGGTCACCGAACTGGTGCCCCGGGTGCACGAGCTCACCGAGTTCCTGACCGACGTGCTCGGCGTCACGGACGTCGGTGCCCGCTTCCCGCACCGGGTCGCCTACCACCCCACCTGCCACTCCCTGCGCGGCCTGCGTCTCGGCGACCGCCCGGACCGGCTGCTGCGCGCCGTCGAGGACATCGACCTGGTCGACCTGCCCGCGGCCGACTCCTGCTGCGGCTTCGGCGGCACCTTCGCCGTGAAGAACGCCGACACCTCCGCCGCGATGCTCGCCGACAAGAACGCCGCCGTCCTGGACAGCGGAGCCGAGGTCCTGTGCGCCGCCGACAACTCCTGCCTGATGCACATCGGCGGCGGACTGTCCCGCCGGGGCGCGACCGTGCGGACCCTGCACCTGGCCGAGATCCTCGCCGCCACCGAAGGAACCGCACGATGAGCAAGCCCGGCGGCCGTGGCGTCGTCTGGCTCGGTTCCCCGTCCTTTCCCGACGCCGCCCGCGAGGCGCTCGGCAACACCCGGCTGCGCGCCAATCTGAAACGCGCCACCACCACCATCCGCGACAAGCGGCTGGCCGTCGCCTCCGAGTTGGACGACTGGGAGCACCTGCGGGACGCTGCCGCCGCGATCAAGAACCGCACCTCACGCCACCTCGACCGCTACCTCGTCCAGTTGGAGGCCGCCGTCACCGCCGCGGGCGGCACCGTGCACTGGGCCTCGGACGCCGCCGAGGCCAACCGCATCGTCACCGAACTCGTGCGGGCCACCGGCGAACGCGAGGTCGTGAAGATCAAGTCCATGGCGACCCAGGAGATCGGCCTCAACGAGGCCCTCGCCGAAGCCGGCATCACCGCCTACGAGACGGACCTCGCCGAACTCATCGTCCAACTCGGCGACGACCGCCCCTCCCACATCCTCGTCCCCGCGATCCACCGCAACCGGACCGAGATCCGCGACCTCTTCCTCGCCGAAATGGCCCACTGGGGGAAGCCCGCACCGGAGAACCTCGGCGACGACCCGCGTGAACTCGCCGAAGCCGCCCGCCTGCACCTGAGGGAGAAGTTCCTCACCGCCAAGGTGGCCGTCTCGGGCGCCAACTTCGCCGTCGCCGACACCGGCACGGTCGTCGTCGTGGAGTCCGAGGGCAACGGCCGGATGTGCCTCACCCTGCCCGAAACCCTCATCACCGTCATGGGCATCGAGAAGACCGTCCCGACCTGGCAGGACCTGGAGGTCTTCCTCCAGTTGCTGCCCCGCTCCTCCACCGGTGAGCGGATGAACCCCTACACCTCCACCTGGACCGGCACCACCGACGGCGACGGCCCCAGGGAGTTCCACCTGGTGCTGCTCGACAACGGCCGCACCGACACCCTCGCCGACGAGGTCGGACGGCAGGTACTCGGCTGCATCCGCTGCTCGGCCTGCCTCAACGTCTGCCCCGTCTTCGAGCGCACCGGCGGCCACGCCTACGGCTCGGTCTACCCAGGACCGATCGGCGCCGTCCTCACCCCGCAACTGGTCGGCGTGGAGAACGCGGCGTCCCTGCCGTTCGCCTCCACCCTGTGCGGCGCCTGCTACGACGCCTGCCCGGTGAAGATCAACATCCCGGAGGTGCTGGCCCACCTGCGGGCCAAGACCGTCGAGAGCAAGCCTCGGGGAGCCGAGGCGCTGGCCATGAAGGCCGCTGCCACCGTCCTCGACTCCCCGCGCCTGCTCTCCGCGGCCCAGAAGGCCGTCGCGCTCGGCGGCAGGGCCCTCGCCAGGGAGGGGCGGATCGGCCGGCTGCCGGGCCCGCTGCACGGCTGGTCCGACACCCGCGACACCCCCGCACCTCCGGCAGAGTCCTTCCGCACCTGGTGGCGCAAGAACAGGGAAGGTGAACGATGAGCAGCCGTGAGGCGGTTCTCGGCCGCATCCGGGCGGCGCTCGCCGACGTCCCCGCCGACGAACGGCCCGACGACGTCCCCGTACCCCGGACCTACCGCCGCAGCCACACCGAGCCGGGCGAGGACACCGTCGCCCTGTTCGCCGAGCGGGTCGCCGACTACCGCGCGGACGTCACCCGCACCGACCAGGCGGGCCTGCCGGCCGCCATCGCCGCCGCGCTCACCGCAGCCGGGGCGAGCAACCTGGCACTGCCCAGCGGCTTTCCCGTCGAGCTGCTGCCGCCCGGCGACTGGCAGTGGCACCCGGAACCGCTGGACGTCCAGGCCCTGAACGCCCTGGACGGCGCCTGCACCCTCGCCGCCGCCGGCATCGCCGTCACCGGGACCATCGTCCTCGACACCGGCCCGGGCCAGGGCCGCCGCGCCCTCACCCTCGTCCCCGACTACCATCTGTGCGTCATCCGCGCCGGACAGATCGCCGCCGACGTCCCCGACGCCCTCGCCCGCCTCGACCCCGCGCTGCCGCTGACCTTCATCTCGGGCCCTTCTGCCACCAGCGACATCGAACTCGACCGCGTCGAGGGCGTGCACGGCCCCCGCACCCTGCACGTCGTCATCGTCGACCACCCCACCCACCCGGAGCAGCCATGAGAGTCGCCCTGCACACCCGCCTCCGCCCGGACCGGATCGCCGAGTACGAGGTCGCCCACCGGGACGTGCCCGCCGAACTCGTCGCAGCCATCCGGGCTGCCGGCGCCACCTCGTGGACGATCTGGCGCAGCGGTTGCGAGCTGTTCCACCTGCTGGAGTGCGAGGACTACGCCCGGCTCCTCGCCGAACTGGAGCACCTCCCGGTCAACACCGCCTGGCAGGAGAGGATGGGCGAACTGCTCGACATCAGCCACGACTACTCGAACGCCGGCGCCGGGGCCGGGCTCCCGGCCGTGTGGGAACTGTGACCGGACGTCAGATCGTCGACGCGCACCACCACGTCTGGGACCTCGGCGCGCGGCCGCAGCCCTGGATCAGCGGCGAGGCCCTCGCTCCCCTGGCCCGCTCCTTCACCGCCGCCGACCTCGCCCCCGAAGCCGCGGCGGCCGGAGTGGTCGCCACGGTCGTCGTGCAGACCGTCTGCGTCCCCGAGGAGACCCCCGAACTGCTGGCGCTGGCCGACGGCAGCGACCTGATCGCCGGCGTCGTCGGCTGGACCGACCTCACCGCCCCCGGCGTTGCCGACGCGATCGCCACCCTGCGTGAACTCCCCGGCGGGGAACGGCTGGTGGGCATCAGGCACCAGGTCCAGGAGGAGCCCGACCCCGAGTGGCTGCTGCGCCCCGACGTCCAGCGCGGCCTGCTCGCCGTCGCCGAGGCCGGTCTCGCCTACGACCTCGTCGTCAAGCCGCACCAGCTGCCCGCCGCCGCCCTCGCGGCCGCCCGGCACACCGGCCTGACGTTCGTCCTCGACCACCTCGGCAAGCCCCCGATCGCCGACGGCGCGCTCGACCCCTGGGCAGCGGACCTGCGCCGCCTGGCCGCGCTGCCCAACACCGTGGGAAAGCTTTCCGGCCTGGTGACCGAGGCCGCCCCCGGCCGGTGGCGGACGGCGGACCTCAGGCCCTACGCCGACACCGCCCTGGAGGCCTTCGGCCCGGAACGGCTCCTCTTCGGTTCCGACTGGCCGGTGTGCACCCTGGAGGCCGGCTACGCCGAGGTCGCCCGGATCACCCGGCACCTCGCGGACGGGCTCAGCGCGGGGGAGGAGGACGCGGTGTTCCGGCACAACGCGGTCCGCGTGTACGGGCTCGGCGCCCCGTGCCAGCCCGCGGAGGGACGTGCCGGATGGTCTTGACCTGTCGCGATCAAGGCCAGCTCCGGGTGGGTGTCGGGGAGACTATGCTGCAGGGATCAGGACCAGGGAGGCATCGGCGTGCCAGTCACCGACTCGGCGATCGAGAAGATCAAAGCCATGATCGTCAGTGGTGAGCTGCGCCCCGGTTCGCGACTCCCCAAGGAGGCCGACCTGGCCGAGCGGCTCGGTCTGTCGCGCAACTCCCTGCGTGAGGCGGTGAAAGCTCTCTCGCTCATCCGGGTGCTCGACGTACGCCAGGGAGACGGCACGTACGTGACGAGTCTGGAGCCCAACCTGCTGCTGGACGCGCTGGGCTTCGTCGTCGACTTCCACCAGGACGACTCGGTGCTGGAGTTCCTGGAGGTCCGCCGCATCCTGGAGCCCGCCGCCGCGGCCATGGCCGCCCGAGTGATGCCGGACGAGGACATCGCCGCGCTCGGAGAGGTCCTGGAGAGCCTGCGTGACGACGCCCCCCTGCAAGAGCTGATCGACAACGACCTGGAGTTCCACCACAGGATCGCGGCCGGTTCGGGCAACACCGTCCTGTGCTCGCTCGTCGACGGTCTGTCCGGCCCGACCGCCCGGGCGAGGATCTGGCGCGGGCTGACCGAGGAAGGCGCGGTCGAGCGGACCCGCCAGCAGCACCGCGCCATCCTCGACGCCATCGCCCACCGCCGCCCCGACGTCGCGCACGCCTGGGCGACGGTGCACGTGGCAGGCGTCGAGCAGTGGCTGCGGGACACCCTCGGCGCAGCCGGATCCTTGCTCGGCTGACCCGGGGCGGGTGCTTCAAGGGGCGCGGCCTCCGCGGGCCGCCCAGACCGCGTCCGCCCTACAGGCCGGTGCTGAGTCCGGTGAGTCCCTGGAGGACGTCGAAGCTGAGGGTGGCGGAGAAGAGCTGTTCCCCGGTGGCGAGCGGACTGGTGCCGAACTCCTGGGAGAGGGCGTTCGCGGCCGGCGCGGCCAGGTTGACGGGGGTGTTCTCGGCGCTGACCTTGGTCAGGGAGAGCCTGATGCCCTCGTCGGTGACGGTGAGCGTGTCGATGCGCCGGCCGAGGTGCTCGGTGGTGATGACGCTGGTGCGGTCGAGCTTCATCGCCAGCTCCAGGTTTGCGAACTCGGAGCGCTGCCCGTCGCGTTGGAAGGCGAAGCCGCCTCGGGCCCGGCCGGTGAGGCCGGACAGGTCGGTGTTGATCTCGCCGCTGTCGAGCATCGAGTGCATGCACTGGTGGCCGTTCAGGGTGACCAGTGTCGCGGGTGCGACCGCGTCGAAGGTGACGCCGGCGTCGGAGAGGGCCTTGGCGGCGGTATCGGTCAGGCAGTAGTCGAAGGGCGTCCCGCCGCGCAGTTGGAGCGGCGGGAGCAGCGCACCGGGCGCCTGGGCCGAGGCCGAGGAGGGGGCCAGCGCCGCGAACGCCAGGACGGCGACGGCGGCAAGGCGCACGGGGGACTTCTTCACAGCGCACTCCAGAGTCAGGGGCCGGCCACGGCGGCCGACACGCGGATACGCCCGTCCAACGCACAGGCGACGGCGTCGGCACGCCCGGCAGATCCGGATCACCCGAAGAGCGCCGCGGCAGACCGCCCGGACACCTTCCGGCGATGGCCCACCCGCCGTGCGAACCGGTGGCGGCCGGGCGGCGGTGCGCAACGTCTGCGCCTGCCGGGTCTGGTGGGCAGTCCATTGGCGAGGCGACGGTACCGACCAGTGAGATGGCGTTCTCCACTACGGCCTACTCCCGGTCCGCGCCGAGTCCGTAGGGGGTCGCCTCCAACTCCGTGACCAGGTTCCCCAGGAGCGGCAGCGGACTGTCGCGGAACTGGAGGTGGACGGTGGCGACGGGCCCCTGGGCCGTGGGAGGGCTGAGCTGCGCGCCACGTCCTCGTCCTTGAGCCTGTGGGTGCGTACCGTGCCGGGCTTCCATTCGTCGCCCGCGTCCAGGCAGAACCATCCGTCCGGGTAGGGCGGGGCCTGTGGGCGGGAACGGGGGAGAGGGTGCGGGAACCTCCCACCCGCGGCCGGGCCAGGTGAATCGTCGCGGTGGAGGGCGTGGACTTCTCGATCGGCGAGGGCCTGAGCCCGGCTGTCGTCGACGCGGTGCCGCGCGTCGTCGCCGAGGTCCGCCGGGCGGTGGAGGGCACCGGGCGGGGGCGTCATGACACCGAACCGCGGACGGTCGAGGCCTGCGGCTCGCGAGCAGCAGCCGCCCGCCGTCACCGAAACCGAGCGCACCTGATCGGGCGGGGTGCCTCCCCGCGCCCGGTCGGCCCATCCGCCCGCCGCTCCTCTTCCCCCGGGGCGCCGCCGGCGTCCGGAGTACGGTGGAAGAGCCACTGTCCGCGGCCCGCGGGTTCGGTCCGTGGTGCCCCGGCGACAGCGTCAGGCCGAGCCAGGCGAGCCAAGGGCAGGTGTTCCGACATGACCGCAACCTCCGAGCCCGGCGGCGCCCGGGCGTCCCACCCGGAGCCGCCCGCGCGGCTCTCGCTGGTCCCCGAGGGCGTCGCCCCGGGGCGGCTGGGCGGGGCCTGGTGGCCCCGTTCCCACGACCTCCTTCGTGAACTCCCCCCGCTGGCGGCGACGCTGGCCCCGTCGTGGGGAGAGATCCTCCGCGTCACCGTGAACCCGGCGCACTGGCCGGTCATCCCCCGGCGCGTCCCGGTCACCGGCCATGTCATCCACGTCGGCTGGTTCGAACAGGAACAGGACGCGGAGGAGGTGGTGGTGTGCTCCTTCGTGCCCCGGCGACTGGACCTCCTGGTGATTCCCCCCGAGACCGAGGCCCCGACCGCCGAGTGGCTGATGACGGCGGCATGCGAACCGGCCAACACCCGCACCGCCACCGAGCTCCTGGCCGCCGCGGGCGCCCCGACGGAAGGCGCACGGACAGGCGGGTGACCACGGTCAGTGGCGGACGGCGCTCCGCTCCCGACCGGCCGACCCCTCCTGTGACGTCCCGCGATCGGCTCCCGCTCCGGACCGCTCGGGGCGGCACGCGTTCGCACCGCACTCAACGCGGTAGGCCTCGACCGAGGGTGTGAGCAGGCGGCGCCGACCGCGGAAGACCCCTGTCGGAGGAACGGCCATGACAGCAGCCGAAAGTGCAGGGCAGCGCACCACGGCCTGGGTGGTGGAGCGCCCCGGCCCGATGTGCTCGTCCCCGCTGCGCCGGGTGGAGCGGATGCTGGAACCGCCCGGACCCCAGGAGTTGTTGATCGAGGTCGGGGCCTGTGGAGTGTGCCGCACCGACCTGCACCTGGCCGAGGGCGACCTTCCGCCGCACCGGCCCGCCTGCACACCGGGGCACGAGATCGTCGGCCGGGTGCTGAGCACGGGCCGGGAGGTGCGGGACTTCTCTCCCGGCGACCGGGTCGGCGCGGCCTGGCTCGCGAGCACCTGCGGCGACTGCCGGTACTGCCGGGCCGGCCGCGAGAACCTCTGCCCGAACTCCCGGTACACCGGTTGGGACGTCCAGGGCGGCTACGCCGGACACACCCTCGTGGACGCCGGGTACGCCTACCCGCTCCCCGAGGGGCCGCCCGACGAGGACCTCGCCCCGCTGCTGTGCGCCGGCATCATCGGCTACCGCGCCCTGGAACGCGCGCAGCTGCCGCCCGGCGGACGGCTGGGCATCTACGGCCTCGGCGCCTCCGGGCACCTCACCGCGCAGCTCGCGCTCGCCCGGGGCGCCACCGTGCACGTCCTCACCCGGGCCGCGAGCGCCCGGCGCCTGGCCCTGGAGCTGGGCGCGTCCTCCGTCGGCGACGCCTACGGCACACCGCCCGAACCCCTCGACTCGGCGATCCTGTTCGCCCCGGTCGGCGACCTGGTGCCGGTCGCGCTCGCCGCGCTGGACCGCGGCGGCACGCTGGCGGTGGCCGGGATCCACCTCACCGACGTTCCCGCCCTCGACTACCAGCGGCACCTCTTCCAGGAGCGCAGTCTGCGCAGCGTCACCGCCAACACCCGTGAGGACGGTCTCGCCTACCTCGCGGAAGTCGCCCGGCACCACCCGGCGGTGCACGTGCAGCGCTACCCCATGAACCGTGCCGACGCCGCGCTGGCCGACCTCGCGGCGGACCGGATCACCGGAGCCGCCGTCCTCATCACGCAGTGAAGGCTCCGGCCCCGGGACTGGTAGGCCCGCAGGTCGAGGTGCCGCGTATTCAAGCGCGGTCGACATGACGGACACGAAGAGCCATGGCTCGGGCGCCGCGAGGGCTGCCGTCCACACCGACCACGACGTAGGGCGGGTCCTGGGTGACGTGCTCGGGATCGCGGACGGCCTCAACGCTACCGGCATCCGGGCAGCAGTAGTGAGGGCGCCGTCGGGGTCTGCTTGACGGGCTTTCAGGTCCGTTCGTTCGGCTGTTTCCTGCTCGGCGTGCTGCTCGTCCCCGAAGTGCTGCTCGTCCCCGGACTCGACGGGATCGGGGAAGTCGAGGCGTTCGTGGCTGCGCCGGGTGTTCCGGACCGCGCCGACGCCCTCCTCGCGGTGGCCGGGAGGATCGTGGCCAGGGTGAGGGCGGCAGCCAGCCAGGTGGTGGAGTGGAAGGCCTCGGTGAAGGCCCGGGCGGTTTCCGGGGAGGCGCCCGCGTCCAGCGGGGACGATGACGTGCCCGGGGGGAGGAGCAGTCGGTAGGCCACCGTGGTGACCGTGCCGAAGACGGCGATCCCCAGGCCGGCGCCGGCCTCGTAGGCGACGGACTCGATGCCCGCCGCCGCGCCTGCCAGGGAGGACGGCGCGGTGGTCATGATCAGGTTCGAGGCGACCATCTGGACCAGGCCGTGGCCGAACCCGATCAGGGCCAGCCCGAGCGGGGCCACCGTGCCGGAGGCGACCAGGACGTATCCGGTCGCCGCGAGCAGCAGGCCGGCGGGCACGCCCGCGCGCGGTTGTCCCAGGCGGGAGAGGAGCAGTCCGCCCACCGGCCCCGCGACCGTCGCGGCCAACGGCATCGGGATCAGGTACAGCGCGGCGGCCTCCGCCGACAGTCCCTTGGCGATCTGCAGGTACTGCACCAGTTGGAGTTCGAAGCCGACCATCACCAGCACCGGCAGTACCGAGGCCACCACTCCGGCGCGCAGCCCGGGCAGCCGGAACAGGGACAGGTCCAGCATCGGGTGCGGCATCCGCTGCTGCCGTCGCACGAACAGCACCAGCGCGGTCAGGCCCGCCGCCGCCGGCAGCACCACCTCCGGGATGCCGACGCCGTCGTGGGTGAAGGCGATGATGGCGTAGGCGCAGCCCAGGAACCCCACCATCGAGAGCAGGGGCGAGGTGGCCTCCCACGGTTGCCGCTCGGACTCGACCTCGTTGCGCAGCAGCAGTGCCACGGCGGGTACGGCCAGTGCCACGATCGGCAGGTTGACCAGGAAGATCGAGCCCCACCAGAAGTGCTGGAGCAGGAAGCCGCCGGCCACCGGTCCCAGCGCCGAGGCGCCGGCGGCGACCGCGCTCCACGCCCCGATGGCCACCGCGTGGTCGCGGCCGTCGCCGAAGGTCTGCCGGATCAGCGCCAGCGTGGCCGGGATGATCATCGACGCGCCGATCGCCAGCAGTGCCCGGGCGCCGATCAGGGCCGGCGGGTTCGGTGCCGCCGCGCACAGTGCCGAGGCCGCGCTGAAGACGGCCAGTCCGGCCAGCAGCAGCCGCTTGTGCCCGATCCGGTCGCCCAACGGCCCGCTGACCAGCACCAGTCCGACCATCAGGAGCGAGTACACGTCGACCGCCCACAGCAGTTCGGTCGGGGACGCCCGCAGTTCGTGGGCGAGGGTCGGGACGGTGATGGTGAGGATGGTGACGTCCACGGCGGCGGGCAGGAAGCACAGCAGCACCACGGTCAGCACCAGCCAGCGCCGGGCCGTCCCGACCACGGGCAGCGGGCTGCTCACCGGCCGAGGTCCAGAGCCGTCCTGGCTCTGTCGATCAGGTCGTGCAGCTCGGCGAGGCTGGGGGCGTAGAACATGCAGCTCAGTCTGCCAGTTTGAAGGTCCGTCAGCTCGGTCGGGACCACACCCCGGTCGGCGTGTCGGGGCGAGGCCACGAGCGGTCCGAGCAGGCGCAGCACTTCCGGCAGGTACAGCCCGGTCGGAAGGCCGTAGAAGTCGTAGTTGCCGACCGCGTGGGTGTCGAGGTAGCCGGGGCCGATGAGGTGCTCGCCGAATTCGTGCACGTGGCTCGACCCGGTGCGGCGGGCGTTGAGGTCGTGCAGGTAGACGACGCCGTCGCGGGCGATCGCGTCGATGCCGAAGCGCCCGCGGTAGCCGCGCCGTTGCATCTCCTCGGCCAGCCGGAGCCCGCCCTCGGTCAGCGGGCGGTACCACCATGCGCGGCGCAGCTCGCGCGCGGTGACGTTGCCGCGCAGGTGCGTGGCGCCCTCGAACAGCATGTCGGTCGTGTAGCAGAGGTGGGGCGGGGCGTCCGCGGGCACCATGTACTCCACGGACGGGAAGGTGATGTCGCCGTCGAGGAACTCCTCGACGACCACCGGGTCCTCGTCGTAGAAGGTGCTCCCGGCCAGGCGTTCGGCGATGTCGTCGTCGCCGGGCCGGAAGATCAGCAGGCCGAGGCTCGCCTCGCCGCGGTCCGCCTTGACGATGCACGGTGTGCCGGTCGCGAGCATGTCCCGGACCGCGGCCGGCACGTCCTGTTTCCCGGCGCAGTGCGTACCGGGCGGGATGCGGCAGGGTCCGTCGGTCATGCCGAGGTCGGCGGCCAGGTCGCGCAGGCCGGTCTTGGTGTCCAGCAGGTCCCGGAGGGCCTGCTGCGGCGGGCTCTCCGGCAGTTCGGTCACCACGTCGTACCGGGTGCGCAGGGCCTCGGTGAACCGCCACAGGTCGGCGGTGGTGGTGTGCGGGATCAGCCGGAGTCTGCGGCCCGGTCCGGCGTGGGCGGCCACGGCGGCCATCAGCTCGGGATCGGCGAGCATGTCGGCGAACAGCGAGCCGGTGCGGCCCGCCGGGCTGAGGTTCACCACACCGTCGATCTCCAGGAACTTCCGCTGCCAGTCCAGGTCTCCGATCGGCTCGTAGGTGATGAGCATCTTGTCCAGCGGCCCCCAGAACAGCGCCTGGTCCTGCTGGGCGTAGCACTCCGAGAGCAGCTCGTCGACGTCGTCGGCGCGGACGGCGAAGTCGCGCAGGGTGTCGACGGCGTTGCTCACGCAGAGGGTGGGTACGGTCAAGGCTTCTCCTCGTGCAGATCGTGCAGAAGTCCGTCGCCCCGGGACACCAGGTCGACCGCGGCCGCGACCACGTGCCAGAAGAGTTCCTTGCCCAGGGCGACGGTGGCGCCCGAAGTGCTGGACAGGACGCCTTGGTTGGTCGTGCGGTTCACGTCGGCGGGGTGCAGGTAGATCCCCGGGCGGGGTGGGTCGGCGTGGTCGGGCCGGGCGGCCGAGACCAGGTCCGGGCGGAGGTAGAGCATCAGGCTGGTCTCGGTGATCCCCGCGTGCTCGGCGTGCCACCCCGGAAAGAGCGGCACCCGCCCGGCCAGCCAGTCCTGGTCGACCAGGCTCCACCAGCTCAGCGCGATGAACTCCTTGCCCGCGGCCGCCGGCCGTCGGCCCACCTCGTCGAGGGCCTCGAAGAGGAACGGCTCGTTCTCGAAGTGGCCGTTGACGACCAGCAGTCGGCGCCAGGGCAGGGCGCACAACGACTCCAGCACGTCCTCCAGGAAGGCCAGCAGGGACCGACCGCGCACGTAGACGGTGCCGGGGAAGGCCAGGCCGCCGCCGCTCTGCGGCAGCGACCGCGCCGCGATGGACTGCGCCGGCAGGGTCAGGGCGTTCAGCTCGTAGGCGATCTGCCGGGCGAACGCGTCGGCGAGCACGGTGTCCACGGACAGCGGCAGGTGCGGACCGTGCTGTTCGGTGGCCCCCACCGGCCACACCACGGTCCGCCCGGCGGTGGCCGCCAGGACGTCGGCGCTGCTCAGGTCGCACAGCTGCGGCCCGGAGCTGCGGGGGGTCACGGTTGCACCTGCTCGGATCGGTCCGCTCCGGTGACGGGTGCGAGGCCGTGGCCGGTGTTCCCCGTTTCGGTGTTCCCCGTCCCGGTGGTCTCGGTCACGATCCGGGCGAGCGTGTGGTACATGTCGGTGTGCAGCGCGGTGTACACCTGGGCCGCCACCGCGCCGACCGCCAGGTAGTCGTGCACGTCCCGGCCCGACTGCACGCCGCCGGAGGCCAGCACGGGAAGGGCGAACCCGGCTCGGCGCAGCTTCCACAGGGAGGCCAGCACGAGCGGCTTGATGCCCGGTCCGGAGTAGCCGAACACGCCGCCGAGTTGGAGGTCGCCGGTCTCCGGGTGCACGGCGGCGGCGGGCAGGGTGTCGCTGATGGTCACCGCGTCGGCGCCGGCGCGGGCGGCGGCGAACGCCCGGGCGTGCAGGCCCTCCCCGCTGGCCAGCTTGACCGAGAACGGCACCCGTGTCGCAGCGCGGGTGGCCGCGGTGTAGGCGTGCACCCGCTCGGGAGTGTCGTCGAGGCCGTCCTCCTCGTTGAGGCAGGAGATGCCCAGTTCCAGCGCCGGGCAGCCCGTCGCCTCCACCCGGGCCGCCAACTCGGCGAGTTCCGCCGGGCTGTCGGCGTGCAGCGACGCGATGACCGGCAGCCCGTCCCGGGTCAGGTCGCGCAGGATGTGCACCCAGTGATCGACGGACCGTTTGGAGTAGGTGGTGCTGTTGATCATTCCGGTGGGCAGTCTGACGAGGCGCTCGTCCAGGCCGATCGGCGGGTTGGGGTGGATGGTCTTGGTGACCACCGCGCCCGCGCCGGCGTCCAGCAGCCTGCGGATGTTGCGTTCCTGGTCGGTGAGCAGGCCGGAGCCGACCACGACAGGGTTGGCCAGGTGCATTCCCAGCAGGTGGGTCGGGGCCGCCATGTCAGGCCGCCGCCCTGGTCCGGCCCAGCGCCGCGAGCACGCCGTCGACCAGCAGCGCCGGGTCCTTGGCGATCTCCTTGGCGGACAGGAACGTTGCGGACGCGACCTGGGCGAGCCCCTTGAGCAGGTGGCTGGCCGACTCGGCGAAGGGCTGGTCGGTGATGCCCACGATGGGGCGGCCCAGCGCGCTGGCCCACCCCAGTTCGATGTGTGTGCCGTCCGTGCGCAGCAAGGTGCCGTCGAGCACCGGCAGTACCGGCACGAACACATCGCATTCGCGCATCCACGCGTAGTCGCGCACGGACACCTCCTCGGGGGTGAACGAAGCGGTGTCGGCACCGAATCGTTCGGCCACGTGCGCGGACAGCACGGTGGCGCCGGCCTGCTGCGACTGGTCGATGGTCAGTCTCAGGAAATCGTGGATCGGCGCCGCCATCCCGCCGGGCACCAAGGCGTGCTGGATCGGGCCGCCAACGAACACGGTGACGCCGCGCAGGGCGTCCGGGGTGACACTCATGACTTTCGAAGCTCCTTCGAAGGAGTCTGCCGACGGCCGTGCAAAGGGCGTGGACTTCGGTCGGCAGGAAGCAGAAGTAGTCAGCGTCATCAGATGGTGCGCTTGCAGTGAACTGGGAGGGAGCCGGGTGCGAGGCCTGACGCCGCCGGGGGCCCGATGGCGTACCCGTTCCCGCGCTGTACGTCCATCCAGACAAATGGACGACCTCAGGCTAGTTCGGGACGATTCACCAGGACAAGAAGCATATGCGCCAGGCGGAGATGTGTCTCAAATAGTGTAAAAGGTGCATAACTATCACCTGGCCATCGATGCCGGCCCGCCCGGGACGCGCTGCGGGCTGGTTTTCGCAGGTAAATGGACCGTGTGCTCGTGAATGGCCGAATCGCCGTCGAACTAACGTGCAAAAGAATCGTCGATTCCGGAGCTCGAAGCCGCATGGCGGGTAAATCGGGGACCATTGACAGGTGATAAAGCCTCGGCTAGCTTCGATAAAGCGCGAATGGCTGACACCGCCTCAATTTCGATCAGCGTCGGCCCACTTTCGGCCCGACCGTTTCCGCGATCTCGCTCGCCTTTCCGCGCGCCGGACGTCCGGTCGCAGCCTGTTCGAATGAACCCACCCAGAGGGGAAGTTCTGGTGAATCCTTTGCAGACCATCAAGCGAATTCTGCACTCCGAGGTGTTGGTGGAGGTGCCGATCGACCGGATGCGACTCGACGACAGGCTGCGCGAGAATTACGGCATGGACTCGCTCGGTTTCGTGGAACTGCGCGTGCAGTGTGAAGAGGCGTTCGACATCAGCATCCCCGACGAGGCCATCGCGGCGGGGGAGTTGTCCACCCTCGGTGATGTGCTGGCACTGGTCGAGCGGCTGGCGGGGGCCGACCGCCCCCCGGCCACCGCGTGAGCACGGCCCCGGTCGCCGGTGACGACCACACTGGGGACCGGACCGGTGCGCTGTTGCGCGGCGCGGACCTGCACCTCAACCACTACGGGGCGGCCCGGCTCCCGTTCGCCTGCGTGGGCGGGCGCGGCCTGCACCTCGACGTGGTCGATCTGAGCCCGGAACGCCGGGGCAGGCGGCTGAGGTTGCTGGACGCCAGCGGCGGCTACGCCAGCGCGACCCTCGGCGGCGACCACCCCGTCGTACGGGCGGCGCTGGCGCGCGGCACCGGAGTCGGCAACGTCACCGACGAACTGGGCTCGCTGGAACGGGCGGAGCTCCTCGACCGGCTCTTCGGCCCCGGCGGGTTGTGGACCGACCACTTCCCCGCAGGGCGGTACCACGTCAGCGGACGCAACTCCGGCTCGGAGGGCAACGAGTTGGCGCTGCGGCTGGTGCTGGAGTCCCGCTTCGACGGCCGGCGGCTGTGCCACCGCCCGGGCAAGGAGCGGCGCGACACCATCCTCGCCTTCCACGGCGCCTGGCACGGCTGGACCAGTGGGCTGGTGCAACTGCTCAACCGCAGGTACTACCGGGCCGGGCTGCCCGGCGCGGACACCGCCGGCCCGTACGGAGTCCGGGTCCACCACATCCCGTTCGGCGACCTCGACGCCCTGACGGAGTACTTCGCCGAGTCCGCCGACCGGCTGCTGGCCGTCGTGGTCGAACCGATCCAGGGCGACGCGGGCATCCTCCCGCCTCCGCCCGGATACCTGCGCGAACTCGCGCGGCGGTGCGCGGCCGACGACGTGCTGCTGGTGGCCGACGAGGTGCTGACGTTCGCCAAGACCGGCAGTTGGTTCGCCATGCGCGACGCGGACGGACCGGTGCCCACCGACATCACCGTCATCGGCAAGTTCCTGGGCATGGGCACGGTGTCCACCTCGATGGTGATCGCCCGCGAGGAGCTCGCCGTCCGCTCCTCCGGCGCCGTGACCACCTCCGACCTGCGACCACCGAACTGTGCGGTGATCCGCGACGGCATCGAGCACATCGAGACCGAAGGGCTGCTGAGAGGCTCGGCCGACGTCGGCGTGAACCTGGCCAAGCATCTCGACGACGCCCTGGTGGGCCGCCACCCGGACGTGTTCACCGAGGTCCGCGGGAGCGGGGTCATGTTCGGCGTGGAACTGACCGCCGCGGCGGCGGACCGGATCGGCGCGCTGCGCCGGGAGTTGATCGAAGCGGGCGTGTACGCGGAGTTCATGGCGGGCGCGGGCAAACGCTCCGGTGGCCGGCGCTACGTCCACCCCACCCTGCGGATCGTGCTGCCGCTGATCACCACCGGGACGCAGGCCGACGAGATCGTGGACCGGGTGGCGGCGGGCGCCCGGGCCCTGTGGTGAGCGCGGGGTTCCGCACCCGGGTCGAGCACGTCGACACCGACGCGACCGGGATCGTGCACTTCTCCCGCTACACCTCGTTGATGGAGACCGCTGGCACCGAACACCTCGAAGCGCACGACGCGGGTCTGACCGCCTTCAGTGCGGCGAACGTCGACCTGGTGGTCGCCGACCTGCGGGTGGCCTACCTCAACAGCGCCGTGTACCGCGACGTGATCATCGGGGACACCCGGGTCGACCACGTCGGCGCGGCCTGGTTCGCCCTCGCGGTACGTCTGCTGCGGGAGGAGGAGGACGGCACCCGCACCCCGTTGGTGACCGGCGACCTCGTCTTCGCCGCCGTCGCCCCCGACACCCGGCGCGCGGTGCCCCTGCCGGCACCGCTGCGACAGGCCCTGAGAGGAATCGTCCCGGATGCGACACCCGAACGAATCGGCACCCCCTCCCGTCACGGTCCGCGAGGCGCGTCCGCTGGGCACCTCGGCCATCGCGGCCCTGGTGCGCGGACGCCACCCCCGCCTGTTCATCGACCGGGTTCTGGACCATGAGCCCGGCGTGTTCCTGCGCAGCATGTTCGCCGTCTCGGCGGAGATGGGCGCGCTGTCCGGGCACCTGCCCGAGCGCGGCCTGACCCCGGGGCTGATCCTGCCCGGCAGCCACACCATGCAGGCCTTCGCCCAGTCCGGCGTCCTGCTCTACCAGTTGAGCAGCGATCCGCTCGCCGACGACGAGGTCACCCTGGTCGGCACGGTCAAGTCCCGATTCCTCGCCCCGGTCGTGCCCGGCGACCAGGTCGTGCTCGACGTCCGCGCGGACCGGCTGTCCGGCCCCACCTTCGCCTTCTCCGCCGTGGTGACCGTGGAGGGCCGGTCGGTCGCCGGGTTCCGCGGCGCGATGAGCCGGACGAAGGTCGATCCCGCGGCGGCCCGGCCGTGGTGACCCCGGTGATCACCGGACTGGCCTGGGACACTCCGCTGGGCCGGGACCAGGAGGCGGTGTGGGAACGGCTGTGCGCGGGCGATTCGGCGCTGGCGCCCGTCCACTCGCCGCACTCCTTGCGCAACACCGCCGCCGCCGTCATCGCGTCGGTGCCGTACGGGACCAGGGCGGGCGAGCGCCAGCGCGCGCTCGCCGGGCGGACGCTGTCCGCCGCGTTCGCGGATGCCGGCCTGTCCACCACCGACCCCGAGGTCGGCCTCGTCCTGGGCACCAGCTTCGGCGCCTGCCTGGACGAGGCGGAGCCGACGCTGCACGCCTGGGCCGACGACGCGGCGGCGGGCATCGGGCACCCGGGCACGCCGGTCTGCGTCATGACCGCCTGTTCCGCGGGGTCGGACGCGATCGCCGTCGCGCGCGCCCTGGTGCGCTCGGGCGAGCGGCGGGTCTGCGTGGCGGGCGGGGTGGACGTGGTCACCGAGGCCAAGCGGCTCGGGCACTCCGCGCTGGGCACGATGAGCCCCACCGGCCTGCGGGCCTTCGACCGGGCGCGCGACGGGATGCTGCTCGGCGAGGGCGCGGCCTTCGTGGTGGTCGAACACCCCGACTCCGCCCGGGAACGCGGCGCCCGGGTGCACGCCCGGCTGCGCGGGGCCGGCGCGGCCAACGACGCCGCCGGGCTCACCGCACCGGACCCGTCCGGACGCGCCGTGCTGCGCGCCGTCGAACGCTGTCTGGCCTCCGCGGGCCTGGCACCCGCGGACATCGCGGTGGTCAACGCCCACGGCACCGGCACACCGCTCAACGACGAGGTCGAGGCGCGCAGCCTGCTGGAACTGTTCGGAGCCGACGGCCCGTTGGTGTTCGCCACCAAGGGGGCGTTCGGGCACAGCCTGGGCGCGACCGGGGCCATCGAGGCCGTGGCGACGGTCCTGGCACTGCGCCATCGACAGGTCCCACCGGTCCTCGGGCTGCGCGATCCGGTGGCCCCGCTGCGGCTGGCCACGGAATCGGCGCAACCCGTCGGCCCCGGCGCCGGACTGAGCCTGACGCTGGGGTTCGGCGGGTTCAACACGTGCCTGCTGTTCGAAGGGGTGAGGGCGTGACACACGTGCCGACGGGCACCCGGATGCTGGGTTCGGCGACGGTCGTCGCCGACGACCCGGACGAGTACGCGGTGAACAAACCGTCCTTCTACGCCGACCCGGCGGCCTGGCTGGTCGCCGAGACCGTGGACCGGGCACTGGCGGACTGCGCCGAACCCGTGCTCGACGACGCCGCCGACACCGGGATCCTGGTCATGAGCGCGACCGGGAGCGAGCGGACGATGCGCCGCATCGCCGACTCGGTGCCGAGGTCCCGGGTGTCGCCACTGCGCTTCGCCGGAGCGAACCCGGGCGTGCTGGCCGGGCTGCCCGCCCTGCGCCACGGGTTGCGCGGGCCGTCCCTGCTGCTGGCGGCGCACCCCGACCGGGCCACCCCCGTCGCGTTCACGGTGCTCGGCGGCTGGCTCGCGGACGGCCACGCCCGGCACGTGCTCCTGGTCGGCCTGCAACCCGCTGCGGGAGAGGGGAAGTTGTGTCGCTGCCTGGTCCTGACCAGCGCCCGGGACGACCGGTGAACAGCCTCACCCGGTCCGAGGTGGCCGACTTCCTGACCCGGGTCGAGGCAACCCCGGCCAGTACGGGCGGCGGCGCCCCGGCCGGGGTGGACGACGTGCTGGCGGACCTGGCCGGGCTGGGCCTGGCACCGGGCGACGCGGTCGTGCTCTGCCTCACCAACGGAGTCGAACTGCTGCGCGTGCTGCTCTCGTCGCTGCTGCTGGGCCTGGTGCCGCTGGCCGTGCCGCCGAGCACGCCGTGGCAGCGGGTGCGCGCGCTGGCCGGGCATGTCGGGGCCGGCGTCGTGGTGACCACCCGGCTGGCCGGCGCGGGGCCGCAGCTGCCGGTGGGCGGCGCGTTGGCCGTGCCGACCGGGCACCCCACCACCCCGTACCGGCCGGGCGAGATCCTGCTGTCCACCTCCGGCACCTCCGGGATGTTCAGCGCGTGCGTGCACCGGGTGGCCTCGCTCCTGCACAACGCCCGCCTGCACGCCGGGGCCACGGGCATCACCCCGGCCGACACCCTGCTGGTGAACCTGCCGCTGTACTACTCCTACGCCCTCGTGGCGCAGGCGTTCGCCGCGTACGTGACCAAGGCGCGGCTGGTGCTCGACGGGCCGCCGTTCTCGCCGGCCGCGTACCGCGACGCGGTCACCGCGCGCGGGGTCACCCACTCGGCGGTGACCCCGACGATCGCCCGCCAACTGCTGGCCGACCCCGGGCTCGTGCCACGCGGCCTGCGGGCACTGGCGGTCGGCGGGGACCGGCTCGCACCCGCGGAGGTGGCCGACCTGCTGGCCGCGCGGCCCTCCGCGGAGCTGTACCTGACCTACGGGCTCACCGAGGCCGGACCACGCGTGTCGACCCTGGCCGCGCACGCCGAGCCCGCGCACCGGTACGGCTCGGTCGGCCGCCCGCTGCCGGGAGTGCGCGCGTCACTGCGCGGGGTGCAGGACGACGTGGGAGAACTGCTGGTCGAATCCGGCACCGTCCTGCTGCGACGGGTCGGGCAGCACAGCGGCAGAGTCCTGCTGGGGCCGCGGACCATCGCCACCGGGGACGCCTTCTCGATCGACGACGGCTATCTGACCTTCCACGGACGCCTGTCGGACTTCGTGGTGCTGCGCGGCGAGAAGGTCTCACTGAACACCGTCCGGCAGGCCGCGCACGCCATCCCGGGGGTCGTGCACTGCGTGCCCGAGGTGGTGAACGAGGACGGCACGCAAGTCCTCCACGTCCACCTGTCGGTCACCGGCACCCTCCCCGGCGGCGAGAAAGCGCTACGCCACCTCCTCAACTCCCAGCTGCTGCCCGCCGAACGCCCGCGCGCGGTGTTCGTCTCCACCGCCGACCCGGAGGCCTTCCGCAAATGACCCTCCGCCTCGGCTGGACCGTCCCGACGACCCTCTCACCCGCCGGACTCCGCGCGTTCGCGGTGACCGCGGAGAGCCTCGGGTACGACCACCTGTCCGTCCCCGAACACCTGGTGTCCGACGTTCCCGCGTACGAGAGCCTGACGCTGGTGGCGTTCCTGGCAGCCGTCACCACCCGGATCGAGCTGGCCACCGCGATGACGATCCTGCCGCACCGCCCGGTGGTGCTCGCCGCCAAGCAGGCCGCGCAACTGGCCCACCTCAGCGGCGACCGGCTGCGGCTGGGCGTCGCCATCGGATCCGACCCCGCCGAGTCCGCCGCCCTCGGCGTCGCCCCGGGCACCCGTGCGGCACTGTTCGAGGAACAGGTCCAGGCGCTGCGCCTGCTGTGGACGCGGCCGGACGCGGACTTCGCCGGCGAGCACGTCGCGTTCTCCGGCGTCACCCTCACCCCCCGGCCGCGTCCCGTACCCCTCTGGATGGGCGGCGGCACCCTGCGCACCGGAGGAAGACCGGGCTCACTGCGCCGGATCGCCACCCTCGCCGACGGCTTCACCATGTCCGGCCTGCTCGCCAACCGGGTCGACCGCGGTGCCGCACTCATCGCCGAACTGCGGACGGCGGTGACCGAAGCCGGCCGTGACTGGAGCGCCTTCGGCGTCGAGGCCCGCCTGCGCCCCGCCCCCGGCCGGCCGGACACCTGGCGCTCCCTCGCCGACGCCTGGCGGTCCGCCGGCGCCACCCACCTCACCGTCACCACCGACGACCTCTCCCTGCTGGCCCCCCTGCACGCGGCGCTGACCGGGTAGCACGCCGGCTCAGGACACGGAACCGCCGGATCAGGCCATCGCACGGTCTCCACAGACCCGTGCGCGGCCCGGCGGCCGTTGCTGGAGGGGACATGCGCTCAGTCGCCGAGGATCCGCTCCGCCTGGCCCTCCGGGGTGAAGAACCGCTCGTGCGGTGCTTCACCCGGGTGTCGGGGGATGTCCCGGCCTTCAGCCCGGGGAGGCATCCGGCTTTCCGCGTGGCGGGTCAGGGGCGGCCGTTCTGCCGCCAGGTGGACCGGTGTCCACCAAGTCGAGCACGAACACTTTTTGTCAGACCGTCAGGCTATGGTGCCGGGCATGGCGATCACAGCGCAGAACACCGGCCCGGCATCCGGCCGGCATCCCGCGACCGACATCCGCCTGCCGTACTCTGCGCAGTGATCGACAAGTACTCACACGCGAGATCTAGGGGCGAGAACATGTCACGGACCGAACTCCACCGACGACGTGTCGTCATCGGGCTCATAACCGGTGCGACGCTGATATCCCTCGCCGGATGCGGATCGTCGAGCTCGGCGAAGAGCGCCACCGCACCTGGGGCCGCGGTCTCGACGTCCGCAGGTGCGGCGACGGCTGACGCGGCAGCGCCCCCGGCGGCGGGCGCCCCCACCGGCGCGCCGGGGAAGGCCGGCAAGGGCAGCGCCGACGTGACCTTCAGCGGCGTGGAGTCGGGCTCCATCAAGGCCGCCGACAGCACCTGCACCGTCATCAAGGGCGAGTTGGAGTCCTTCCAGGCGCCGTCGGACCAGAACGCCGGCGGCCCGAGCGTCGCCGGCGTCCAGTCGGGCACCGGCTGGATGATGCCGGTCAGCACCGCCGCCCACGTCGGCGGCTACGTGAAGAACAACGCGACCGGCATCAAGGCGACGAAGACCGGCGACAGCTGGACGGTCACGCTGACGAACACGGAGGTGGCCGCCACCTACGACCTCGGTCAAACGGTCACGCTCAACGGAACGATCGTCTGCGGCCAGGTCGTCAGCGCCGGCTGACCGGCTGACCGGCCGAAGCGCGGGACCTTGTGCCGACGCCGGCGGGAGCCACCAGACCAGAGGCTCCCCCCGGCCACAACTCGCCGGGCGTGCGGGCGCATCCCCGGATGCGACCGCCGGACGACCCCTCACGTACCTCTTTGGTGTCCTAAGGTGTCGATTTCGTAAGCCTGTTGAAGGATGGACGGGTCCTCATCCGGAGTGATGCTCCCTCGGTGGCGGCGCTGACAGGCTGACTCGTGGCGAACTCCTGTTCGCCCGAGTGAAGGGAAGCCCCATGTCTCGTCGTCTGACCAGTGCCCTGATCGCAGCCTTCTGCCTGGCGGTGTCCGCGTCACCCGCCTCCGCCGCTGTGGCGGGAGCCGAGGACTCCGCAGCTTCGTCGGTCCGCCCGCGTGGCGGTCCGCTGCAACTCGCCCTCAACGGGCTGACCGACGCCAAGGCGGTGTCCGCGATCGCCGAGGTGCGTGACGGTGACCAGCGGTGGCGCGGCACCACGGGGGTGACCGACCTGGTCGGTCAGGCACCCGTCCGTGGTGACGGCCGGTTCCGGATCGGCAGCGTCACCAAGACGTTCGTCGCCACCACGGTGCTGCAACTGGTCGGCGAGCACCGGCTCGGCCTGGAGGACTCGGTGTCGAGCCACCTGCCGGGGCTGGTCCCCAACGGGCAGAACATCACCGTCCGCCAGCTGCTCAACCAGCGCACGGGCCTGTTCGACGTCACCAACGAGGGCACCGACGTCTTTCCCAACCTCAACGACCCGGCCGTCTTCCGGACGTGGCTGGCCCAGGGCGGGTTGAACCGTACGTTCACCGCGCGCCAGCTGGTGACCGCCTCCGTCTCCCACGCCCCGTACTTCGCGCCCGGCACCCAATGGGGTTACTCCAACACCAACTTCGACGTCCTCGGCCTGATCATCGAGCAGGTCACCGGGCACCCCTACGGACAGGAGGTCGGTCAGCGCATCCTGCGCCCGCTCGGGATGACGAAGACCACGGTCCCCGGCCGCTCCACCACGATCCCCGGCCCGCACGCCCACAGTTACTGGACCACCGTGGACGGCGCCGGCACCGGAAACGTCAAGAAGACCGACATCGACGTCACCGACCAGAACCCCTCCTGGGCGGGCGCCGCCGGAGAGATCATCTCCACCACCGATGACCTGATCCGGTTCCAGCAGGCCCTGTTGAACGGGAAGTTGCTGCGTCCGGCGGAGCAGCGCGAGATGACCACGATGCTCGAGACCGTGCCGGGCTCGCACGAGATCGACTACGGGATGGGGCTGGCGCGGGCGCAGCTCTCCTGCACCACCGTGCTGGGCCACAACGGCGGCACCTTCGGCTTCAGCACCCAGCTGTGGGGCACCGCCGACCGCCAGGTCGCCGTCTCCTACACCCCGCGGGGCGATGGCGCCGAGCAGACGGCGCAGAACCAGGCGGGCATCAAGTTCCTCGACGCCGTCTTCTGCGGCGCCCGCTGAACGTCCGCCGGGGGCGGGCTGGGCGTGTCGGCGATCAGCGTTGCTGATTCTACGTCAATAGTCGTTACGGTAAGCATATTTGGATGCCGTGAGCGCCGGTAGCATGCGCTGACGGATGGTCGTGGTGAACGGAGGAAGAGATGGACTGGTCGGCGGACGAACGGCTGGGGCGTCGCCACCTGCTCGCTCGGGCCGGTGCGGTGGCGGTCGGCGGTGCGGTCGCCGGCCTGGCCGTCGGGCCCGCCGAGGCGGCGGGCCGCCAAGGCCCGGGGCCGGCGGGAGCGGGAGGTGGTCCGGCGGGAGGTGGGGGCGGGCCGGAGGGCCGGCCGTTCGGGCCGGTCACGGTCCGCCCCGATGACTCCCGCTACGACAGCCTGCTGCGGGGCGACAACTACCGTTTCGTCGGCCGGCCGGAGGAGATCCGCCTGGCCGGCTCCACCGAGCAGGTGGTGCGGGCCGTCGCCGACGCCGTCCGCTCCGGGCGCCGGATCGCCGTGCGCAGCGGTGGCCACTGTTTCGAGAACTTCACCGGCGACCCTGCGGTGCAGCTCCTGCTGGACCTCTCTCCCATGGACGCCGTCGGCTTCGACCCCGTGATGGGTGCCTTCGCGGTGCAGCCGGGAGCGACCCTCGGGCGCGTGTACCGGGCCTTGTTCAAGGGCTGGGGTGTGACGATCCCGGCCGGCGGCTGCCCCGAGGTGGGCGCGGGCGGGCATCTGGCCGGCGGCGGGTACGGTCCGCTGTCCCGCGCCTACGGCTCGGTCGTGGACTACCTGCACGCTGTGGAGGTGGTGGTGGCCGACCGGGACGGGACCGTCCGGGCGGTGGTCGCCACCCGGGACCCGGACGATCCGAACCACGACCTGTGGTGGGCCCACACCGGCGGCGGTGGTGGCAACTTCGGCGTCGTGACCCGCTACTGGCTCCGCTCCCACGACACCCCCGACGCCCCCGGCCCCGACGCCCCCGGCCCCGACGCCCCCGGCCCCGGCACCCGCTCCCACGGCGACCCCGCGGCACTCCTGCCGCGCGCCCCGGGCGAGCTGCGGAGATGCCTGGTCGCCTGGACCTGGGACGAGAAGATGACGGAACGGGCGTTCACCACCCTGTTGCGCAACTACGGCGCCTGGCACGAGCGCAACAGCGAACCGGGCACCCCCGCGGCGAACCTGTATGCCGTCCTCATCGCCGGACACCGCAAGTCCGGCACCCTTGAGCTGGTCGTGCAGATCGACGCGGGTGTTCCGGGTTCCGACGCGGTGCTCACCGACTTCGTGCGCGCGGTGACCGCCGACGTGGGTGCCACCGAACCCGCCACCCTCCGGGGCACCATGCCCTGGCTGCCCACCAGCACCTGGCCGGGGACCGGCGAGGCCGGCAACTCGATCACCCGGCGCTACAAGGACAAGGCCGGCTACCTGCGCCGCTCCCTCACCGACCCCCAACTCGCGACCGCCTACCGGTACCTGACGGACGGCACGGGCGGTGCGGAGTGCGGCCTGCTCCTCGTCGGCTACGGCGGCCAGGTCAACGCGGTGCCCCCGTACGCCACCGCCGTCGCCCAGCGCGACTCGGTCATGAAGGCCGTCTACTACACCGTCTGGGCCGACGAGTCGGACGACGCGGCCCACCTGGCCTGGGTCCGCGGCTTCTACCGCGATGTGTACCGCGACACCGGAGGCGTCCCCGTCCCCGGCGAGGTCAGTGACGGCTCCTACATCAACTACGCGGACACCGACCTCGCCGACCCGGCGTGGAACACCTCCGGCACCCCGTGGCACGCCCTGTACTACAAGGACAACTACCCCCGCCTGCAACAGATCAAGGCCCGCTGGGACCCGTGCAACATCTTCCGGCACGCCCTCGCCATCGAACCGCCCGACCAGAGGCCGTAACGAAAGTACCGGGGGAGGCGCGCCGGAGGTTCACTCGCACGAGTGATTGTTACGCTGTGCACATTACTGGACACTCTAAGTATCGGGGAGCTCATGGGGGCTCTCCCGGCGCGAGGGGAGCCGTCATGGCCGCAGCCGAATCTTCCTCCATCGAGGTGCCGCGGATCGCGAGCAGTTCGCAGCCCGCCGACCGGGACCAGGGCCTCGCGGCGATCGGCGGCAACGTCGGCGCCGTGTGGCGGGGGTGGTGGACGTGGACCCCGGGGAACGGGACGTTCAACCTCCAGATCGCCTGGAACGTCATCGGGATCGACTCGACGGTCGTCATCACGGCCTCCGAGATCGACGGCAACGGGAACCGGTTCGTCGGCGCGGCGCCCTTCCAGGTGTCGAGCATCGCCCCCGGCAACGGGCTGGTGACGTTCAAGATCAATATCGGCTGGGGCAGCGCGCTGCCGATGCGCACCGACGTCCTGGTCTTCAACTGAGCACGCCTCTCCTGAGCACACCTCTTCGGCCGCCCGGGTCGCCCCGGACGCGCAGGCCGGGGACCGTGCCGCTCCGGTGACGACAGGCACGGCCCGCCCCGTGGCGGTTCCGGGTTCGCCCGGACCGCCACGGGGCGCCCGTTTTCCCGGGAGGGGCCTGTTCCGTCGCAGCCGCGCCGGGTTTCGACGTCCCCGCCGGTAGCGCAGGCGCTGTGCACTGTGCGCTGTGCACTGTGAATCACCGTGAACTCATATGAACGGTCGGATAATTCACCGCCCGCCGCGTTGACGACCCCCGTGTCGCGGATAGAACACTGAGCACATAAGTGATTCCGCACATAGGGGGCACGATGCAGTTCGAGTACGTCCTGCTCGCCCTGCTGGCCGGCCGGCCGTTCAGTGGGTACGACCTGCGCAAGTGGGTCGAGACGGAGGGCCAGTTCCTCCGTTCGCGGGCCCACCACAGCCAGATCTACCGCCTGTTGGGGCGGATGGTGGCGGACGGCTGGGTGGCGTTCGAGGTCGACCCGCGCGAGGGGCGTCCCGACGCGAAGGTGTACCGGCTCACGCCGGTGGGGCGGGAAGCGCTGATGGAGTGGGTGCGCTCCCCGTACGAGCCGCCCAGCCGGTTCCAGGACGCGGACTTCCTCTCCCGCTTCGCCTTCGCCGCGGTCCTGGACCGCGAGGCGGCGATCCTGCTGATCCGCACCGAACTGGACCACCGGCGCGAGCAGATCGCCCGCAACCGGCCCCGCGACCGCACGGTCCGCTTCGAGGACCCGCTGCCCGAGCTGGACCAGGAACTGGCACGCGAGGTCTACGAGGAACTGCACCAGTACGGCGCCGGCGCGATGGACGCGTGGGTGGCCTGGCTGGAGCGCATGCTCCGGCGTCTCGAACAGTGGCAGCCGGGGCGGAAGACGCCACCGGCCGGAGAAGGGAGCGCCGCATGAAGGCGATCATGGTGATGTTCGACAGCCTCAACCGGCACATGCTGCCGCCCTACGGCGGGGACTGGACTCACGCGCCGAACTTCGCGCGGCTGGCCGAGCGGTCGGTCACCTTCGACAGCGCCTACGCGGGGTCGATGCCGTGCATGCCGGCCCGCCGCGAGATCCACACCGGCCGGTACAACTTCCTGCACCGCAGCTGGGGCCCGCTGGAGCCGTTCGACGACTCCATGCCCGAGCTCCTCAAGCAGAACGGGGTGTACACCCACCTGGTCAGCGACCACCCGCACTACTGGGAGGACGGCGGCGCCACCTACCACGGCCGGTACAACACCTGGGAGTTCTTCCGCGGCCAGGAGGGCGACCCGTGGAAGGGCCAGGTGGCCGACCCGGAGATCCCCGAGGACCTGAAGAAGCTCCGGTTCGAGTCCTACCGGCAGGACTGGGTGAACCGCCCGCACCTGGCGACCGAGGACCGCCACCCGCAGACGCTGACCTTCGACGCGGGCCTGGAGTTCGTCCGCACCAACCGGGAGGCGGACAGGTGGTTCGTGCAGATCGAGACCTTCGACCCGCACGAGCCGTTCTTCAGCCACCAGCGGTTCAAGGACCTCTACCCGCACGACTACGAAGGCCCGCACTTCGACTGGCCCGACTACAAGCGCGTGGTGGAGACCCCCGGCCAGGTCGAGCACGCCCGCCTGGAGTACGCGGCGCTGCTGTCGATGTGCGACCACTCCCTCGGGCGGGTGCTGGACCTGATGGACGAGCAGAACCTCTGGGACGACACCCTGCTGATCGTCAACACCGACCACGGCCTGCTGCTGGGAGAGAAGGGCTGGTGGGGCAAGACCGTCCAGCCCTGGTACAACGAACTGGTCCACCTGCCGCTGTTCGTGTGGGACCCGCGGGCCGGCAAGGCCGGGGAACGGCGCCGGGCCCTGGTGCAGACGATCGACCTCGCACCGACGCTGCTGGAGTACTTCGGCATCGAGCGCCCCGCGGACGTGCAAGGCCGCCCGCTGCCGGTGGCCGAGGACACCCCGGTGCGGGAGGCGGCCCTGTTCGGAATCCACGGCGGCCACGTCAACGTCACCGACGGTCGGTACGTCTACATGCGCGCCCCCGCCACGGCGCAGAACGCGCCGCTGCTGGAACACACGCTGATGCCCACCCACATGCGCGGGCGGTTCTCCCCGGCCGAGCTGGCGAACCTCCAACTGGCGGAGCCGTTCACCTTCACCAAGGGCGTGCGCACCCTGCGCGTCCCCGGCCGCACCTTCATCAACCCCTACCAGCACGGCACCCTGCTGTTCGACCTGGAGGGCGACCCCGACCAGCGCACCCCCCTCGTCGACGACGCGGCCGAGCTGCGGATGGCGACCCTGCTGGTGGAGCTGATGCGCGCGGGCGACGCACCGCCGAGCCAGTACGAGCGCCTCGGCCTGCCGGCCGAGGGCCCGGTCGGCGCGGAGCACCTGCTGGTCCGGGCCCAGCGCGAGCAGGCCGACCGGGCCGCCGAGCCGCTGCCCCACCCGGAGGACTACCCCCCAGGACGCTTCTCGCTGCGGACCCCCGTGTTCGCCCTGATCTCCGACCCGGTCGCCGTGGAGGTGATGCGCAGGCACCTGCCCGGCATCGTCGACTCCGAATTCCTGCAGTTCCTCGGCCCGACGCCGCTGATCGACGTCGCCGCCCTGGCCGGCGGCCTCACCGACGTGTCGGCCCTGCGCCGGGTGGCCGAGGAACTCGCCGCTCTCTGACCAGCCGGCGCACGACGTACCGGTGACGGGGTTGCAGCCCCGTCACCGGCGAGCACGCCGCCTTTCCCCCGCACTGCCCCTGTGACGAACGATGCGAAGAAGTGGAGTCGCGCATGTCCGACCTTATCGAGGGCACCTCCGGGCCCGCCACGAGGACCGGCCCGCCCCCGGTCAAAGGCCGATGGGCCCAGCTCTCGGTCCTCGGTGGCGCCATGCTGGTCGACGGTACCGAGGCCGGCCTGGTCACCGGCCTGTTCCCGGTCATCAGGAACGCCCTCGGCCTGACCCTCGGCTCGCTCGGCGTCCTGACCGCCGCCGGCAAGCTGATCGGCGTGCTCGCGGCCCCCCTGTGGGTGTGGGCGGCACGCCGCTGGTCGCGCAAGAGCGTCCTGGTCCTGTCCACCGGCCTGTGGGGGGTGTGGGGCGTGGCCGCCGGCTTCTCCAGGGACTTCACCGAACTGCTGGTCTTCGTCACGGTCCTCGCGGCCGGCTACGCGGCCGCCCAGCCGCTGGTTTCCGAGATCATCGGCGACCTGTTCGACCCGGCGTCGCGCGGTCGCGCCGTCGGTGCCCTCTACGGTGCGCTGTCGCTGGTCGGCTCGGTGCTCGGCCCGCTCATCGGGCAACTGGCGGGAGTCCACGACGGCTGGCGCTGGGGACTGTGGGGCGTCGGCGTCCTGAACATCCTCTTCGGCGGGGTGCTGCTGCTCTGCTTCCGCGACCCCGGCCGCGGCGCGGCCGAGCGGCAACTCGCGGACCTCGACCGGGCCGCCCGCGAGCCCCGGACGAAGGTCGGCCTGGCCACCGTCGTCTCGCTGTTCAAGATCCCCAGCTTCGCGATCCTCCTGGTGTCGCGGCTGCTCTCGGGACACCTGCTGCTCTCCTCGTTCGCCGTCGTCTACCTGGTGGACGTGTTCGGCTTCACCACCCAGCGAGCCGCCGTCGTCCTGATGCCGCTGGGCATCGGATACCTGCTGGGCACCCTGCTGGGAGGCTTCCTCGCCGACTGGGCCACCCGCCGCAGCCCCCGCCACGGGCTTCCCGGCGCGCTCCAGGGCGCCCAGGTCGCCTTCGCCGTCCTCGCCTTCCTGGGCACCCAGGTCCACTACCGCGGCATCGGCGCCTACGCCCTGCTCTTCTGCCTGATGGGTGTCGCCCAGGGCGTCAATCCCAGCCTCAACCGCCCGATGGTCATGGCGGTCACCCCGCCCGAGCTGCGGGCCACCGCCTTCACGATCTACGTCTCGGTCTTCGAAGCCCTCGCGTGGGCCGCCTTCGGCCTGGGCGCCGGCTTCCTCGGCCAGGCGGTCGGACTCCGCCCGGTGTTCCTGGCGGTCCTGGTGGTCCTCATGCTCGTCAACGGCGCTTTCCTGACGCTGCTCCACCTGCCCTACGCGAAGGACGTTCAGCGGGTGCAGCGGGAGCTCGACCTCAGGCGCCGGGCAGCCCTGGCCTGACCCGGCCCGCCTGACCCGGCCCGCCTTGCACGGCCGGCCTCACACGGCCGGCTGAACCCACCCCCGGAGGAACCCGTGAACCTGCCCTCGGCGCCCTGCTGCACGCCCTCGCGAGGCCCCGGCGCGCTCCGCCCGCTCCACCTCGCGGCCCCGCGTCCCGCCGGCCCGACGGACGGCATGGTCCTCCTGCCCGGCGGCGGGTTCCTGATGGGCACCGACGACTCCGAAGGCTTCCCCGACGACGGCGAAGGCCCCGTGCGGCAGGTCCGGCTGGACCCGTTCCTCATCGACGCCCGCGCGGTCACCAACGAGCAGTTCACCGCGTTCGCCGCCGACACCGGCTACCGCACCGACGCCGAGCGCCTGGGCTGGTCCTACGTCTTCGCCGGCTTCCTCCCGGCCGCCGTGCGGCGCACCGCCGTACGGGTGGAGCGAACCCCCTGGTGGTGCGCGGTCACCGGAGCCGCCTGGGACCGGCCCGAGGGCGCGGGCAGCACGGTCGCCGACCGCGGCGACCACCCCGTCGTCCACGTCTCCTGGAACGACGCGCACGCCTACGCCTCCTGGGCCGGCAAACGCCTGCCCACCGAAGCGGAGTGGGAGTACGCGGCCCGCGGCGGACTCGAACAGGCCCGGTACCCGTGGGGCGACGAACTCGATCCCGACGGCACCCACCGCTGCAACATCTGGCGCGGCACCTTCCCGGCGAAGAACACGGCCGCGGACGGCCACCGCGCCACCGCCCCCGCCGGCTCCTTCGCACCGAACGGCTTCGGCCTGTACAACATGTCCGGCAACGTGTGGGAGTGGTGCGCCGACTGGTGGACCACCGACCACCCCGCATCCCCCACCCCGGCCAACCCCACCGGCCCCGCCACCGGAACCGCCAAGGTCATCCGCGGCGGCTCCCACCTGTGCCACGAGTCCTACTGCAACCGCTACCGCGTCGCCGCCCGCAGCTCCAACACCCCCGACAGCTCCAGCGGCCACGCCGGCTTCCGCTGCGCCCGCAACGCCGAACAGCCCGACTGACGCGCCGACCCGTCCGCGACGGGCCACGCCGTTCAGCCGGGCTCGCAGATCACCGACCCGCTGTCCTGACCTCGTCCCGACCTCCGGGCGGGCCGTCAGCCCTCCGGTGCGGGTGGCAGGTGGAAGCCGACCTCGGCGCCGCCGGAGGGGGCGGCGGTGGCGAAGACGGTGCCGTGGTCGGCGGCGACGAGGTCGTGGACGATGGCCAGGCCCAGCCCCGAGCCCGGGGTCGACTGGGTGCCGGCGGCGCGGTAGAAGCGCTCGAAGACGGCCTGCCGGTCGCCGGGGGCGATGCCGGGCCCGTGGTCGCGCACGGCCAGCCGGGTGCCGGTGACGTGGACCTCCACTGGGGTGCCGTCCGGGCTGAACTTGACGGCGTTGCCGACCAGGTTGTCCACGCAGCGCTGCAGCGCGCGCGGGCGGGCCCGTACCGGCACGGGCCGTTCGGCGGTGACGGTGATCTCGCGGCCGGTGCGGCGCCGGAAGCGCCGGGCGCTGTCCTCGGCGGCGGCCGTCAGGTCCACCGGCTCCGGGTCCTCCACGGTCTGCTGGTCGGTGGCCAACTCGACCAGTTCGCGCACGAGTTCGTCGAGTGCGACGGTTTCGGTGACCAGGGTGGCGAGGATCTGTTCCTCGTCCGCGGGGGCGAGCCGGCCGCGGGCGCGCTGGAGGAGTTCGGCGCAGCCGCGTACCGAGGTCAGCGGGGTGCGCAGCTCGTGGCTGGCGTCCTGGACCAGGCGCTGCTGCTGGTCGCGGGAGCGGCGCAGGGCGCCGACCATCGCCTCGAAGGCGCGGGTGAGGCGGCCGACTTCGTCGCGCCCGGCGG
Source organism: Kitasatospora sp. NPDC088160 (assembly GCF_044741445.1). NCBI lineage: Bacteria > Bacillati > Actinomycetota > Actinomycetes > Kitasatosporales > Streptomycetaceae > Kitasatospora > Kitasatospora sp. NPDC088160. The sequence goes on along the minus strand of NZ_JBIUSS010000032.1, from coordinate 36,301 downwards.
CGGGCAGCGGGGTGGTCAGGTCGCGGGTGGTGGTGATGTGTTCGGCGGCGCGGGCCAGGCGTCGCACCGGGCGCAGGATCCGGCCGAGGACGAGCCAGCTGAGCAGCGCGGAGGCGGCCGCGGCCGCGGCGCTGGTCCAGGTGATGCGGCGCAGGAACGCGTCGTCGACGGTCTGCGCCCCGGCGTAGGTCTGGCCGACCATCACCGCGCCCTGCCCGTCGGGGCGGGCCTTGGTGAGGATGCCGTAGGGGGTGCCGTCGACGGTGGCGTCCTCCTGGTGGGCGCCCTGTGCGGTACGGGCCACCTCCCGGGCCCGGGCCGAGACGGGCAGCGCCGGGCCGCCCGGGGCCCCCAGCGGCCGGGTGGTGCCGTCGGGGAGCAGCAGCTGTTCGACGGTGTCGGGCCGTGCGGGCGGGGAGCGGTCGAGGTCCAGGGCGGCGAGCACGGTGTGGGCCCGGTCCTCCAGGCTCCGGTCGAGCTGGTCGGCGACCAGGGTGCTGACGCCGCGGTAGGCGGCGGTGACGGGCACGGCGATGGCCAGCAGGACGGAGGCGAGGACCACGAGGCCGATCCTGGTGCGCAGCATCAGGCGGTCCTGGCGGTGTAGCCGACGTTGCGCACGGTGTGGATCAGCCGGGGCGCGCCGCCGTCTTCGGTCTTGCGGCGCAGGTAGCCGACGTAGACGTCGAGCGAGCGCGAGTCGGTGTCGAAGTCGTAGCCCCAGATGCGTTCGTAGATCTGGTGGCGGGTCAGGACGGTGCCCTGGTTGCGCAGGAGCAGTTCCAGCAGGTCGAACTCGGTCTTGGTCAGGTCGAGCCGGCGCCCGCCGCGGTGGGCCTGGCGGGCGCCGGGGTCCAGGGCGAGGTCGTCGAGGCCGAGTTCGGCGCTCTCGCCGCCGAGCGGCTCGGTGCGGCGCAGCAGGGCGCGTATACGGGCCAGGAGTTCCTCGGTGGCGAAGGGCTTGGCCAGGTAGTCGTCGGCGCCGGCGTCGAGCCCGGCGACCCGGTCGCCGAGCTGGTGGCGGGCGGTGAGGACCAGGACGGGCAGGCGGTCGCCGCGCCGGCGCAGCATCCGGCACAGCGCGAGGCCGTCGAGGCGGGGCATGACCACGTCCACCACGGCGAGGTCGGGGCGCCGGTGCTCCAGGAGCTCCAGGGCCTCCTGTCCGTCGGCGGTGGTGAGTACCCGGTAGCCCTCGAAGCGCAGCAGGTGGTCGAGGGTGTTGCGGACGCCGGGGTCGTCCTCGACGACCAGGACGGTGCGCCGGGCGGCGGTGGGATCTGTCATGGTGTCATCTTCGCTGGTGGCGGGCGTGGTCATGCCGGTCGGGGGGTGGTCGAGGGCGGCCGGTCAGAGGGTCAGCGGGGGACCGGGACGACGGGGACCGGGGGGATGTGCGCGAGGCAGGAGGTGTCGCCGACCGCGCCGGTGCGGATGAAGTGGGTGGAGATGTCCACCGCGCAGCCGGTGGACTCCATCTCCGGGACGTGCCCGCTGTTGGGCACGGAGACGAAGGCGCTGCGGCGGAACTGGGCTGCGGAGAGGCGGGAGTTGGCCTCGGGGGTGTTGGTGTCGAGGTCCCCGGAGAGCACCAGGACGGGCACGTCGGGCACGTTCTTCAGGTCGGTCGGCTGCGGGTTGGCGGTGCCGCGGCGCGGCCAGGACAGGCAGTTGTCGCCGCCGTCGGTCTGCCCCTCGGTCCAGCCCTTGACGCTGAACGCCCCGAAGTCGGCCGGGTCGGCGGCGGCCAGCGCGGCCCGGTACTGGCGGCGGCGCTCGGCGGGCGGGGCGGCCGGGTCCCACGCACGGGCGTAGTCGTTGCAGGTGACGGCCAGGAAGGAGGCCTGGTCCTCGGTGCCGGTGTGCTCGACCTCGGCGCGCACCAGGGCGGCCAGCGGCCCCTCGTCGCCCGCGGCGAGGGCGTGCAGGGCGGCCGGCAGCGCGCCGAGCAGACCGGGCTCCTCGGGGTGCAGGCCGATGCCTCGGGTGGCGGGTTCGTACATCAGGTCGGCGAGCTTGTCCTCGCTGAAGACCACGGTGCGCGGCCTGCCGCCGAGGGAGGCGGTCAGCACCAGCGGGTGGGTGCGCAGCCGCTCGGTGGTGGCGGCGAGGTCGCGGACGGCGCCTTCCGGGTCGCAGGCCCCGCTGCGCTCGCAGATCCGGCGCAGCGTCAGGGAGACCTGCTGGGCGCCGGGCCGGGCCAGGGAGTCGAAGGCGAGCGGGTAGGCGCCGGACAGCACCATCGACTCGACCCGCTGGGGGTGGCGGTCGGCGTAGACCGGCATCAGGTAGGTGCCGTACGACAGGCCGTACAGGACCAGCTTCGGGGCGCCCAGGCGCGCGCGGGCGGCATCGAGGTCGTCGGCGGTGGCGGCGCTGGTGTAGCCGCGGGCGCGCGGGCCGAGTTCCTCGGCGCAGTCGGCGACGAGCTCGCGCTGGGCGGGGCGCGGGGCGAAGCGGTAGTCGGCCTCGGTGACGTCGCAGGGGAGCCGGCCGGAGCGGCCGGTGCCGCGCGGGTCCAGCAGGAGCAGGTCGTAGTCGTCCAGCACCCCCTGCAGTGCCCCGGCCACCTGGTCGGCGCGGTCGATGAGGGTCTCGCCGGGGCCGCCGGGGTTGAACGCGATGGTGCCCCGGGCCGGGCCGGGGCGGCTGTGGCGCACCACCGCGTAGCTCACGCCGATGCCGCCCAGGCGCGGCTCGTCCGCCACCAGCGGGCGGCGCATGGTCGTGCAGTCGACCTGGTGCCCGGGGACGGTAGGGCACCACGCGGGCCGGCCCGCCGCCCCGGTGGGGGCGGCCTGCGCGGGCGAGGCGGTGGTGACCGGAAGCACCGCCGCCAGCACCGCCAGCGCGGCGGCGGCCAGCCCGCCCCGGCGGGCCGGCTCCTTCGCCCGGCTCGCGGTCGCGTCCGTCGCCGTACCGGTCGTCCCTGCCGCCGTGTTCGTCGCCGTGTTCGTCGTCATCGTGGTGCCCTCCGTACGTTCTGCGGTCGGTGTGGGCACGACCCTGCCGGGTGCCGGTCAGCGGTTCGGCAGAGCGACGGCAAAGGCGTGTAAGAACTCCGGCCGGTCCCGGTGCGAGAACCATGCGTGTCCTCAAGATCCTTTCCTTGATGGAAACTTGACGAACACGAGTCGTCCCCAAGGCTTCTCTCTGTTCGAAAAATCGGTCTAACTGGTAGCACCGGACGGGGCAGGGCCAGCACGCGGCAAGCGGCTGAAGCCCACGGACGCCGGTGCCTTCCCGCCGTCGGGAAAGCCGCTCACCTTGCCCGGCCACGGCATCGCCATGCCCGCGTCGGCGAACCGTCAGGTCGCGCAAGGAAAGAACTCGTGGTGTTCACGTGGGGGAGAGGGGCAAGTCAAGGATGACGAAGTCCGCAGGAGCGCGCAGATTCGCGCAGGTGGTGGCGCTGGTCACGGTCGTGGCAACCGCCGCGGCCTGCAGTGGCGGCGGTGGGGGCGGCGGCAGCGGCAACCCGGGGCCGGCCGGAGCGGCGGTGCAGGGAGGTGTGGTGCGGGTCGCCGAGGCGCCCTCCACCTTCCCGGACGCCATCTGGCCGTTCGACTCCCCGGCCCAGGTCACCACGGTGAACACCAGCCAGTTCCAGGAGCTGTTCTACCGCCCCCTGTACTACTGGGGCCTGAACGACAAGGTCGCCCTCGACCCGGAGGTTTCCCTCGGCGAGGCGCCCACCTGGAGCGCGGACGGCAGGACCGTCACCCTCCAGGTCAAGCCGTGGAAGTGGTCCAACGGTGAGGACGTCAACGCCCAGGACGTGCTGTTCTGGATCAACATGGCCAAGGCCGAGTCGTCCAACAGCGGCTACTACACCCCGCCGAACCCGGCGATCGGCGCCAAGTACTTCCCGGACAACGTGGCTTCGGCGACCGCCTCGGGACAGACCCTGACGCTGACCCTCAACACCCCGGTCAACCAGACCTGGTTCACCGACGACGAGCTCAGCCAGATCACGCCGATGCCGCTCGCCTGGGACCTCACCGGCCAGGGGCAGAAGGGCAGTTGCGCGAGCGACGCGTTCGGTTCGGACGCCGCAGCGAAGGACTGCGCGGCCGACTACGCCTACCTCAGCGCGCAGTCGACCAAGGGCGGCGACTTCGCGGGCAGCCCGCTGTGGTCGGTGGTCGACGGCCCGTGGAAGCTCAAGAACTACAACGGCACCTCCGGCGCGTACGGGATCGTGCCGAACCCCGCCTACTCGGGCCCGCAGAAGCCGCACCTCGACGAGGTGGACTTCGTCCCGTACACCTCGGCCACCACGGAGTACGCGGACCTGAAGGCCGGCAGCGGCGGCGCCAACGCCATCGACGTCGGCTACCTGCCGGCCGAGAACTCCCCGACCTTCAACGCCAAGAACCCGGACGCGGGCAACCCGTTGAGCGGCGCGGGCTACTACATCCCGGCCCCGACCTACCTGGACGAGATCTCGTACTACCAGATCAACTTCGCCAACCCGGCCGTAGGGCCGCTGTTCAAGCAGCCCTACTTCACCAAGGCCGTCCAGGACACCGTGGACCAGCAGGGCATCATCAACGGCATCTGGAAGGGCTGGGGCTACCCGAGCACCGGCGCCGTGCCCAGCCTCCCGGCCGGCAACCCGCTCTCCCCCAAGAGCCAGTCCGAGCGCGCCACCTACGACCCGGCGGCCGCCAAACAGCTGCTGAGCAGCCACGGCTGGAACACCGACAGCGTCCCGGCCACCTGCACCGACCCGGGCACCGGCCCGAACCAGTGCGGCGCCGGTATCGCGGCGGGCACCAAGGCCGCGTTCACGCTCGACTACCCCTCCGGCCAGGCCGCGCTGGACACCATGGCGGCGGACATGCGCTCGGACGCGGCCAAGGCGGGCATCGGCATCACCATGGTCAGCCAGACCCAGAACACCATCGGCAACGAGGGCGTGGCCTGCGGCGCCGACCAGCCGGCCGGCTGCCAGTGGCAGGGCCTGCTCTACGGCGGCTGGGTCTACGCCCCCGACTACTACCCGACCGGCGACGCGCTGTTCGCCACCGGAGCCGGGCCGAACGTCTGGAGCTTCTCCGACCCGAAGCTGGACCAGCTGATCGTCAAGACCACCACCGGCAGCGACGTCAACGACCTGTACGCCTACGAGGACTACATCGCGGGCGACCAGCCGGTCATCTACACCCCCAACACGCTCGCGATCAGCGAGGTCACCAAGAAGCTGCACCTCGACGCCGGTGACCCCTTCCAGGGCTACGAGCCGGAGTACTGGTACTACACGAAATGACGGCCATCCGTAACGGCGTCGCCGCTGCCCCCCTCGGGGGGCGGCGGTGACGGCCTACCTGATCCGACGGCTGTTCCAGGCCCTCCTGACGGTGCTGATGGTCACCGTCATCTCCTTCGGCCTGATGCAGCTCATGCCGGGCGGCCCGGTCCGGGCGATCCTCGGCTCCCACGCCACCCCGGCCAACATCGCCCACCTGACCCAGCAGATGGGTCTGGACCGCCCCGTCTACGTGCAGTACTGGACCTGGCTGGACGGCCTGCTGCACGGCAACCTGGGCTTCGACTACATCCAGCAGCGCCCGATCTCCGACCTGCTGTTCAACGCCCTCGGCGCCTCCGCCTACATCGTCGGCGCCTCGCTGCTGCTCGCGCTGCTGATCGCGGTGCCGGCGGGCCTGCTCCAGGCCACCCGCCGCAACAGCGTGCTGGACCACGCCTTCACGGTGTTCTCCTTCGTCGCCTACGGCGTGCCGACGTTCTTCATCGGCTTCCTGATCCAGCAGTGGTTCGAGGACGATCTGCACTGGGTCTCGGTGCAGGACCAGGTGGCCACCTTCGGTGACGCGCTCACCCACCCCGGGGCCGTCTGCCTGCCCGTCCTGACCCTGACCGTCACCACCGTGGCCGGCTACAGCCGCTACATGCGCTCCGGGGTGCTGGACCAGATCACCCAGGACTACGTGCGGTCCGCCCAGGCCAAGGGCGCCTCCCGGCGCCGCACCCTGTACGGCCACGTGCTGCGCAACGCCCTGATCCCGATGGTCACCCTGGTCGGGCTCTCGTTGCCCGCGCTGGTCGGCGGCGCGCTGATCGTCGAGTACGTCTTCAACATCCAGGGCATCGGCCTGCTGACCACCCGTGCCGCGCTGCAGAACGACTACGGCATCACCCTGGCGGCCACCCTGCTCACCGCGGTGACCACCGTGGTCGGCTCGCTGCTGGCCGACCTCGGCTACGCCGTGCTGGACCCACGAGTGAGGCTCACCTGATGGCCCTGACACCCGGTACCACGGAAGGTCGGCCCGCCTCCGCCCCGGGCGGGGAGCCGGCCGGGCGGCCCCGCTCGATGCTCCGGCGCGGCGCGGAGGTCTTCGCCGAGAACAGGCTGGCCCTGGTCGCCGTCGCCGTCCTGGTCTCGATCATCGCCTTCTGCTTCCTCGGCCCGCTGTTCTACCACGCCGACACCTCGGTGGTGAACCTCTCCGCCGTCACCCTGCCGCCGGGCGCCGGGCACCCGCTCGGCACGGACAACGACGGCATCGACGAGCTCGGCAAGGTGATGGTCGGCGGGCAGACCAGCCTGGAGATCGGCCTCGCCGCCGGTCTGATCGCCGCCGTCCTCGGCGCGCTGTACGGCGCGGTCGCGGGCTATCTCGGCGGCTGGATCGACGCGTTGATGATGCGGGTGATCGACTCCTTCATGTCCTTCCCGCTGATCTTCCTGCTGATCTACCTCAGCAGCGTCTACGGGAAGAGCAAGGCCATGCTGATCCTGGAGGTCGGCCTGACCTCCTGGTTCGGCATCACCCGCCTGGTCCGCGGCGAGGCCCTGGCCATCAAGGTCCGCGAGTACGTGGCCGCGTCCCGGATGATGGGCGCGGGCGGCCGGCGGATCGTGCTGAAGCACATCCTGCCCAACACCATCGGGACCACGATCGTCAACACCACGTTCTCGATCGCCGACGCGGTCTTCGCCCTGTCCACGCTCAGCTACATCGGCCTGGGCCTCCAGGCCCCCAACAACGACCTGGGCGGCATGCTCGACGTCGGCACCACCTTCGCCGGCCAGGGCTGCTGGTGGATGATCTATCCGCCCGCCGCCGTGATCATCCTGATCATCCTGTGCTTCAACGTGATCGGCGACGCCCTGCGCGACGCCTTCGAAACCCGGCTGCAGAAGCGGTGAACCCGACGGAGGATCAGCAGTGGCGCTCCTCGAAGTGACCGGCCTGCGCACCGAGATCCGGCTGAAGCGCTCGGTGGTGCACGCCCTGGACGGCGTCGACCTCGCGGTGGACGTCGGCGAGACCCTCGGCATCGTCGGGGAGTCGGGCTGCGGCAAGACCATGACCGCCATGTCGATCATGCAGCTGCTGCCGAACGGCGGCAGCGTCGTCGACGGCCGGGTCCTGCTCGACGGCCGCGATCTGCTCGCGCTCGGCCCCGAGAAGATGGACCGGGTGCGCGGCAACGACATCGGGATGATCTTCCAGGACCCGACCACCTCGCTCAACCCGACGATGACCATCGGCCGGCAGATCTCCGAGTCCGTGCGCATCCACCGCCGGGCCTCCCGGAAGGAGGCGCACGAGCGCGCCGTCGAGGTGCTGTCCCTGGTGGGGATGCCCAGCCCGGCCCAGCGGGCCCTGGTCTACCCGTACGAACTGTCCGGCGGGATGCGCCAACGGGCCATGATCGCCATGGCCCTGGCCAACGAGCCCAAGCTGCTCATCGCCGACGAGCCGACCACCGCCCTCGACGTCACCGTCCAGAAGCAGATCCTCGAACTCATCGACCACCTCAAGCAGCAGCTCGGCATGGCCGTCATCCTGGTCACCCACGACCTCGGCGTCATCGCCGGACGGGCCGACCGGATCGCCGTCATGTACGCCGGGAAGGTCGTCGAGACCACCGGCACCGAGGAGCTCTACACCAACCCCCGCCACCCGTACACCGAGGCACTGTTCGAATCGCTGCCGGAACGTTTCGCCGAGTCCGGCGGCCGGCTCTACTCGATCCCCGGCCTGCCGCCGGACCTGACCACCCCGCCGCCCGGCTGCCGGTTCGCCGCACGCTGCCGCTACGCCACCGAGCGGTGCCACGCGCAGGAGCCGCCGCTGTCCGGGGAGGCCCCGGAACACCGCTACGCCTGCTACTTCCCGGTCGGCGAAGCCGAGCCGGGCGGCCGCCCCACCGCCGTGGCACCGCCCCCGGCGACGCCGGTACGGGCCCCGGCGGTACGGGCCCCCGCGGTGCCCGACGACGCGCCGGCCGAACCGCTGCTGCGCATCGACAACCTGGTCAAGCAGTACGCGGTGACCAGCGGCCTGATCCTGCGCCGGGCCGTCGGCGCGGTCAGCGCCGTGGCCGACATCTCCCTGACGGTCCGCCGGGGAGAGACGCTCGGCCTGGTCGGCGAGTCCGGCTGCGGCAAGACCACCGTCGGCAAGCTCATCGTCGGCCTGGAGCGGCCCACCAGCGGCAGCCTGGTGTTCGAGGGCCGGGACCTGGCCCTGGTGCCACGGGCCGAGCGGCGCCGACTGCGCCGGGACGTCCAGCTCATGTTCCAGGACTCCTACGCGGCGATGAACCCCCGGATGCCCGTCCAATCGATCATGCGCGAGCCGCTGGACATCCACCGGGTCGACGGCCAGGCCGAGCGCGACCGGCGGATCAGGCAGATCTTCGACCTGGTCGGCCTGCCGCTCACCGCCCTGGACCGCTACCCGCACGAGTTCTCCGGAGGCCAGCGCCAGCGCATCGGACTGGCCCGCGCGCTGGCCCTGCGCCCCAAGCTCATCGTCGCGGACGAGCCCGTCTCGGCCCTGGACGTGTCGATCCAGTCGCAGGTGCTCAACCTGATGAGCGACCTTCAGGGCGAACTCGGACTGTCGTACCTGTTCATCTCGCACGACCTGTCCGTGGTCCGGTACCTGTCCGACCGGATCGGCGTGATGTACCTGGGCAAACTGGTGGAGATCGGCCCCGCACCGTCGGTGTACGCCCGCCCGGTGCACCACTACACCCGCGGCCTGCTGGACACCATCCCGGTGGCCGACCCGGTGGTGGAGAAGGCCAAGAGCAGCCGGGGCGTCGCCGGGGAACTCCCGTCCGCGATCGACCCGCCGTCCGGCTGCCGCTTCCGCACCCGCTGCGCGGCGGCGCAGCAGATCTGCGCGGAGGTCGAGCCACAGCTCACCGCCTTCGGCCCCGACGACCACCTGGCCGCCTGCCACTTCCCCCTGCGGGCCGCCCCGATCCGCTGAACCGCGCCTCCGACCACGCCCCCTCCGGGAGCGGGCCGGCGAGGCCGTCGGCGATGGGCACATGGCGGTGGGCACGCGGCGGTGGGCACGTGGCGATGGGCACGCGGCGGTGGGCACGTGGCGATGGGCACATGGCGGTGGGCACGTGGCGATGGGCACATGGCGGTGGCCTCCACCCCGAGAGCGGGGTGGAGGCCACCGGGCCGGTTTCCGAGAGGCCGGCGAGTCCGGACGCACCCGGCGGGTGCCGGGCGCCCGCGGGCTGCCCGCGGGAGGAAGGTCAGGTGCAGGGGATGACCCGGCCTCCTGTCACGACGCACTTGGGCGGCACCAGGCGCGGGTGTCCGGTGTTCGTCTGCCACTGCACCTTCGGGACGCCCTTGATGATCGCCTGGAGCGCGTAGATGAAGGCCTCCAGGAAGTCGCCCTTTCCTGCGGCAGCCACCGCGCGGGCCCCGTCGATGGCGGCGCCGGTGGCGTCGCCGGCCTGCAGGATCTGGACGTCGCCCAGGGGGCTGACCATCAGCCAGGCGCCATTGCGGCCATTGGTTCCCGAGGCCCAGCAGACCCGCCCGTCGGCGGCGGTGACGACGAGGTTCCCGTCGTCCTGCATGACGGCCTTGGCCCCGCAGCCCACGGTCTTCGACTCCCATACGGGCCAGGTGTGGTCGCCGATGGCGTCGCCCTGCGTGTAGTAGGCGACGAGGTTGCCGTCCTGCTGCATGACGAGCCGGGTGGATTGCTCCGCCGCCGAGGACTCCAGGCTCTGCCCTGGGCACAGGGTGTCCCCGTGCCACATCCACGAGTCGGAGGACTGCCGCCCGTTGCAGACCGGGGGGAGCTGGATGCTGTCCGGGAAGCGCGGGTCCCTTCCTCCGCCACCGCCGCCGGTGTTCCCGCCGCCTCCGCCTCCGCCGGTACCGCCACCGCCGGTGTTCCCACCGCCACCTCCGGTGACCGCTGAGTCGTCGAGCTTCCACCACTGGGCGGTGGAGGAGGTGCAGGCCCAGACGGCGAGGTCCTCGCTGCTGTTGACGGCGGTGAGGCAACCGTTGTCGGCCGCGGAGATGATCCGGTACCAGCCGGGCAAGTTCTGGCTCTCCTGGAAGCGCCAGAGCTGGTTGGCGTTGCCCTCCTGGGCGCTGGTGAGGTGGGTGCGGTGGGTGCTGGGGTTGTGGTCCATCACCATCGCCCCGGCGAACTTCGTCTCGATCAGCCACTGGTTGTTGGGCTTCTGCCACAGCATCCACTGCTGTGCGGCGCTGCCGTTGCCGCCCAGGGCCTTGATCCGGGTGCCGCCGGCGGTGTTGGCGCCGTCGAGGTCCGCGACCAGGCCGTTGTTGCCGGAGCGCAGGACGGTGGTGACGCCGTGGCGCACCCCGCTGCCCCCGGGCGCCTGCGGGGTTCCCCCGCTGCCGGCGTTCCCGCCGCCGGTCGAACCTCCGCCCGTCGAGCCGCCGTTGTTCCCGCCGTTGTTCCCACCGCCACCGCCGGACGAGCCGCCGGTGTTCCCACCGGCGCCGCCTCCGCCGGAGCCGCCGCCAGGGGTGGGCCCGTTCTGGATGTTGTCGAGCCGCCAGCGCTGGCGGTCCGAGCCGTCGCAGGCCCAGATGCCCAGCTGCTCACCGGCGTTGTTGGCGGTCAGGCAGCCGCTGTCGGTGTCGCTGGTGATCCAGAACCAGCCGCCTCCGGCGTCGTGGAAGGCCCAGTGCTGGTTGGCGTTGCCGTCCATCGTCCGGATCAGGTGGGCGCGGTGGGTGCCCGGGTCGTGGTCCATGACCATGCCCTGGCCGGCGGCGGCCTTGCCGTCGGTCAGCAGCGTCTCGATGATCCAGCGCCCGTTCGCGGTGGGCCAGAACGCCCAGCGCTGCGCGTCGTTGCCGTTCGAGCCGAGCGCCTTGATCGAGGTGCCGGAGGCGGTGTTCGCGCCGTCGAGGTCCGCGACCATGGTGTTGTTCGCCGAGCGCAGGGTGGCGACCTGCGACGAACCGACGCCGGGGCTCACCACCGGGGTGGTGCCGGGCTGCTGCGCGGGCCGCTGCGGGGCGCGCGGCGGGACGGTGCCCAGGCCCCAGCGCTGCGCGTCGCTGGCGTTGCAGTCCCAGATCTGCAGTGCGGTGCCGTTCGCGGAGTTGCCCCCCACGACGTCCAGGCACTTGCCCGAGTTCGGGTTGACCAGGGAGGAGTCCGCGCCCTGGCGCCAGTTCTGCGCCGCGCTGGCGTTGCAGTCGTACAGACCCACCCGGGTGCCGCCGGCGGTGTTGCCGGCGGCGACGTCCAGGCACTTGCCGAACGCCTTCAGGACGAGCCCGCCGCTGGTCGCGGTCGGGGTCCACTGCTGGGAGGCGGTGTTGTTGCAGTCGTAGAGGTCGATCGGGGTGTTGTTCGCGGTGTTGCCGGCGGTGACGTCCAGGCACTTGGACGGCAGCGCCGAGTAGACCGGCACCGCGGCCGCGCCGCCGGAGTTCCCGCCACCGCCACCGCCACCGTCACCGCTGGTGCCACCGGTGCCACCGCCGGTCGACGGGTTGTCGACGGCCTCGGTCAGGCGCCACTTCTGGGCGTTGGTGCCGTCACAGCCGAGGATCGCCAGCTCCGCACCGTCGGCCGCCGCCGTGAGGCAGCCGTTGCCGGCGGCGCTGACGACCGTGAACCAGCCGCCCCCGGCGTCGGTGAACCGCCACAGCTGGTTGGCGTTGCCCTCCTGCGCACCGATGAGATGGGTGCGGTGGGTGGTGGGGTTGTGGTCCATCACCATGCCGCCGCCGAGCTTCGTCTCGATCAGCCACCGGCTGTCCGGCTTCTGCCACAGCGTCCACTTCTGCGCGTCGTTGCCGTTGCGGCCCTGCGCCTTGATGCGGGTCCCGGCGGCGGTGTTGGCGCCGTCGAGGTCCGCGAGCAGGCCGCCGTTGCCCGACTGCAGTACCACCGTCCGGTTGTGTGCGGGCTGCGCACCACCGGCGCCCAGCGGCGGCTGGCCGCCGGTGCCGCCACCGCCCGTGCTGCCGCCGTTGTTGCCGTTGCCGCCCCCGGTCGTCGGCACGGTGCCGGAGAGCTTCCACTTCTGCTGCGCGCTGCCGTCGCAGTCGCGGACGGCCAGTACCTCGTGCGCGCCGCGCTGGGTCAGGCAGCCGCCGGCCGCGCTGACGACGTTCGTCCAGCCGCCCCCGGCGTCCCTGAACTGCCACAGCTGGCCGGGCTGCCCGTCCGCGGCGGCCGGTGCGAGCACGCTCTCGTGCCGGCCGGTGTCGTGGGCCAGCAGCATGCGCTCGGCGGCGGAGGCGCGGTTGTAGGTGAGCCGGGTCTCGATCGCCCAGTTCCCGTTGCCGCGGTCCCAGAACACCCACTTCTGCGCGTCCGTGCCGTTCGGCTCGTAGGCCTGGACGGCGTTGCCCGCCACGGTGCTGGAGCCGCGGACGTCGGGCACGAGGGTGTCCCCGGTGCCCGGCTGGAGGTATGCGCCGGTCCCGGCGTCGTTGCCAGTGCCGCCGTCGGGTCCAGTGCCGTTGTTGGGGCCGCTGGGAGTCGACGGGCCGCCGAAGATCGGCGGAAACATGGGCAGAACGGGGAACCCGGGCAGCGAGATCCCCGGAGGCGCGGGCACCGGCGGACGGCCGCCGGTGGAACCGTTGTCACCGCCAGGGGTGTTGCCGTCCGGCTGGTCCTTCCGCTTGCACTTGGGAGGCTCCTCCGGCGACTTGGGCGGGTTCGACCAGGCGGCGGGGTCGTTCGGGAAGCCGGTGGTCGCGGGCCACGGGACGTCCGGCAGCCCCGGCAGGGAGGGCCACGGGACGGTGGGGAACCCGGGGACGGACGGCCAGCGCCAGAGCGGGATGCTCGGGAGCGTCGGCCAGGTGACGTCCGGAAGCGAGGGCCCGTCCGTCCCCGGTGCATCCGGCAGGTCGGGGTGGCCCGGCCACGGCACGTTCGGGGAGCCGGGCACCGAGGGCCACTTCACCTGCGGGAATCCCGGCACGGTGGGCCAGGCCAGGTCCGGGTGCCCCGGGATCGCCGGGTCGGTGGCGCTCGGCAGCCCGGGGATCAGGGTCCTGCCGTCGTCGTTGCCGTTGCCGGGCAGCGGCAGCACCGGCCACGGGACGCCGGGGTGGCCCGGCATGGCGGGCCACGGGACGGTCGGGGAGCCGGGGACGGCCGGCCAGGTCGCCTCGGGGTGGCCGGAGACGGCGGGCCACGCCGTGGTGGGCAGAGTGGGGAAGCCGGGCCAGCGCAGCTCGGGCAGGTCGGGGTGGCCGGGCATCGGGACGCCCGGGAAGCCCGGGACGGACGGCCACGGGATCGCCGGGTGCCCTGGCAGCGACGGCCAGGTCACCTCGGGGCGGTCCGCGACGGTCGGCCACGGCAGGTCGGGGAAGCCGGGGACGGTGTGGCCGGCGCCGGAGCACGGCACGGACAGGTGCCAGCCCTGCCGGTCGGAGCCGTCGCACGGCGCCACCGTCAGCGCGGTGCCGTCCAGGGTGAGGCAACGGCCGTCGGTGGCCGTGGTGATGCGGTAGCCGCCCGCGCCGTCGGCGACGAAGCGCCAGCGCTGGCCGGGGCTGCCGTCGGGCTTGCCGTTCGTCGCGTCGTTCTCGATCGGCCGCACGGCCAGCCGGTCACCGTACGCGGGGACGCTGAGCACGCTGCCCTGTCCGGCCGGGGTGGTGCCGTTGGTCCGGCCGGTCTCGATCACCCAGGTGTCGTCCGCCTTCTGCCAGGTCGCCCAGCTCTGCCCGGCGGAGCAGTCGGGGGCGGCGGCCCGTACCGGGCTGCCCGGAGCGGGCGAGGCGTCCGGCACGTCGGCGACCAGGCCGGCGGCTCCGGAGGTCAGGACGGAGACCTTCCCGTGCTGCGGCTCCCGGGCTGTGGCGGCGGAAGCGGAGGCCGTCGGCGGCGCGCTGTCGGCCGGGACGCCGGCCGGGACGTCAGCGGGGACGCCGGCCGCCGCGAGGGAGATCATGGACGCGGCCGCTGCTCGGGGCGGGGACGGGACGTTCGGCCGACAGGTCTCGTCCTTGCGACGCAGCGGGTCCTTGCTGAACATCACCGGGAAGTGGTCCGATTCCTCCACGTAGCCGAGGCGGCGCGCCGTGTACTGGTGGTCGGCCGGCAGCCCCCGGGCGATCATGTAGTCGTATTCGGAGGTCGGGCGGTTCCTGGAGTAGGTCATCATGCCGGAGCTGACGAGCCGACGGCCGTCGCCGAACACCTGCGCCATCGACAGCGACCCGGGCTCGCGGTTGAAGTCGCCCATCAGGGCCCAGTTCGCGTCGCCCGTCGCCGTGACCGCCTGGATGGCGGCCGGCACGTTGTTCCGCTCATGGAAGCCTGCTGCCCTGTTGGTGGCGTGCATGGAGTAGTACCACGTGCCGTCCGCGAGCTTGACGCCCAGGATGGGCTTGGCATCGTTAGCCACCTGGCCGTTGTTCTCCGGCTGAGGCGGGATGACCCTCACCACGGGCGCCGCAGCGTTGTCGATGCTCCGGGGCACCACGAGGGCCAGCGAGCGTTCTTCACGGGTGGCTGTCCTGACCCGGTAGATGGTGCGAGTGCCGCCTGTCCAGGCGGGAAACACCTCCCATCGGTACCTCTGGACCTCGAAACCGTTCGTGTTGATCGATGCTTCGGGCACGATGTCCGGATCGTCCGGTTCCGCGTCCCGGATTTCCTGCAGCGCGAGAATGTCAACACGTTGGGCGAGATCGAAGATCTCCCCCCGCCATCTGGTGCCGTACCGATTGTTGTAGGTCGCGGCCGAGTGTTCCTGAACGGTCGCTGGTACGGCCTGCGGCGGAGCGACGGGGCCCACCGCGTGCGCGGGTATCGGGAACGCGCCGATGAGCCCCGCCAGCAGGGCGAACAGCGGTACGACCGCCGTGTACGCCCATTGTGGTCGCCACGGTATTCGCCGTTCGGTCGGTGAGGCGGCCGTGCCCGGGTGTGCCATTGAGAAACTCCTTGAAACTTCACAGCTGTACCGGGGCACGTTGACAGTGGGTGGTAGACAAACGATGAACGGATGGCCCTGGCGCGTATATCTCGCTGCGGTACCGGCTGTGAACCCGCGACGGGTCCGATGCCCCGCCAGTGGCCACGGTCGACCAGCAGTCCCAGGTGATCCTGATCCTCGTGCGGGACCTGTAGACGGGCCGCACCGGCGGCAAGCCCCCCGGCAGGCCCCCTGCTCGACGCCCTCGCCCAGGCCTGCCCCTCACCGCTTCCTGCTGCCGCGTCAGCGTCCCGCAGCCGGCCCGGGCTGCTCATCCGTTCGGGTGAGGCGAGGTTGGAGGGGGGGCCGGGGGTGGCAGAACGGCGGGCATGACGACTTCCTCCACCAGGCGCCGCCGGGGCCGCCCTGGCAAGCCGGCCTTCGCGCCCGTGCCCGTCCGCCAGGCCGTCGGTCCCGCGGTGCCGTCCGGGCCGCGTCGACCTGCCGCCGGGTGCTGCCGGACCTGGAACAGCGAGCACAGGCTGCCCGGCGGCCAGGTGGTCCGGACGACCTGGCACCAGCCCGCCTGCCTGGCCTGGGCCGTCCGGTGACCACGCACCAGATGCCGGACGGACACTGCGCGCGCCGGCTGCCGTGCCCTCCGGCGCCCGGTCCCCCGGTGGCTTCGGTGAGGACGGCGGCGCCGCTGACGCCGGTGATCGTGGCGTTGGCGGTGCCGTCCGGCAGGGGGCGGGTGTCCTCCCGCGGGCCGGGTAGGGCGTTTTGTCCTGGCCCCGTCCGGTTTCGGACGGGCGGCTGCCCCGGGGCGGGGTGCTCCCGGGGCAGCCGTGGCGCGGGTGCGGGTGGGGTCAGCCCTGCCCGCCGGTGCTGATGCCGGTCTCGGTGGCGCTGCCCGCGACGCCGCCAGGGCCGACCACGACGGCGCCGGTGAGGAAGGAGGAGCCACAGGGGCCGAACTGGGCGTCGGTGACCTGAAGGGCGCTGCCGTTCGGGCCGACGGCGAACGCGCCGCTGTCGAAGTTGACGGTGGGGATGTTGTCGGTCTCGGCGGCGGAGGCGGTGGTCGCCGCGCCGATGACGAGCGGGAGGCTGAGGACGGAGACGGCCAGGATGCGGTGCGCGGTACGCATGGGTGGAACCCTTCGAGGTGCGAATGGTGAGGGTGGATCGGACGGCCGTGGTGTGGCGGCCCGTCACCATCCACACACGGTCGTGTGCGCATCGCTACCGGGGGGAGGCTGTTCGTACCATCGGTTCACTCGGGCCCTCGGCCCGGCTCCGCTCGCCGGGCCCGGCCTGCCGGCCGTGGACCCACCGGCGCCCGTCCCCCCCCGCAGGGCCTGACTCCGTCAGGCGAGGTTCTGTTCCAGGGCCGCGAGGTAGCGCTTCATCGCGTGGTCGCGCACACCGGCCGTGGCCGGAGCGAACGCGTCGGCGGTCAGGCCCTTGGCGCGGTCGGCGAGCCCGGCGACCAGGCCCATGGAGTCGTGGAGCCGGCCCGAGGAGTCGATGTACTTCAGCGCCTCGACGTGGGTGTAGGCCGGCTCCGGCGGCAGCTGGGGCACGATGTCGTTGTTGTTGACGAACCGGTACAGGCGTCCCTTGAAGCCCTCGTTGCAGGCGGCGGCGAGCAGCCGGTCACAGGTGCGGGGCTGCCCGAACGTGATGATGCCGTCGGCCTGGAGGCGCGGGTCCTCCAGGTACAACCGGGCGCCGGCCAGCATCGCCAGGGCTCCGCCGAGGCTGTGGCCGGTGAACCACACGGTCTGGCCGTTGGTGCGCAGCTGGGCGTGGACGTCCCGGACGTCCGGGAAGACCGACTCCAGCGCTTCGGCGAAGCCGTAGTGGACGTAGCCGGTGCGGGCGGGGCCGGGCCAGGGCGGCGTGGAGGAGTCGGAGAGCCAGTCGCGGATCTCGGTCGGTTGGGTGCCGCGGAACGCCGTGACGACCATGTGGTCGCTGGCCATGGTGTAGCCCTGGGTGTCCTCCAGCGGGAAGGGCGGAGTGAACCGGGTCTGGTGGTGACGCACCCGGTCGAAGCCCCAGTCGCGGGCCTGCTGTTCGATGGTGGCCTCGTCCTGGTAGGCGAGTTCGGACGCCTTCGCCAGCCAGTAGGCGTGCGGGACGCTGTAGTTCTTCGCCTGGTGGTCGAAGGTGGTGGGCACGGGCACGGCGATCTCTCCTCCGGGACGGCCGGCGGACGGGGGACGCACCGCCGGCGCGGACATCAGCCCCGTCGTACCAGAGCGC
Source organism: Kitasatospora sp. NPDC088160 (assembly GCF_044741445.1). Lineage (NCBI taxonomy): Bacteria > Bacillati > Actinomycetota > Actinomycetes > Kitasatosporales > Streptomycetaceae > Kitasatospora > Kitasatospora sp. NPDC088160. The sequence goes on along the minus strand of NZ_JBIUSS010000032.1, from coordinate 18,844 downwards.
GGACCGCCGCTCCGGGTGGGCCGCGCCCGGATGTCATCCCGACAGCCGAGCCGGCGCACGGGGGCGGCTACGGGTGGTGGAGGGCGCGGGCGTACGCCAGGTCGGCGGGCCCGTTCTGGCCGATGTGGAAGAAGTGGTTCACCTGCCAGGCCTGCGTGCTGCGCGCTTGCCGGTTGGTCGTGGTCACCCATGGCGGGTAGACGCGGAACCCTCGTTTCCCGCCGGAGCCGTTGCGGGAGACGATGTCGCGCTCGCACAGCACCTCGGACGGGAAGACGAACTGCCCGAAGCCGTTGTCGTCGCGGCAGCTGATGACGAAGAGGTCCACCCCGTCGTCGGTGTCGAAGGGCCGGATCGGTCCCTCTTCGGATCGCAGCCACACGGTGACGAACTGGCCCGCCTTCGTCGGGGTGGTTTTGGCCGCGCGGAACCGGACCGAGCGGCCGTCGATCGTGAACCGGCAAGCCGCGTATTCGGTGCTCTCCGGTTCGGCCACCGGGGGCGAACAGGCCAAACCGCTCGGGTCGTACACCAAGGCCTTCGCCGCCAGCAGGTCAGCATGAAGTCCTGCCCACGGCTGATTCGTCACCATTCCGTCATTCTGCCATCGAGGCTGCCACCCCTTGAGGTGCTCTATCAGGGGCTCCTGCCATCGGACCCGATCACGGACAGGCGGGTGGAGCAGGCGCCGTCGCCGTCCGGTCGGCAGCCGCTCCCGGCTGCGCCGCTCCTGGTCGGGTGGTCGAGCGCGTCGCTCTACACGGAGTCGTGTCGACCTGCCGGTGGCCGATCCGATGCCGCAGACCGCGGCCTTCGCCTCCGCTCTAAACCAGCTCCCGCAGGCGGAAAGCGGGCCCTGCCCCGGTAGATTGCCATCCTTGATCGAGCGCGGTGCGCACTCCCGCCTCGACGATGGACGGCACGACGGGGAACGCTGACGTGGCTGCCAGAAGCACCGGGCCCATCTGGTCGACCCGCTGGACCGCGAAACCGGACCGGCCCCATGCGCACGCGATGCAGCAGCGGACACCACCGTGTACCCGCCACCGGTACACCACCTCGTCGATGGTGATCAGGCGCGACCCTTTCTTCCTCAGCGTCAACTATGCCTCCTCGTACGGAACATTGGTGATGGGACGACCACTCGACTCGACCTCGCCACACCGAGCGTGCCAGAGTCCGAGGACGAAGGCACCCGACCTCCGGCGAGTCGCGTTGCCCCTCAGGGGCTCGCGTTGGCCGGGCCTGGCACGGATCCGACGGTCAGTGCGCGGCATGTCACCGCGTGACAGCGCCGCTGTCGCTGTCGGGCGACACCGGCGGCGGGCGACACCGGCGGCGGGCGGTCGAAAGCGCGGGCATCCGCGAGTGAGGAGCCACCTGGCAGAAGGCCTGGACCTTCGGGTGAACACCACCGGACCGACGGCCCGTCAACGCACCCGTTGACGGGAGCGTTGACGCCGCGTCTACCGGGGCCCGGTGGCATGACCGCAGGCCGGTTCCAGGGGGGAGCCGCCCGAGAGGAGAACCCCGAGATGATCACCCGTCGTACGGCCGCCGCCGCCGTCGTCCTGTCCGCCGCGACCGTCGTGTCCGGGATGGCCTTCGGCGCCGGGACCGCCAGTGCGGCCGAGTCGCTCCCGTCCAGCGGCGCCGACTACCGCATCTCCAGCTACGCGGGCGGCGCCCTCCAGTGGGACAGCCGCAACAACGCCTCCAACGTGGTGGTCCGCGACTGGAACGAGTCCTCCGCCCAGCAGGTCTGGACGGTCAGGGACGAGGGCAACGGCACCTGGTCGGTCAAGGTGCCCGGCACCAACAACGCCGTCGACCGGGACCGGGGCAAGAACACCGTCGGTGCCTGGAACTACGTTGGCGCGGACAATCAGAAGTGGTGGCTGGAGAACACCTCGATGGGCAACGGCCGGGCCTGGCTGCTGCACAGCGTCTCGGACAGCACCCTCTGCCTCGCCCGTGGCGCGGACCTGAACGCCAAGGTGGCCGCCTGCAACGCGGGGGACCCGGCGCAGTCCTGGAACCTCGATCGCAACGGCGCCACCACCCCGCCGACCGCCGGCCGCCCGACCATCGACCTCGACTACTCGCAGGCCCCGGACCTCGGGCCGTGGCTGGAGCAGCAGAAGAGGACCGTCGCGGACTACTACCCGACGATCTCCAACCTGATCACCAAGGGAGCCTTCGCCGCCCCCAGCTACTTCAAGATCATCTTCGACCCGAAGCTGACCGACTACCCCGCGTTCACCACGGTGAACCCCAGCAACGGCGTCAAGGAGGTCCACGTCAACATCGGTTACACCCGCGGCAACCAGGGTGACACCGGCTTCCTGGTGCACGAGGCCGTGCACGTCGCGGTCTGGGACAGCCCGTTCTCCGGCAAGTGGTGGCTGGGCGAGGGCCTGGCGGACTGGGTGCGCGACTACAACTTCCAGCCGGGCACCGGCGCCCAGCACTTCGGCCCGGACTCCAACTACGACAGCGGCTACCAGGCCACCGCCCGGTTCATCGACTACGTCTCGAAGGCCTACAACAAGCCCGACCTGGCACACCTGCTGAACACCACGAACTACAACGAGCAGATCTGGGTCCAGCTCACTGGCAAGAGCGCCCAGCAGCTCTGGAACGAGATGCCCAAGTAACCCGCGCCCCCACACCCCACCCGACGGCCCGGCACCCACGAGGTGCCGGGCCGTCGTGTTGACGTCAGGAGCGCCGCCAAGGGGCGGGTGTGCGCGGTGCGAGACGGCCCGGCGCGCCTGGAAACACCGGAAGGTCACCTTTTCGAGTGAAGATCGAGATTGGGGCCCCGAGTTCTGATCGCTCGTCCCCGATGATGCGTTCGAGAGCTCGCGGAGAGGGCCGGGCAGGAGCGGTCTGTCGGGAGGCGGCATCGCCGCGTCCTCGTGGCAGCCTCCGCGGCAGCGCCCGGCGAGGCCGCGTTCCCGAGTGACAGCACACCCGATGAGGAGATGAAGTGCAGGAGAAGCGGCTCAAGTCCTGGGGCAACAACCGCGCGGGTCAGCTCGGCGACGGCACCTGGACGGACATCCGTACGACGGCCACCACCGTGCTGGGGCTGACGAGCGCCGAGGTGGTGAAGATCGCCGCCGGGGGAAGTGGCCCCACCGCAGGTTTCGGGCTGGCCCTGCTGACCGACCGCACGGTGCAGACGTGGGGCGCCAACGGGTCGGGGCAGCTCGGCGACGGCTCGGTGTTCAGCCACAACGCGCCCGGCCAGGTCGTCAATCTTTCCGATGCCACCGACGTCGCCGCGGGCGGAGTGCACAGCCTGGCACTGCTCGCCGACCGGACCGTGGTCGCCTGGGGGCGCAACAACTACGGCCAGCTCGGCAACGGCACCAACGCCGACAGCAGCGTCCCGGTCCGGGTCGAGGGACTCAACAAGGTGATCGCGATCGCCGCCGGACTCAACCACAGTCTGGCGCTGCGCGAGGACGGCACCGTGTGGGCCTGGGGCTACAACATCAACGGCCAGCTCGGGGACGGCACTTCGGCGAGCCGCAACGTACCGTCCCCGGTGAACAACCTGACCGGTGTGACCCGGATCGCCGCCGGAGCCGACCACAACCTGGCCCTGGTCGGCCCGCCGAGCACTTCCACCAAGCCCACCAGCGGCAACGCGGTGAAGGCGTGGGGCTACAACGCCACCGGCCAGCTCGGCGACAACACCACCATCAGCCGCTTCACCCCGGTCGACACCCAGGGCAGCTGGCTCGGAGGGGTCTCCGGGATCGCGGCCGGAGCCCACCACAGCCTGGCCGTCACCGACAGCGACAACAAGCTCAAGGCCTGGGGCCGGAACACCTCCGGCCAGATCGGCGACGGCACCACCGACTACCGGATCACCCCCGTCCAGGTCCCCGGCCTCACCGGCATCCAACTGATCGCCGGCGGCCGCGAACACAGCATCGCCCTGCTCGGCGACAACACCGTCCGCTCCTGGGGCAACAACGGCTCCGGCCAACTCGGCAACGGCACCACCACCGACAGCAGCACCCCCGTCACCTCGCTCACCGCGCTGACCGGCGTCGACAAGATCGCCGCACCCCTCGGCGGCGACTTCAGCCTGGCCAACTGAACCCGGCGCGGGGGGGGGGGGGGCCCCCCCCGCCCCCCGCCCGCGGCGGGGGGGGGGGGGGGCCCCGGGGGGGGGGGGGGGCGCGGGGGGGGCGGGGGGGCGGGGGGCGCGGGGCGGCCCCCCCCCCCCCCGCCCCCCCCCCCCCCCCCCCCCCCCCCCCCCGCGGGCGGGCCCCCCCCGCCCCCCCCCCGCCCCCCGGGGCGGGGCCGCCGCCCCCCCCCGGCCCCCCCCCACGGCAGCACGGTCCGGCTGACACACGTGTGGGCGGGCGGGACCGGGTCGGCCCGTTCTCCTCCGCTGCGTACCGCGCCCCGGCACCGCTCGTGCCGGGGCGCGGCGGCGCGTTCACCTGCCCGCGTTCACCCTGGCGCCTTCATGCGGGCGGGGTCCACCCGAGCTCCGCGCCGCCTCCATGGACGACGCACACCCTGTTCGTCAACACGCTGCTGATCGATCGTCAATCCAGTCCTGGTGTCCTGACCGCGTTCCGCAGTCGCATCCGCACGCGGTCCACCGACAACAGGAGATCCCCGTGTCCCACCCGTCCGCCCGGACCCTCCGCCCCCGCCCGAGCACCGGCACCCGCCGCCGCACCCGGCTGGCAGGCCTGGCGCTCGCCGTCTCCGCCATATCCGCGAGCAGCATCACGCTGCTCGCCGCGCCGGCGAACGCCGCCGTGGTCGAGCAGATGATCACGATCCAGGACCACCAGAACCACAACTCGCTGGCCAGCGCCGACGGCGAGGGTTCCCGGATCGTCGCCCGCAACTACCAGAACGCCTCCACCTCGTTCTGGATCTCCAACAAGCCCGGCGACCGGGTCGACTTCGCCCGCAACGTCAACGGCACCGAGCGCGTGCTGGAGATGGACACCAACGACGGCCGGTCCACCCAGTTCATCCACTGGTGGGCGGGCGCCAACCAGCAGTGGACCCTGGAGCCCGTCGCCGGCGGCGGCACCTACCTCCACAACGCCCGCGACAACCGCTGTCTGACCTACCACGGCCTCGACCAGGAGGTCACCGTCGAGAACTGCGACGGCAGCATGTCCCAGCGGTTCGACCTGATCGGGTCGGGCACCGGCCCGGGCCCGGGTACCTCCGTCGAGCAGCGCTTCCTCGACCGGCTCAACACCGTGCGCGCCCAGAACGGCAAGCCGGCGGTGCGCCTCAACCAGACGCTCTCCCAGGCCGCCAAGTGCAACGCCGACCAGATGGACCAGCGCCGCGTCTCCGGCCACTTCTGCGACTCGAACGGCATCGCGCGCAACCTCGGCTACACCGGGAGGGGATTCGGCGAGATCGCCTTCTACGGCCCCACCGACATCGACGCCGCCGTCGACGGCTGGATCAGGTCGCCCCTTCACCTGGGGATCATGCTCGGCGACTACAACGAGGTCGGCCTGGCCCGCACCGGCAACGCCTCCTGGAACGCGGACTTCAGCACCCGCTGACCCCCGCCGCGACCGCTCCGCCGGGGCCGCTCCACCCGGCGGAGCGGCCCCGGCCAGAGCCTCCGCCAGTGACGGCACTTCCGGGAGGCCGGCCGGCGTACCGAGGTGTACGACCAGACCGCGCGCGGCTGGCCCGGGAGATCCGGCACTACCACTTCCCGGGGGACGGCTGCCGCGGCGAGGAGGCGGACCGGTCCGAGGTGAAGCTGGCCGGGGTGGCGATCCCGCGGCCCGGGGCGATGCCGGAGAGCGTGGGGGGAGAGCTACGAGGAGGTGTGCTCGCGCCTCGGGGTCGAGGCCAGGCCCGAAGGATGGGCCCTGTGGAACACCTGGGGTGACGGGGACCTCCAGGTGACGATGCTGGTTTCGGCGGTCGACACCACGGAGGGCCTGCTCGCGAACTGGTCGCGGGGCAGGGAGCTGTACCCGGTGATGCCGGTGCCCTCGCAGATCGCGCTGATTCACCGCGGTTGGGCCGCGCACATGGTCTTCTCCCCTTTCGGGGTCCGGAAGTTGGGGCTCGGCGGGCAGCCGTGACACCACATGCCGGCGCCGGCCAGCCCCTGGAGGGCATGGCCGGCGCCGGTGGACCGGAATTGAGCGAACTCACGTCACAGAAAATTCGACGGCGATCAAAGCGCCGCGGGGACTTGCGGTGATGCGGCCGGGCGAATTTCCGTTCGGGTCCCGCTCCGCCGGTTCGTCAGAGGATTTGGATGGAGTTGACCCTCGGCGGGCGGTTCGGGTACGTGATGTCGGTCCAGCGGTTGACCCTCACCGAGTCGCCGTTGGTATCGGAGTAGACCAAGTCGTTGTTCCCCGTGGAGATCCGGTCGATCCACCACCCGCCGAAGCCGATCGTCCCCCCGTTCGCGTAGCAGTCGACGCTGTCACGGCCGTCGAGGTGCGACCAGATCTTCAGGAAGTCATTGCGGCTCCCGTCACACTGGACATGGTCGATGGCGAAGGCGGTGCCGGACGGCACGGCCACGGTGAGCGTGGCCGCCGCGGCGAAGGCCATCGCCATCGAGCTCACGACCTTCTTCGCTTTCGAGATCATGGATTCTCCTCAGTCGGATAAAATGTCGAATCGGAGTCCGCTTCGCAACGAGTTTCGGTTGCGTCGTGCTCGATCAGTATCCAGACCGCCTTTGTGAGGGTCAATCGAACGAACCTCGACCTTACGTGTTCTCGGTCATTTCCATCCGGACTTTCGGCGAGGCGTGGGGTGCGCTGTTCTGGTGTGTCGCGAGTGGTTCCGGGGCCGGGCGGATGGGCCGTCGACCGAGATCGCCTACCGGCCGCTCTGACGTGGGGTGATGGTCCGACCGTCGACCGCGCGCGACAGGTGTTGGGGGCACCTGGCTGGGAGAGGGGGGTGGGGCTGGCGAGTTCGTGCATGACGTGTCGGGTGTTGCCGGGTGTTGCCGGGGAGCTCCGGGGCGGGGAGGTGGTTGCCCGGGTAGCCCTGGACGGCGCCGAAGCGGTCGGTGGCGGCCTGCCACTCGTCGCGAGCCTGGACGATGTCCTCGTGAGACCGCCCGATGAAGTTCCACGACAAGGCGATCCTGCGCCTGGCCGGCGGGGAGGTGCACGTGAGCACCATGCACGAACGCACCGTCCCCAACCCCGGAAGGCAGTTCCCGGTGGCGATCGTCGGCGGCACCGGCGCCTACCGGACCATCACCGGCGACGGCACCCTGGAGTACACCACTGCCGACGACACCACCATCATCCTGAACCACAGCGTTCGATAGGGCGCCGGGAGTTGAACCGCGAGCCGAGCTCGTTGCGTGAGCTCGCAGGTCACCGGACCGGTTGATCTGCTGACGGGCCGTCGTCCCTCCCGGCCGCCATCGCGCGCAGGGCGTCGACGGCGAGGCGGGCGGTGGTGCCGATGGCGGCGTCGGCGGCGGGGAGGGTGATGGTGGTGGCGGCGGCGCGGGTGAAGACGGCGAGGGCGTAGCGGCCGCCGTCGGGGTATTCGACGACGCCGACCTCGTGGCGCAGCGTCGGGAGGGTGCCGGTCTTCCCGTGGACGCGGACGTCGTCGTAGGGGAAGCCGGAGGCGAGGCGGTGCGGCCAGACCTGGAGGCCGAGCAGGCGGCGGAGGGCGGCGCCGTGTTCGCCGGGGCAGGCGTCGCCGTGCCAGAGGGCGGCGAGCAGGGTGGTCATGTCGCGGGCGGTGCTGCGGTTGGTGAAGGCCGGGTCGAGGACCCTGAGGCGGGCGACGACGGCGGGGTCGACCGGGGAGTCGCGGCCGGTGTCCTCGGCGAGGGCGGCGATGAGGTCGCGGAGCTTGTGGACGGCGACGGTGCGGGGCAGGCCGAGGTCGGCCATGGTGCGGTTGACGGTGTCGAGGCCGATCTCGTCCCAGAGGACGTCCGCGGCGGCGTTGTCGCTGACGGCGACGGTCAGGTAGGCGAGGTCGCGCAGGGAGAGCCGGGCGGCGTCGAGCATGGCGGCCAGGCCGGTGCCCCCGGAGGTTCGGCCGGCGGCGGGGACGTCCACCTGGCGGGTCAGGTCGATCCGTCCGGCGGCGGCCTCGCGGAAGAGCGTGACCAGGAGGCAGAGCTTGTGAACGCTGGAGGTGCTGACCGGGGTGTCGGCGTCGAGGGCGATCTCGGTGCCGGTGTCGAGGTCGCGGGCGTGCAGCCGGCCGCTGACGCCGGCGTCGGCGAAGGCGGCGGCGATGCGGGCGCGTGCGGTGCGGGCGCCGGCGGGGCGGTAGCCGGATGCGCGGTTGCCGTGGGCGCGGTCGCTGGTCACAGCGGGAACTCCATTGCGGGCCGGGGGAAGAGCGGGGGGTTGGGCGGCTGGGGCAGGAGGCCGCCGTGTTCGGTCAGCGCCTCGTGGGCGGCCTCGGCGAACAGCCGGACGGCGGGGCCGCCGCTCCCGGTCGGCCAGGCCGTGGAGGTGCGCCAGGCCAGCGGGGTGCCGGTCAGCGGACGCCAGACTGTACCCGGTGGCGGCGCGGTGCGTGGCACCAGGGCGACGGCGCTGCCGGTGAGCACGAGTGCGCCCGCGACGTCCGGGCCGGGCGGGTCGACGACGGCCTCGGGAGTGCAGCCGTGCCGGGTCAGGGTGGTGAGCATCTCGTCGTACAGCGCGGGGGCGGTGGCGCGGGGGAAGAACACCAGGCGCCGGCCGGTCAGTTCGGCCACCGCCAGCTCCGGGCGGTCGGCGTCCGGGCTCCCGGCGGCGAGCAGGACGCCGAGCGGCTGGTGCAGGACCGGCCCGAACGCCAGCCCGGCGGCCGGGCACGGGTGGCGGACGACGGCGACGTCGACCGTGTGCTGGGCGAGTTCGCGCGCCATGACCGCGACCGGCAGTTCCCGCAGTTCGAGCCGGGTGCCGGGGGAGGCGCTCTCGAAGCCGGTGAGCAGCGCGGCCAGGACGGCCGGCCCCAACTCGGGCGGCACGGCCGCGCGCAGGGTGCCCGCCCGGCCGGTGCGCAGGTCGGCGGCGGTGGCGAGGAGGCGGGCGGTGCTCTCCAGCACCTCCTTCGCCTCCGCGAGCAGCAGCAGGCCCGCCGGGGTGAGCTCGACTCCGCGCGGGCCGCGGTCGAACAGGGTCACGCCGAGCTCGCGCTCCAGACGTTTGATCCGCTGGGAGAGCGAGGGCTGGGCGATCCGCAGGCGCTCGGCGGCGCGGCCGAAGTGCCGGTCCTCGGCGACAGCGCGGAAGTGGCGTAGGTGCCCCAACAGGTCCATGGCCAGCAATCATAGGCATTCTCATATCGATCTCTTCACCATAGTGGTCTTGGACTGATGGCCCGGCGGCCTGTTTAGCTGAGGGTGACGACACGAACCACCTGGGAGACCACCGATGACGCCTGCCCTTCGCCGCCCCCGTACCGCGCTGCCCGCCGTGGCCCTGCTCGCGGCCACCCTGCTGAGCGGGTGCGGCTCTGCGGGACTCAGTAGCCATGCCGCTGCCGGCACACCCGCCCCGGCATCCAGCGCGACGCCTTCGACGGACACGACGAGCGCTTCCTTCAAGGGACTTGAGCAGCAGTTCGACGCCCGCCTCGGCGTGTACGCGGTGGACACCGGCAGCGGCCGGGAGATCGCCTACCGGGCCGACGAGCGGTTCGCGTTCGCGTCCACGATCAAGTCGCTCGCCGCCGGCGCCCTGCTGCGCAAGGCCTCCGACGAGGAGCTGGAGAAGGTGGTCGCGTACCGCCAGGAGGACGTGTTGGCGTGGGCGCCGATCACCTCGCAGCACGTCGCCACCGGCATGAAGGTGCGTGATCTGGCCGCCGCCGCGATCCAGTACAGCGACAACACCGCCGCCAACCTCGTCATGGCCGAGCTCGGCGGTCCGGCGGCCGTCCAGCAGTCGCTGCGCGACCTCGGGGACCCGACCACCAGCGTCGACCGCACCGAGCCGACCCTCAACGAGGCGACCCCGGGCGACACCCGCGACACCAGCGCCCCCCGCGTCTTCGCCGCCGACCTGCGCCGCTACGCCCTCGGCGACGTCCTCGCGGAGGACCGGCGCCGACTGCTGACCGACTGGCTCATCGGCAACACCACCGGCGCCCCCTACGTCCGCGCGGGCGTGCCCACCGACTGGAAGGTCGGCGACAAGACCGGCAACGGCGGCTACGGCACTCGCAACGACGTCGCCGTCGCATGGCCCCCCGGCGGCCGGAGCCCGGTCGTGATCGTCGTCATGTCCGACCGCGGCAAGGCCGACGCCACCTCCGACGACGCGCTGATCGCCCAGGCGACGAAGACCGTCGTCGGCGCCCTCGGCTGAACACCCCCGACCACCAATACCCCCGACCGCCAAGAGCCCCGACCACCAGGAGCCCCGACCGCCGTGATCCACCCCACCCGCCGGACCGCCACGGACGCCGACTTCACCAGACGCCGCTTCGCCCAGCTCGCCGCCCTGGGCATCGCCGCCGGAGCCGTGCCGATCGCCGCCTCGGCCCCGGCCGCCGCGTCGGCCCCGGCCTCCACCTCCGCGGGTACGCCGTCCGCCTCCCGCCCGCACTATGACCGCGCCCGCCGCCTCGCCGGCGACGACCCCGTGCTGCGTGCCCTGGTGGCGGCGCTGACCCCCGGCTCCGACCTTCCTGACCTGCCCGCGCCGGCGCCCGTCAAGCTGTTCGACAACCTCGTGCTCCTGAGCGCGGGCTGGGTCTCCGCGATGGCGGTGCTGACGGACGACGGCATCGTGCTGATCGACGCACTCACCTCCCCGGCCGACGCCGACGGCATCATCGTCCCCGGGCTGCGCGCGGTCGGAGCCGATCCGGCGGCGATCAAGCACGTCGTCCTCACCCACGGCCACTCGGACCACTTCGGCGGCGCGCAAACCGTCGCCGACCGCTACGGCGCCCGCGTGCACATGTCCCCGGCCGACTGGGACCTCCTCGCCCGCACCCGCCCGGCCGACGCCCCCGCCCGGGACCTCGACATCGCGGACGGCGAGCAGCTCACGCTCGGCGGCACGACGATCGAGCTGCACCACACTCCGGGCCACACCCCCGGCACCGTCTCCCCGGTCATCCCCGTCCGGGCCGGCCGCCGGCACCACAGCGCGATGCTGTGGGGCGGCCTCAACCCGCCCTCGACGGCGGAGGAGCTGCGCACCTTCCTCGCGTCCGTCCACGCCTTCCGGGCCGTCATGCGCCGGGCGAACGTGGAGGTCGAGCTCTCCAACCACCCGAACGACCACGGCCTCGAACGCGCCGAACAACTGCGCCGCCAGCCGCCCGGCGCCGCGAACCCCTTCCTCCTCGGCGGCCCCCGGACGCAGCGGTACATGGCGGTCATGGACGCGATGCTGCGCGGCCGGATCGCCGACGCCGAGGCGCCGACGGCCCGGGCCGTCGCGGCACCGCACACCTGCTGCTGACCGTCCGGATCGCCCGGCCAGGGGCAGTGCCGGTGAGTTCGACCTCCTGGCGTGGAGCCGGGGGGATCGCCGGTGAGCGGCTGGTCCGGGCGGGGCTCACGGAGTGCGGGCGGGGTGTGGTGGCAGGGGGAGTCGGAGGAGGAAGCGGGCGCCGGTGGGGGAGTCGGCGAGGGCGAGGGTGCCGTGGTGGCGGGTTGCCAGGTCGCGGGCGATGGCGAGGCCGAGTCCGGCGCCGCCGGTGTCGCGGGTGCGGGCCTCGTCGAGGCGGGTGAAGGGGGCGAAGACGCGCTCGCGGTCGGGGGCGGGGATGCCGGGGCCGTCGTCCAGGACTTCGAGGACGGCCCACTGGCCGTCGGGGCCGTGGTCCTCGGTGAGGGTGACGGTGACGCGGTCGGCGGCGTGGCGCAGCGCGTTCTCCAGCAGGTTGCGGAGCAGGCGGTGGAGTTGGGCGGCGTTGCCGGGGACTTCCAGCGGGCGGTCGGCGTGGACGGTGATCCGGCTGGTGCCCTGCGGGAGTTCGGCGGCGACGTCGCGGGCGAGGTCGGTGAGTTCGACCCGGGTGTGGTGGGCCGGTGCGGCGAGGGGTGGGCGGGCGAGCAGGAGCAGGTCGTCGGCGAGGTGCTGGAGGCGGACGGTGTCGGCGCGTGCGGCGCGGACGACGGTGGGCCAGTCGGTGCGGTCGGGGTGGGTGAGGGCGACCTCCAGGGAGGTGCGCAGTCCGGCGAGGGGGCTGCGCAGTTCGTGGGAGGCGTCGGCGACGAAGCGGCGCTGGGCGGTGACGGCGTAGTCGAGCTTCTCGAGGGTCTGGTTGGTGGTGGTGGCGAGGTGGGCGATCTCGTCGGCGGTGGGCGGGACGGGGACGCGCCGGTCGAGGTGCTGGGCGGTGATGGAGGCCATCTGGGCGCGGATCGCCTCGACCCGGCGCATCGCCTGGGCGGTGACCGCCCAGGCGATGGCGGCCACCAGCAGGACGGCGAAGGGCCCGGCGACCAGCAGCAGCCGTTGGACGGATTCCTGGACGCGTTCGGCGTCCCAGGGCGGTACGAGCAGGTAGGCGGTGACGGTGCGCTCGCCCCGGTCGGGTTCGCCGAAGCCGGACCGCAGGGAGTAGCCGTCGATGCCGCCGGCGCTCTGCCCGTACAGGGGGAGGGTGTGGTGGGCCAGACGGCTCGCGGTGCCGGCGGCCGGGGCGCCGAGCGTGAGGGTGCGGGAGACCTGCTCGCCTTCGGGCAGCGGCGTGAGCTGGGCGGCGACCTGGGCACGGAAGGGTTCGAGGTCGGGGCTGACCTCCAGGAGCCGGCCGGAGTCCAGGACGAGGGCGTAGGCGCGGTCGCCGCCGAGCAGCCCGCTCGCCGGGACGTGGCCGGTGCGCATGTCCGCGACCGCCACGTCGAGGCGGGCCTGCGCGGCGGCCTTCGCGTCGTCCGACTGGGAGTCGTAGAGGCTGTGGCTGAGCCAGAACGCGCCCGCGGTGAAGGCGGCGGCAGCGGCCAGGCCGGCGGCCGCCGCGGAACGGGCCCGCAGCGAGCGCAGTGAGCGCAGCAGCCGCGGCGGCCTAGCCACGGGAGTCCAGCCGGTAGCCGGTACCGCGCACGGTGACGATGGAGTTCCGGTCGAACGGGACGTCGATCTTGCGGCGCAGCGCGCTGACGTACACCTCGACGATGTTCGGGTCGCCCTCGTAGCCGCTCTCCCAGACCTGGTCGAGGATGGTGGTCTTGGCGACGACCTCGCCGGGGCGTTCGGCCAGGCACTCCAGGACGGCGTACTCGCGGGGTGTGAGGGCGACCGGGGTGCCGGCGCGGTGGCAGGAGCGGTCGGCGGGGTCGAGGATCAGGTCGCCGACGGTCAGCTCGGGCGGGCGCTCGGCGCCGCCGCGGCGGACCAGGGCGCGCAGCCGGGCGACCAGGACCGGATAGGAGAAGGGCTTGGCGAGGTAGTCGTCGGCGCCGGTGTCCAGGGCCTCGATCTCGTCGTACTCGCCGTCCTTGGCGGTGAGCATCAGGATCGGGGTGGTGATGCCTTCCTGGCGCAGCTGGGCGCAGACCCGGTAGCCGTTGAGGCCGGGGAGCATGACGTCCAGCACGATCGCCCGGTAGTCGCCGGTGCGCGCGTACCAGAGGCCGGAGCGGCCGTCGTGGACGACGTCCACGGTGTAGCCCTCCGCCTCCAACCCGTCCCGGAGGGCGTCGGCCATCCGGGTCTCGTCCTCCACCACCAGTACGCGCATGAGTCTCAGCATGTCACGGGGGGTGTCGCGGTTCCTGAAGGTGCTTTCAGGCTCTTTCAGCGGATCTTCAGAGGGCGGGTCGGACGCTTCGGGGGTCGCCCCACGTCCGCCCTACCGCGAGGTGAGCCCCGTGACCCTGACCCTGACCCGCGCACCCCGCGCCACGGTCGCACCCCAGTCCCAGCTCCACTCCCAGCTGCGGACCCGGCCCGGATCCCGGCCGCTGCCCGAGCCGCCGCGGCCGGGCCGGACCGTCCTGCTGCCCTGGGCGCTCGCCGCCGTGCTGTTCGCCGCCTACAGCGCGCTGTCCGTCTCCCGCCATCTGCACCTGCGGACGTCCGGCTTCGACCTGGGGATCTTCGAGCAGGCCGTCCGCGGTTACGCCGAGGGCCGCGCGCCGGTCTCCGAGCTGAAGGGGCCGGGCTTCCACCTGCTCGGGGACCACTTCCACCCGATCCTGGCCACCCTCGCACCGCTCTACCGGGTCTTCCCCTCCCCGATGACCCTGCTGGTCGCCCAGGCGGCGCTGCTCGCCGTGTCCGCCGTCCCGGTGACCAGGGTGGCGGCGCGGGCGGCCGGTCCGTGGGCGGGCGCGGGCATCGGCGTCGGGTACGGCCTGTCGGTCGGCCTGCAGCAGACGGTGGCCTTCGACTTCCACGAAATCGCCTTCGCCGTACCGCTGTTGGCCTTCGCCCTGGAGCGGCTGACGCTGCGGAGGTGGCGTGCGGCCGCGTGGTGCGCGCTGCCGTTGCTGCTCGTGAAGGAGGACCTGGCGGCGACGGTCGTGGCCGTCGGCTGCTACCTGTTCTGGCACGGTCGCCGCCGACTCGGCGCGGGCGTCGTCGCGCTCGCCGCCGCCACCGTGGCGCTGGTGGTGCTGGTCGTCATCCCGGCCCTCAATCCCGACGGCGTCTACACCTACCTCTCCAACGTGGACGGCCCGGTCGGCGACCCCGTGACCAGGCTGCTCCTGCCCGCCCAGAAGTGGGGGACCGTCGCCGTGCTGCTGGCCCCCACCGCGTTCCTGGCGCTGCGCTCCCCACTGATCCTGCTCGCCCTGCCGACGCTGGGCTGGCGGTTCTGGTCCACCAACCCCGCCTACTGGGGGACGGGCTTCCACTACGGCGCCGTCCTGATGCCGATCGTCTTCCTCGCCTTCGCCGACGCCCTGGCCCGGCTCCGCGCGCGGCACGGCCTGCGGCGGTGGACGGCCTGCGGCCTCGTGGCCGTCGGGCTCGCGGTGACGGCCGCCGCCCTGCCCTTCCGCCCCCTCGCCGAGCTGGCCCGGCCCGCCACCTGGCAGCGCGACGCGACGGCCGATGCCGTGCGCGGGGTGCTGCGGGTGATCCCGGACGGTGCGCAGGTGGCTGCCGCCAACGGCATCGCACCCCAACTCACCGACCGCACGCGGGTTTTCCTCTTCCCGTACTACCCCGGAGGCCCGGGCGCGAAGCCCGACTGGGTCGCGGCCCCCGACCACCCGCGGGACGGCCTCTTCCCCGCCGGTCAGGAGGCCGAAGCCCTTCGCGCCCTCCCCGCCGCCGGCTACCGTCCCGTCGCGAGCGCCGGTGGTGTCACCGTCTACCACCTCGGCGCGCGGGAATGACAAGGCGGCCCAGCGGCCCAGCGGCGCTGCCGGTGGGGCCGGGGAGGCCAGGGAGGCCGGTCACGGTGCCCGGACCGGCCCATGCCCTACCTCCTTCTCCCGGAACTGCTGCGGCTGAGTGACAAAAGGAGGGCTCCCCCGAGATGTTCACGATATGACGAGTCGACTCCTCTTAACTTCTTCTGAGATTCGGATGCGTCGCCCAGCAGGCGGTCCAGCGCGTTCGCCACCCATGGAGGTCGTTGGATGAATCGTCGTCCCCGGGTCGCAGCGTCGCTGGCGGGTGCGGTAATCGCCCTTGCGTCTCCGTTGGCGGACGTCGCTGCGCAGGCGTCCGCACGGCATGCGTTCGGCTCCATGTGGCTCCAGGACGGGGATGGGGAGGGGCGACACCATGACCACAATCCCTTGCGTGACTGCCACAGTTCCCGCCGTGTCGTACTCATCGACCAGAACTTCAGAATCATCCTGAAGAACGGCCGACACGGGCCGGAGGCTCTCGTTCTCCAGGGGGACGCGTCATCCTCACCCTCGTCGCCGGCAGCACCGTGGGACAGCTTCAATGTTTCAACGTATTTGGACGTGAACTATCCCACCCAGACCAGCAACCAGTACGAGTGGCAGATTCGTGACTTCTTCAGGGAGCACCCGCTCTTCGTGGTGAAGGCATTCGACCGCCACGAGCGAGTTTTCTCCTTCCCGGCTGCCCACTGCATCGACAAGCACGACGACGGTGACCGCGGTGACGGCGCTCCTCCGTACGGGGGTGGAGCTGCCGACGGGAGCGGCGCGTCCGGCTCCCCGTCGCCCCAAGCAGGGGACAATCCCCAAGACGGCCAGCCTGGGCCGGAGACTCCCAGCTCCGGGGCCACCATCCCCCCTCCTCCGCGCGATGCTGCGGCTGAAGGCAGGAACAACCGTCTGCTGAGCGCGAAGCACATCGGGATCGCGGTCGGCGGTTTGCTGGTGGTTCTGGGAATGCTGGCCACGGCATGGCTCCGACGTCGTTCTGACACGTGACAGTCGGCCGGAAGAGGAACCGGCAGCGCTGACGACGTGTCGAAACAAGAAGATGACA
This sequence comes from Kitasatospora sp. NPDC088160, assembly GCF_044741445.1. Classification (NCBI taxonomy): domain Bacteria; kingdom Bacillati; phylum Actinomycetota; class Actinomycetes; order Kitasatosporales; family Streptomycetaceae; genus Kitasatospora; species Kitasatospora sp. NPDC088160. The sequence goes on along the minus strand of NZ_JBIUSS010000032.1, from coordinate 2,489 downwards.
TCGAAACCGGGGCGGTTAAACGGCGCCGGGATGAGCCCGGCGGGTTCCCGTCTATCGGTCAGGCGGTGTCCGGCATGGAGGCGGCGCGAGTCCGGTCTGCGGCCGCCGCCCCGCAGTCGCCGGTGCTGGGGACCCTGGACCGGCAGCAGAAGGCGGTTTGGGTGACGGCCCCGGGAGACAGCGCCACCTTGTGCTTCCCCTGGAAACCGAGCCGTTCCGCTGCGCCATGGGGTGGTTCACGCCGTGCCCCGCCCGGACCTGTGGGGTCGGCGGGGCACGGCGTGCGGTGCTCAGCGGTCGTCGCCGAGTTCCTGGTGCATCTGCGGCTGGTCGTCCTGGTCGTGGGTGAGCGCGAACTTCTGGATCTCGTTGAACGTCTTGGAGGCCATGCCGAGGACGTCCTTGTAGGGGTTGACTCCGGTGGTCTTCTGGACGGAACCGCCGAGGAGCCCGCCGCCCAGGCCGCTGACCACGCCGTGGCCGGCGGCGAGCGGACCGGAGGCGAGGTCGAGGACGCCCTTGGGCACGCCGGCCATGTCGGCGTACTCGTCGGTGAGCGCGTGCCGGACCAGGGCCATGAGCGCGTCGTGCGTGGGGCCGGGGTAGAACTGCTTGTAGAAGTCGACGGCCTGCTGCGTCATGAAGACGCCGTCCTCGGACTTCTTCCACTCGTCGTTGCGCGCCTGGTTCCAGATGCGCGTGACCAGGTCGGCGTCCTTGGGCAGTTGCCACCGCTCGGGAGTGCCGAGGTAGTGGTTGACGTAGTGCCAGGCACACATGAACCCGTGGGCGTCTTCCTTGGAGACGTCGATGCCGAGGTTCTTCATCGCCTCCAGGATCTGCACGCTGAACACGCAGGAGGCGCCGGTGGTGTATTTGATCGACACCGGCTCGCCCCGCTTGGCGTAGTCCCACGCGCCGCTCTTCTTGTGCAACTGCCGTACGGAGGCGTGGACCAGGCGGACCTTGGTGACGTTCGCCGCGAGGGTGCCGTCGCGCAGGGCGTTCTTGTTGCCCATGTCGAGGAACAGCCGGGACGACTGCGACAGGCGCCGGCCCGGGCCCTTGACGCCGCCGAGCCGCCCGGTCGAGCGGAGCGTGAACGCGCCGGTGGGGGAGAGGTAGGTACCGATCAGGCCGACGGTGCCCTGGAGCATGGTCACTTCGCCGTGGTGGTGGCCGAAGAAGCCCTCTGCGGCGTCGACGTCCGCCTCCGACCAGTCCGGCGGCGGCGCCGCGGCCTCCCGCAGGAAGTCCGCCAGCCGCTGGGGCAGTTGGGAGAGGTCCTGACCGGGCTTGAGCGTCCCGATGGTGCGGAAGAGGGCGTTGACGCCGTCGATTTCCTTGTGGTCGATCAGATCGGAGACGAGCTGATCGGCCTGCGGGTCACCTGCCTGGCCCGCGGCCTCCAGCTCTTGCGTCGCGTTCTGAGTCGTCAAAGCCACAGAAGGGCTCCTTCCTTCGCTGAGGGGGAAGCCGCCGGTCGGCACGTGCCGGGAACTGTGGTCGACATGGCGTCCCGGGCAGATGGATCAGCGAGCAGCGGCATGCCTCCGACTCTTGTGGAACGTCGTACCTCAGCTGAGCGAAAAAACGTTTCGCCCTCCCTCGAACGAGTGAAGGGCACCACGGTGGACCTATCCGGCCACGGCGCGAGGCGCGGTGGCGGGCCGTCTGTCGTGCTACCGGGACGCCGCCACGACACTGTCCCGCAGCACCTCGATGGCGGGCGTCCACGTGTCCACTCCGTCCAGGGCGTGCAGCCAGTGCCCTGTGGGATTGGTGGACAGCTGCTGGGGCCGGGTGCCGTATCCGGGTCGGGGCTCGTGGCCCGGGGTGTAGTTCTAGGCGTGCTCCCGGTCCCGTCGTCCGCCTATCGCCCTGCGGATCGGCCTGTACCCGGCCGGACTGTGGGCCGAGATCGCGGCGAACGCTCCGGAGTCCGAGCCCGGGCCCGCCAGGGAAGCCGCCGGGTGAGGGCCTGCCCGGCGGCCCGGAAGGTTCGTACGCCCCACTACCTTCTCTGACCATGAACACGGGGGAACGGCTTGTCGCCGCAGCAGCAGTGATCGTCGCGCTCGGGGGAGCAGCGGCCCGCACGTCGAGCGGGGCGCCGGCGACGGCCGCCGTGCCCGTGTCGGCCTCGGCGTCGCCTGTTGCGGGCACCCCGGAGTGGGCCGCGAAGTGGCTCGGCGACCCCGAGAGGAGCCGCAATGCCTCCCGGGTCGTCGGCCGCTACGCCCGGCTCGCCATCGTCCAGAGCGGCGGGCGTCAGGGCGATGCGGCTCTGTGCGACGCGGCTTTGTGCGACGCCGAGTGGGCGAAGTTCACCCCGGCCCGGAAGGTGGTGCTGGACCGCGACGGCTTCGGCGAGGGCTGCCAGGTCGCCGCCTAGCTAGGCCCAATGCCGGTGACTTTGTGGTCGGTGTCTCGTTGGTTGTGGTGTGGCGAGGGTGGGGCAGGTCAAGGCGCCTGCGAGTGAGCGGATA